>CAXTBX010000113.1:0-15148 GCA_964242205.1 uncultured Chthoniobacterales bacterium
TGCCGAAGAAGCCGAGGTTCATCGGGTATTCGTCCGCCGCTTCGAGCATCCGGTGGAGGTTCCACTTCCCGGGCGTGCATGTCGTGGCGTAGGTGCCGTGCGCGGGTCCCGTGCCGCCGCCGAGCATCGTCGTCACTCCGCTGGCCAGCGCGTGTTCGATCTGCTGCGGGCAGATGAAATGGATGTGCGTGTCCACGCCGCCCGCCGTGATGATGCAGCCTTCGCCCGCGATTACCTCCGTCGCCGCGCCGACCGTCATCCCCGGCGTGATGCCGCCCTGGATGCCTGGATTCCCCGCGTGGCCGATCCCCACGATGCGCCCACCCTTGACGCCGATGTCCGCCTTCACCACGCCCTGCACCGCGTCCAAAATCAGCGCGTTTGTGATGACTAGATCAAGCGATTCGGCGTCCGTCGCAGTCGGCGATTGGCCCATGCCGTCGCGGATGACCTTGCCGCCGCCGAATTTGATTTCGTTGCCGTAGCCGCCCGCTTCCGTAACGAGGTCGCGTTCGACCTGAATGCAAAGCTCGGTATCCGCCAGGCGCACGCGGTCGCCGACTGTCGGCCCGAAGATTTCGGCGTATTGGCGGCGTGAAAGTTGGAGGCTCATGGAACGCGGAAGTGGAGAGTCAGAACGCGGAAATAAAATGTTCAGTCCAGCCTGCCGTTGATCAACCCATTGAGGCCGTACACCTCCCGCGCCCCCGCCAGCGCGACCAGTTCCACCTCGCGCGTGTCACCCGGCTCGAAACGCACCGCCGTCCCCGCCGGGATGTTCAGCCGAAAACCGCGCGCCTTCTCGCGCTCGAAACGCAGCGCCGTGTTCACCTCGTAGAAATGGAAATGGCTGCCGACCTGCACTGGCCGGTCGCCCGTGTTCGCCACTACCAGCGGACGCACTTCCAGGCCAGGGTTGGCCGCCAACGCTTCTGCCGTTTCGGCGACGATGATTTCTCCGGGGATCATAAAACCTTGTCATTCTTGACCGGGAATCTTCGGACTCTTCAGCGTCCGCAACACCTGCATCGCGCCGTAAACGAGGAAACACCCTCCGAGCACGGCACTGAGTTCCAGACGTTCACGCAACCCGAAGCCAAAGAAAAGTGCGCCGGTGACCAGGTAAAAGCCCGCCATCGTGAAGCTGCGCTCGCGGGTTGACCGGAGCATCTGCTGGGTCAGTGGCGAAAGTTTCATGTTCCTATCCACCAGCGCAATCAGCGCCTGCGCGTCTTCCTCGCAACGCTCTCGGCAGGCGAGGCCGCGCGGGAACTCCACGGCGCACCCCGGGCACACGCCGCGCTGACAGGATTTGCATGTGCCGACCGCGTCCCGGTCATGATGATAAAAACATTTCATTCCTGGGTTAATTCAGCGAATAGGATCATGGACCGTGACGAGCTTGGTGCCATCAGGAAAGGTTGCCTCCACCTGCACTTCGCGGATCATTTCGGGGACGCCGTCCATCACGTCTTCACGCCGCAGGATGGTCGTGCCGTGGCTCATCAGTTCGGCCACGCTGCGCCCGTCCCGCGCGCCTTCCATGATATCGGCGGTCAGGATCGCCACCGATTCCGGGTGGTTGAGCTTCAGCCCCCGCGCCTGCCGACGCCGCGCGAGGTCGGCGGCGACGACGATCAAGAGCTTTTCCTGTTCCCGCGGCGAAAGGTGCATGGTCGGTGGTCAAAGGCCAGTCCAGGTAGACGCCCACGCGAAGCTGTCCCCCGAACCCGTCCCCAGCAAAGCGTCTGGCGCACCGCAATTCAACGAAAAACGCGCCGCCCCTCTTTCGTCCGGTCAACCCGCCTTCAACACGCGCAATTCTTCGCGCAACTCGTCCCGCAGCACGTCGACCACGGTCTGGGGAGCTTCCAGCGGCGCGAACGGCCCCGCGCCTTGCACGACCCGCAGCGCACACCGCCGGTTGGCCGCCTGCAACCGCGCCGCCAGCGCCGACGACGCGCCGGACAACAACGACGGCACGAGCAGCGTCACCGGCGTCTGCAACTCGCGCCAACGCGCTTCCAAATCGAAACTCATCCGGCCCTGCATCAAACGGTAAATCGCGTAGTCCGCCTGGTATTGCTGCGCGCAGATGGCGTGCATCTCCACCATCTCGGTCGTCACGGCTCGGTGATCAACAAACGCTCCCGGCGCCTCGAACCGCTGCCGGATGGTCGCCCGGCGCGCCATCTTGTTGCGATAAATAAAGCTGTTGAGCGTCGGAATCCGGCTCGCCAGATTCAGGATCAGCGGGACGTGCGCCCGGCCCGACGGCATCCATAAGATCAGGCGTTTCGCCACTTCCGGGTGCTGCGCGGCCATGTGCGCGGCGAACCCGGCCCCGAGACCGCGCGCGATGACCACGGGCCGCTGCGCCTCCTCGCCGCACTGCCCCTCGACGAAGTCCGCCAGCGCCTGCGCGTAGTCGGCAGCGGTCAGTTTCGACTTGGGCCGCTCGCTTTCGCCGAAACCCAGCAGATCCGGCGCGAGCACCCGATGACGCTCCGCGAATGACGGGTAAACCTTTGACCAATCGTAGGACGATGCCCCGACGCCCACGTTATGCACGAAAATCAGCGTTGGCTCCGGGCCGCCCGCCGCACCGCCCTCGTGGTAGATCATCTGTCCACGGCTCGACTGAAACGACCGCACCGTAAACTGCGCCGGGGTCAGCGTCTCGGGGATGCGCTCCTTCGTCGGCGGGCGGACGACGTAGCGCAGCCCCAGCGCCACCGCACCGAGCAGGCCCGCGCCGAGGCCGAGGCCGAGCAACCCCTTGGCCGCAGGGGCAGCGTCGCCGACGGTCACGCTGCCAGCTTCCAGATTTTCGAGGATTCGACTCACGCGCACAACGTTTGATCCGTTAGGAAAAGATGGCAGGATGCCTCCGCTATTGCAGGCGGGTCCGCTTCTCGCCATTTTCAATGCGCCCGATACGGCATGCTCCTTCGCCCAGGGTTGCCAGCGCGGCGTCGGCATCGGCCTCGGCCACGACCAGCGCCATGCCGATGCCCATGTTGAAAACCTGGTACATCTCGTCCTTCGGCACCTGTCCACCCTCCTGAATCAGCCGGAAGACCGGCGGCACCTCCCAGGCGTCCGTGTCGATGACCGCCTCGCAGCCATCCGGCAACACACGTGGCAGGTTGTCGATCAGGCCGCCACCGGTGATGTGCGCCGCGCCTTTCAACGTTCCCCCGGGCAGGCGTTCCATCACTGCCTGATACGGACGGTGCACCGCCAACAGCGTCTCGCCCAGCGTGCCGTCCAGCCCCGCCGGTTGCGATTCGGGCGTCAGCGCCATTTTCCCGAAAAGGATTTCCCGCGCCAGCGAATAACCGTTGGTGTGCAGGCCGCTCGATGGCAAACCCAAGATGACATCACTTGGCGCGATTCGGCTGCCATCGATGAGCTTGGCCCGGTCCACCACTCCGACGATGCAGCCCACGAGGTCGTAATCCGAGCCGTGATAAATCCCCGGCATCTGCGCCGTTTCACCGCCAATCAGCGCGCAGCCCGCGTCCCGGCAAGCACCCACCAGCCCGTCGAGAATGTGCGCGAACACCGCCGGTTCGAGCTTTCCAGTGCCGATGTAGTCGAGAAAAAACAGTGGCTTGGCCCCCAGCACGGCGATGTCGTTGACGCAGTGGTTGACGAGGTCGCGCCCGACGGTGTCGTGCCGGTTCATCGCCAGCGCGAGTCGCAATTTCGTCCCGACGCCGTCTATAGATGACACGAGGACCGGCTCGCGCATCTCCCCGAAGCTCGCCAAAAACAATCCACCGAAGCCGCCCACCTTGCCGAGCACTTCAGGCCGGTGGGTGGAAGCGAGCGCTTGGCCCAGCCCGCCCTTGAGCGAGTTACCGAGATCAATGTCCACACCCGCACGGGCGTAGGCTTTGGAAGGGGCAGCCATCAGGGCGACGGGGACCAGAAGTTACTTCGCGGCGAGCGCGTCTTCGATGGCCTTGATGACGGCGGGGTCATCGGGCTTGGTTTTCGGCTCGAAGCGCGCCAGGATCTTGCCGTCGCGGCCCACCAGGAACTTGGTGAAGTTCCACTTGATGTCCCCAGGGAACGGCGAGGCCGGTCCGGCCAGTTCTTTGTAGAGCGGATTCCGGTTGTCGCCGTTCACTTCGATCTTGCTGAACAGCGGGAAATTCGTGTGGTACTTCTCGGTGCAAAACTTCTGGATTTCGTCGTTCGAGCCGGGTTCCTGTCCCAGAAACTGGTTGCAAGGGAAACCCAACGTGACAAATCCCTGGTCCTTGTATTTTTCGTAGTTGGCCTCCAGCGGGGTGTACTGAGGGGTGTTGCCGCAGTGGGAGGCGACGTTGCAAATGAGCATTACCTTGCCCTTGTAGGGAGCCAGCGTGGTTTCCTGGCCGTCGATGGTCTTGACGGGGATGGTGTAGAGACCTTCCGCGCGTACGACGGCGGCGGTTTGCAGGAGCAGGAGCGCACCGAGCAGGAGCAATTTTTTCATAGAGGAGGACAAACCCCTACGCCGAACGCGCCAAGATTCAAGAGTTAAGCTTCAAGCCTCAGATAAGATTTATGCGCCAAGGTTCAATCAGCAGGCGGACTCATTAATTCCTTGGGCCTTGAGCCTTTGAGTTCTTGAATTCTTGGTTTCTTGAACCTTCCCGCCCCCGGCGGGCTACTTCGTCACCTGGATGATCGCCCGCCGCAGATCGAACGAGGTCGCGGGTTTCCCCAAAATCATGTCCACCGTGGTTGGTTTACGCTCGTTGTCGAAGCGCGAACCGCCAAACCCGGTCAGCAAAATCACCGCCGTCGCCGGGAATTTTGCTTTCACCTGCGCGGCCAACTCCTCGCCGGTCATCCCCGGCATGGAATGATCCGTTACCACCAGGTCAAACGTTGCCGTGTCCATCCGTTCCAATGCCTCGCGCCCGCATCCCGCGATCTGGACTTCGTGCCCGTCCTCGCTGAGCTGCTGCTGAATCACGTCGCGGATGATCTCCTGGTCGTCCACCACGAGGATGCGCCGGATGCCCGCGCTGTCCCCCGCCCCGCCCGGTGCCGGGATACCCCCGGCGGACTCCACGTCTTCCTCCCTCACGCTGGCGGGCAGCCGAATGCAGAAACAGGTCCCCTTGCCGACCTCGCTCTCGATATCCATCGCACCCTGGTGCCGCTCGATGATGCCGTACACGGCGGAAAGCCCCAGCCCCGTGCCACGTTCGCCCTTGGTGGTAAAGAACGCCTCCAAACAGCGGCGGCGAGTTTCTTCGTCCATGCCCGTGCCGGTGTCGCGGATGCACAACTTGGCGTCGGTGTCGTCGAGCGATGTTAACACGGTGATCGTGCCACCCCCGGGCATGGCGTCGACGGCGTTGAAAATCAGGTTCGTGAGCATCTCGCGCAATTCCGCCGGGTCGCCGTACAGCGGTGGCAGGTCGTCGAGTTCGGTGCGGATGGCGATGTCCACGCCCCGGTTGCGCGCCTGCTCCTGCCACTTGGGCTGCGTCAGGCTGATGGCCTGCTCCACCAGCGCGTTGAGCTGCAAAATTACGCGTGTTTCCGTCCCCTCGTCCTGCCGGTGAAACTCCCGTAGCCGCCGGACGATCTGCGCGGCGTCCTGCGCGGCTGTAGTGATGGCGTGCAGCTGGGTCGTCTCGGCGGGCGTGGCCCGGTCCCTGAGGTTGCCCAGTAGCAGGTCGCTGTAACCGAGGATCAGCGTGAGCGCGTTATTGAAGTCGTGCGCGATGCCCGCCGCCATCGTCCCGAGCGCGCTGAGTCGTTCCTGTTTGATGGCGGTCTGCTGGGCCATCCGCAGCTTGCTCAAGGTGTCTTCGAGCTGGGTGGTCCGCTCCCGGACCTGTTCCTCCAGCAAGATGTTCTGGTTCTGGAGCTGGATGTTCAGGAAACGATTTTCCAGCAGGTTGCGAATGCGCAGCAGCACCTCGGACTGGTCGAGCGGCTTGGTCAGAAAATCCTTGGCCCCCGCCGCCAGCGCGCGGTGCTTGGTCTTGGTGGTGACGTCCGCCGTCAGGACGAGCACCGGCACGTTGTTCTCGCCGTCGGAAAGCGCCTTGATCTGCTCCATCACGTCGAAACCGTTCACATTCGGCATGTGTAGGTCGAGCAGGATCAGATCCGGGCGAAACTCCAGGAACGCGGCCATCGCCTCGCGCGAATCGGTGATGCAGCGCACGCGCGTGGCGCCGATGAGTTCAAGGATGCGTTCGAGCAGGCGGACGTTGGCCTGTTCGTCATCGACGATCAGGATTTTCGCTTTGCCGATGGTGGAGCGGAGCATGAGGCGGGACGAGGTTGAGACAATTGACGGAAGCGAGACAGGTGTCAGGCCATCCCTGCTTTGAGCAAACGGCGGACCATGCGGCGGCATAAATGGATACAACGACGGACGCCCAGGCGAAGTAGGCTGTCCACGGCCCAAATCACCTGGATTTTCCGCAACGCACAAGGGAGGTAACTTCCCCATTTCTCAGAGTAACGCCCAAATATGAGAGCCATTCTTCCTCCCAACTTCCGCGTTCCTGCTTCCGCGCTCCTACTTCATCCTTCATCCCTGCCCCCATAGAATTCTCGGTACATCCGCTCCACGGCTTCCTCCGGCTCCTCGAACATCATCACTTCCTTGCGCTGGATGGCATACAGCGCAAACGCAAACGGACTCACGGTCGGCGTCTCCACGAGTTGCCAGTCCCAGGCCGGGTCCGCCGCACGCACCATGAATGCCGCCGCCCCTTCCACGTCCAGAAAACGCGTCAGCGACTGACGATAGGCCTCGGCGAGCATCGGGTGATCTGGCTCGTGCTCCTCCAGCACGCGAAACAAGATTTCCGCGCTGAACCGCAGTTGCTTGATCTTGCGCTCCTTGCCGGGCAACTGCCGGGGCACCATCAGGCCCGTTTGCGCCACCGACCGGAACTGCCACCGCACCAGTTCACTTTCCTTCAGCGCCAACCGCAAATCTTCCTCCGCGCCCTCGCGCGCGAAGCACCGCCGCCATCGTTCCAACGGCAGTTCCTGGAACCGCGACAGCGTCAGCATGAACGCGTAATCATCGACCATCACGACGGCGTTGCCGCCCGCCAGCTTGGCGACCCGCCACGCGACGATACGCGACAGGGCATCGTTGGCGTTGCGCCCGGCTAGAGTATGAAAAAAGTAGTGGCTCCGCCGTTCCTCGCCGCGTTCGCGGTGGTGTTCGATGAGGAACATCCCGTCGCGCGGCACGATTGAAAACCGCCGTTGCAACCGGAAGTGCGCCGCCACGGCCTGCGCGTTCGAAAGCGAAAGCTCCCAGTGTTCGGCCAGCCAATCCGCAGGCGACTCCTCACCTTCCCCAGCCTGGCACCTTGCACCTTGTACCTTGTTTGCAGCTTGAGGCTTAAACCTTGAACCTTCTTTGGTTTCTTGGTTTCTTGGATTTTGAACCTTTTCTTCCTCGTCGATCCTCCGGTCCAACTCCGTCCGCAGATGCCCGATCTCCGCCGCCAGCCCGCTGGTCAGCGCCATCCGGTTGGCGGACCACTTCGGCACGTTCGGCCGGGCGCCGTCCGCCGCCTCGACTTTCGCCACCTGCCAATCCGCGCTCACCAATCGCACCACCCGCCCCCCCAGCACGAAGACATCGCCCTCCTTCAAGCCTTTGATGAACCCCGCGTCCACCGTGCCGAGCCGCTTGCGCCGCAGCATCACGTCCACCAAGCCCTCGCTGGCGATGGTGCCGACGTTCACGAGGTAGTCCCGCACGACTCTCGGCGTGGCCGGGAACAGCCGTCCGTTCACGACGCGCACCTTCCCGAACGTGTCCGAGTAAGCCTTGGCCAAGGACCGCCCGCCGCCCTCCAGGTACTCCACGACCCGGTCGAAATCCTCCCGCGCCAGCCGCCGGTACGGCCACGCGCCGCGCACGGTCGCCCACGCCTCTTCGACCGCCATCCCCGGCACCTCCAGCGCCATGCCCAGGATGTGCTGCGCGAGCACGTCGGCGGCGTCCTCCGGGACGCGCACCGGGTCTAGTCGCCGTTCCCGCGCCAGCCGGGCCGTCACGGTGCATTCCACGAGATCGCTGACGTTCGTGGCCACCAGGATGCCGTGGCTGGTGGCCTCGACCGCGTGGCCCGCTCGCCCGATGCGCTGCAAGGTCCGCGAGATGCCCTTCGGCGACGAGATCATCACCACGAGGTCAATGGCCCCGATGTCCACGCCCATTTCGAGCGAGGTCGAACATACCACGGCGCGCAGTTCGCCGTTCTTGAGCCGGTCCTCCACGTCCAGGCGTACGTTGCGGTCCAGCGAACCGTGGTGAACCTCCACGAGGTTTGCCAGCTTCGGCAGCGCGGCGCGCAGTTGCAGGCCAAACTTCTCCGCCCCGGCACGCGTGTTCGTGAAAATGAGCACCGACCGCCGCGAGCGCACCAGCGAGGCTAGTTCGTGCACCACCCGCCCGGCGCCCATCCCGGCTGGCGGGTACGGCTCCCGGCGCACCGGCGAAAATACCTCCACGACCGTGCGGCGTTGCATCTTGGCCTCCGCGATCAGACACGGCTTGCCCACGCCGACCAGAAACCCCGCCATCGTTTCCAGCGGCGCGATGGTTGCCGACAGGCCGATCCGGCAGAGCGGCTCGTCGGTCGGCACGTCGTCCTCGGCGGGGGCCGGGGGTTTCCTGACCGGCGCGGGCTGGAGCACGATCCGCTCCTCCGGCGCGCCGCCGACCTTACGCAGGACAACCGGGGCCGCTTCCTCCGGCACGTTGGGCGCGCGCCGTTTTAGTCGCTCCAGCCGTTCCAGCGAAACGCTCAGGTGCGTCCCGCGCTTGTTTTCGGCCAGCGCGTGCAGTTCATCCACCACGACGTACCGCACCGTCCGTAGCGCGGCGTGGTAAGCGGATTGACACAGCAAAATCGCCAGGCTCTCGGGTGTGGTCAGGAGCAGGTGCGGCGGCTTGCGGCGCAGCATCGCGCGCTCCTTGGCTGGGGTGTCACCGGTCCGCATGGCGACGCGGATGCGCCCTTCCAGCCCCATTTCCTGCAAGGGCCGGGTCAGGTTCTTCTGGATGTCGTAGGTCAGCGCCCGCAACGGCGAGACGTAGAGCGCGTAAATTTTCCCGGCGGGCGGCGCGGTCCGCACCAACCAGTCGATGATCCCCAAAAAACCCGCCAGCGTCTTGCCGCTGCCCGTGGGCGACGAGAGCAACACCGATTTGCCCTCCAAAATAGCGGGTACGCACAGTCTTTGCGCCGGGGTGAAGTCCGGGTAAGTCCGCGCGAACCAATCACCGACCAGCGGGTGCAGCCGCCCGGCGAGTTCGGTGTCCAGGACGGCGGACGGATAAAGGGGATGCGCGCTCAGACCGGCCAGTTTCGCGCAACTGCGTTCGCGCTGCAATGTGGTTCAGCCGCCCCTCACCTTGGAAAGGCGAACTTCATCCTTCTGCCCTCATCCTTCTGCCTTCTGCCCTCCCTCATACCGCCCGCTCGCCCGTTTCCTCGGTACGAATCCGGATGGCATCCTCGATATTGTAAATGAACACCTTGCCATCGCCGATTTTACCCGTCTTGGCAGCCTTGACGATGGCGGCGGTCGCGTCTTCGAGCAACCCGTCGGCTAGCACGACCTCGATCTTGATCTTCGGCAGAAAATCGACGGTGTACTCGCTGCCCCGGTAGATCTCGGTGTGCCCCTTTTGCCGACCGAAACCTTTGACTTCGCTCACCGTCATGCCCTCGATGCCGAGTTCGGCCAAGGCATCTTTGACTTCTTCGAGCTTGAAAGGCTTGATGATGGCTTCGATCTTTTTCATAGGGAGGTCGACGGTCGGATATCAGAAAGGCGGGTTACTTCTGGCGAGAATCCGATGGGCAGGCAACGTTTTTCGAAGCCTCCCAAGGGTTGCGCGCGTTCCTATAGCAAAGCGTATGCCGAGGCCATTCTGGCCGGAAAACAGTACGCCGCTGGCTTTTCCCCGGAAAATCCGTCCGACGGTCTGTCTGGAAAAGTCCAGCCGGGCAAAAAACAAACAAGACCGCCTACGCTCTCGGATGCGCCTGATCGTAAGCCGCTTTCATGCGTTCGGTCGTCACCTTGGTATAAATTTGGGTGGTCGAAAGACTCGCGTGTCCGAGCAGTGTCTGCACGCTCCGCAAATCCGCCCCGGCATCGAGCAAGTGCGTGGCGAACGAATGCCGCAGCTTGTGCGGGCTAAGCATGGGCGGGATACTCGTGTGCGGCAGGTAACGCTTCATCAGCAGCCAGATCGACCTCCCCGAGAGCCGTTTGCGCAGCTTCGAGATGAACAGCGGTCCCGCGCGCACCCCCGCCTGCGAGCGGTAGCGTTCCACCGCTTCCAGCGCGGGCAACCCCACCGGGCAGACGCGCTCCTTGCGCCCCTTGCCGAACACCCGCACGCTTTCCGTGTAAAAATCCACGTCCTCGCAGTTCAGCGCCGCCAGCTCCGCCAGCCGCAGCCCGCTGCTGTAGAAAAGCTCGATGACCGCCGTGTCCCGCGCGGGCATCCACGCCGGGGCCTGCGCCTCGCGCTCGACCTTCCCGGGCGCGGCGAGCAATTCGTCGATCTGCGCGGCGGTCAGGGGTTGCGGCAGTTTCTTGTCGGCCTTGGGCAGGTGCAATGCTTTAAGCGGATTGAGCGCCAGACCCTTCCGTTGGCACAGGTATTTGTAGAACGAACGCAGCGCCGCGAACTGCAACCGGACGTAAGCCCGGCCTTGCCCACGTTTCATCAGATCAAAAAGGTAATCGCGGAACGGCTCCGTGGTGCATTCGGTCCAGCCGGGTGCATCGGGCTGCGCAGAGCGGAAGGCGTCGAGCGCGCGACGGTAATTGGTCAGCGTGTGCGGCGAGGAGTTACGCTCGTTTTCGAGATAATCCAGGTAAGCCTCCAGGAGCCGATCCTTCGGCGGCCGGTGCGACGGACGCGGTTTGCGGCGGCCTGTAGGTGGGGGCATGGAGGAAGGCCGAAAGCGGAGCGCCTTTCACCATCCGCCCGCGCTGAACCCATCGCTCGCGCCGGGACTGCCGAACGCACTGAACAGCGAACCGAGCACGTCCAGATTGTTTTCCATCGCTTTCAGGAACAGCTCGCGCCGTTCATTGTCGTGCAGATCACTTCCGCCGCCGAGGCCACCTGAGGAAAGGCTCTCGCTGCCAAAGCCGCCGGACGAGAGCAATTCACTGCTCAAGCTCTCCACCCCGAGCAGACCGGAAGCTAGCTCCTCGCTCCCCCCGCCCGCCAACGCCCCAGAGGACAACCCCTCGCTGCCAAACCCGCCGGAAGACAATGTTTCCGCTCCGAGCGCCACCTCGGGCGCTACCCGCTCGCTGCCGAACGCTCCCGAGGAAAGATTTTCACTCCCGAACGCACCGGATGACAGAGTCTCGTTTCCGAACGCCCCACCTGAGGACAAATTCTCGCTCCCGAACGCTCCAGCGGACGACGTGGCCTCGCGCCGGTCGCGCAGCAACTGGTCCTCGCTGTTCCCGCCGGGACTGCCACCTCCCTCGACCTCCAGATGCCTGCCGAGCAAAGTTTCCAAGGTGTGCAACTGGCTGCCGCTCAGGTGCCCGAGCGACCCCAGCAGCGTCGCCACCTGTGGCTGCTCGGTCTGCTGCAAGCGCGAGATTGCGGCGGTCAGGTCCTCGCCGATGCCCATCGCGTTATCGATGAGTTCCAACAACCGCTGAAAACTCAGGTGGAACGGCAGCGTGGCGAACTGCGGTTCGGTATCCCCCGAAAGCCCTTCCGGCGGCATGGTCACTCGCGCGGAGGACGCCGCCGACTGCCACGCGCCGTCGCGGGCGCGGCTGCCGAGTTCGACGTAGTAAGTGCCGCCGGGCCGTTTCACCTCTACGTAACGACCCGGGTCAGCGGCGGAAATCTCCAGTTGCGTCTCCACCTCTCCGTCCGCCCGGCACACGTTTAGCACCTGCTTCTTGCCCGGCGCGTCTGCCCAGTCGATGTCCCAATAAACGAACAACCGGCGCGGATCGTAGGCTACCAGATAAACGCTCTGCGTGCCGTAAGTAGCGGGCAACTCACCCAGGTGCTCGTAGGCGGGCGCGGGCACCGCGTTCGCGTCCGGCGCATCGTGCGGCCCCTCGGGAGTGAACGGCTCCTGCGAGATTTCAAACGGCACCTCGTCCGCTCCCTGGGAACCGGGGCGAGCATGGGACGGATCGGTGGGCTGACCGGACTGGCTTTCACTCATAGTAAAAACGAACGAACAACGACGCTGGGCGGGTTGTTTTGGGGGTCAAACCGCCGGGATGCTATGGGTTCGCGGCCAAAACGCAATCATTATTCTTCATGGCCGTGGAAAAAGCAAAAGAGCATGAGGGTTCGACTCGGCGCGGCGGCTCATTCCCGATACCGCGTGTGGTACTCGATGGCTTGTAAGCCGACGATCCCCGCCACGCCCAAGATCGTTTCCGCCGTTGCGCCGCGCGACACGTCTGCCGCCGGTTTCGACAACCCGAGCAAAATCTGCCCGTAACTCCGCGCGTTGGCGAGGTACTGCACGAGCTTGAGCGCAATGTTGCCGCTGTTGAGGTCGGGGAATACGAGCACGTTGGCTTGCCCGGCGACCTGGCTGCCCGGTGCCTTGCGCAGCGCCAGCGCGGGGTCCAGTGCCGTGTCTGCCTGGAGTTCGCCGTCGATCTCGATGTCCACGACGCCCGTTTCCTCCCCGGCGTCCGTGGCGCGCTGCTCGACCATCTGCCGCGCCAGCGCCGAGGCCGCCGCGATCTTCTTGGCAAGCGGCGACGAGGAGCTGCCCTTCGTGGAAAAACTCAGCATCGCTACCCGCGCCCGCCCGTCGCTCAGGCGGCAATACAGGTTGCTGGTGTGGACGGCGATGGTCGCCAGTTGCTCGACGGTCGGCTCGGGAATCACGGCGCTGTCGGCCAGGAACAGCACGCCGTCGTCGCCCACGGGCCGGTCGGGTAGTTCGAGGATCATGCAGCCGAATACCGTGCGGTATTCCGGCAGCGGCTTGAGGATTTGTAACAGGGGCCGCAACAACCCGCTCGAATATTCCCCCGCGCCACCGACGAGGCCGTCCGCGAGGCCGTACTGGATCATCATCGCCCCGAAGTAGTTCGGGTTGACCATGACCTCGCGCGAGTCGCTGACGCCGAATTTCTTGTACCGGTCCAGCCGCTCCAGGCGTTCGCAGAACGTGGGCAACTCCACCGAATTGGCGGGGTCGATCAGCGCGACCTTGCGCCCCTTCTTGTGCAGATCAATGCCCTCGCCCTTGGCGACGCTTTCGATCTGGTCGCGGTGGCCGAGCAAGACGGGCGCGCCGAGTTTGCGGGCGGCGAACTCGGCGGCGGCATGCACAGTGCGCGGCTCCGCGCCGTCGGGAAAAACGATGCGCTTGGGATTACGCGCGAGCTTCTCAAAAACCGTGTCGATGAACTTCATGGCAGAAAAAGGACGAATGACGAATGACGAAGAATGACGGAAGAAAGAACGGAACACAAACGATACCAGCAATCGTTCTCCGCTCTGCTCGGCGTCTGCCGTTCCCTCCGCCTTCGTCATTCGTCATTCATCATTCGTCCTTCGTCATTCCCGCTCCATGCTTGCCGACTACCACCTCCACACTCCCCTCTGCCACCACGCGGTCGGCGAACCCTTGGAATACGTCGCCGTCGCCCGGGCGCGCGGCCTTGCGGAAATCGGTTTCTCCGACCACAGCCCCATGCCCGGCCTCGAACCGTTCGACGACTGGCGCATGTCCCGCGCCGACCTCCCGCGCTACGTGGACATGGTCCTCGCCGCGCGCGAGGCCGCCGCGCCGTTTCCCGTGCGACTCGGGCTGGAATGCGACTTCATCCCCGGTCAGGAAACCTGGATCGAGCAACTCACCCGGCTGGCCCCCTGGGATTACCTGATCGGCAGCGTCCACTATCTCGCGCCCGGCTGGGACGTGGACAATCCCAAGTGGATCGGGCGTTTCACGGCGTCCGACACCGCCGTCGAAGAAATCTGGGCGCTTTACTGGCGTGCATACGAGCGTTGCGTAGCCAGCGGGTTGTTCGACTTCGTGGCGCATCCCGATTTGGCGAAAAAGTTCGGTTTCCGCCCGCCCGGCGACCTCCGGTGCTACTACGAGCCAACGGTCGCCGCCGCCGCGCGCTCGGGCGTGGCGGTGGAGGTCAGCACCGCCGGGCTGCACAAGCCGGTGGGCGAGCTTTATCCCTCCGGCGAACTCCTCGCCCTGCTGCACGCGGCGGAGGTCCCGGTGGTGATCAGCAGCGACGCCCACGCGCCGGAGGAAACGGGCCGCGACTTCGGCCAGGCGCTCGCCGCGGTCCGCGCCGCCGGTTACACGCAGACCGCCCGTTTCGAGAACCGGCAGCGTCGCCTCGTGGATCTCGCTTGAGAAAAGTTGAATGATTCGCGGCGGGACGGCGTCCGAATTTTTAACACGGGCCGAAATGCCCGACCTCGAACCCAAGCAACCATGAAAAAATTTCTCATCCTCTGCCTCGCCGCCGCCGGTTTCGCCGGTCTGCCGCTCTCGCCAGCCTCGGCCCATGAAGCGCCCGCTGTCGCCCTAGCGCCGACGACTGCTCCCGTTAATGCCCTCCCCGCCACGGCGCGGGTCAACCTGACCGTCGTGGTTGGCGCGCACCGCCACCACCGCCGTTACCGCACGGTGCGCCGGGCATACTACCGCCATGGCCGCCGCGTGGTGGTCTATCGCCGCATCTATTATTGAAATCTGAGAACGCTCCCCAATGAACGAGAATGCAATTTAAAGAAAATTTGCATTCCTACCCGCTGCTGAGCATCCAAACCTTTCCCTGCTAACGATCAACACACAAACCCTATGAAAACCATCCTCGCTCTCTGCTGCGTCCTCGGCGGTTTCGCCGCGTTCCTGCCCACCAACTCCAGCGCCGCGACTGTCATCGTCGAAAATGGCCGCCGCCATCATCGCGTTTATCATCGTCCCTACCATCGTCATTACACCCGCCACCACCACGTGACGGTGATCCACGAGCGTTGATCCGACGCCACCAGCTTTAATCCCCGGATGGGCCACTGGCGCGCAACCCGCGTCAGTGGCCCTTTTCCTTGGCGGGCCGCACCGGAATCCCGCGCGCGGCCAAGAAT
>CAXTBX010000114.1:0-9561 GCA_964242205.1 uncultured Chthoniobacterales bacterium
ACTTGCCCTCCCCTCAGAAAACGTGCAAGCTCCACCTAACGAAGTATAGTTAGGCCGCTTGCGTGAGCGTTTCTCGTTGTTTATCCTGTTCCGCCGATACCAAATATGAAAACTACTCTGCTCTGGATCATAGCCCTGTGTGTCGTCTCAGCAGCCAGCTTCTACGGCGGCATGTGTCGCGCCGCATACTTGATCAATTATTCTCGTACTGAAAGCCATTTCAGCCGTGCACGTCTTGACATGCTGAAAACAGGCCAGACTGCTGAAGCCATCGCGCTTGAGGCCAAGCTTCTAGACGCTGAAGTAGGCTCTCTGCACATCCCCACGCCTTTGGGTTTGCCCTCTCCGCTTCTTATCTTTTCCGGCCTACAGGACCCGGAGCACCGTGATCTTCTTTTCACGGCGCGTGACATGCACGCAAAGTACCCCGACTTGACGTTTCGACCAGCGAGCTTGGCAGCCATCAGCAAATTTGAGGAGAGGTATCCTTACGACTCCTCAGCCGTGGGCCGCTAATCTGGTCCGATTGGCCTAACAGCGCTCCAGCCGACCGCCGGGGCGAGGGAGCGCGGTCTTGGATTCGTGCTTTGCTTCGCCCCGGCGGCGGCTGAACCTTAAGTCCGTTAGGCCCTGCTCTCTCTCCGTGGGCGGCTGCGAGTTCGGCGTCTTTCCTTTCTTCGTTCCGTGGTCGCGTCTGTCCTTGCGCCACATCGACCGCTTCGGTCAGCCGTCCCCGGCGGCAGCGCCCATCCTTCCCCGCCGGTTGGACACTCCGCGAAATCGCGCGCCATCACCAACCTCAACGCTCTTGGCCTTCGCCCTCGCGGTGGCGGCGGCCACGTTCTTCGCCGCGTCCTTGGCCCTGACCCTCGCGCCTCGCGCGGCGCTCACCGCCGCCTTCCACGCGTCGCGGCTGTTGCCGCATCGCCTGCCGCTCGATCTGCTGGGATTCCGCGCGCCGCTGTTCGCCACCGAATTGCCGCTCCTGCCCCGCCCGTGGCTGCCGCAAAGCCTGTTCACGCATCGCGCGGCGTTCGGCACGCGCGGCGTCATCCTGACCAAGACGATTGCCGCCGTCCTCGCGCCGACCGGTTTGAAAGCCAGCGCGTTCCGCCCGACCCTCGCGCCGTTGCGCCAACTGCCGTTCCTCGGGCATCAATCCATCGCCCCGGTTCGCCGACTGCTGCCTTGGCGGTTGCTCGGCGCGTTGGGCCTGCCGCTCCTCGCGTCCGGGCCGCTGGAAACCGTCTTCGCCCTCGCCACGGCGTTCCGCGCGCTCGGCTTGCCATGCGGCGCGACCTTCGTCGCCCCGGCCCTGGCCATCGTGCCCACCCCGGTCGCCCGCACGTTCCACCGCCAGCCGCCCCGGACGCCCGCCGTTGACGCTCGCCAACTGGCCCCGGTCGCGCCCGGCCTCCTGCCGGTGCGCGATCTGCGTTTCCGTGGGCCGCAGGTGCGGCGACGCGGCGGCCTGGCGTTGTTCCGCCGTGGGCCGCGCCTCGATGCCGCCCCGTCCGTTGAAACTCACCCGCGAATCCGTCCGCCGCTCGCGCAGCACCTCGCGGTTGACGTACACGTTGCGGATCACGGTCGTGTTCACGCGCGTGACCGCCGTATTGTACAAGAAGCGGTTGCCCGCCCACCGGCCGCCGCCGTAGCCGTAACCATCGTAGCCGCAGCCGTAGTTCACGCCGCCGTAGAAGCCCACGCGCGGCCCCCAGTACCCGGCGTGAAACGCGTACAGGCCGTCCGCGAAGCCCCAGTAGCCCGGCGTCCACAGGAACCCGATGCGCGGCGGCTCGACCCACACGCCCGGTACCCAGTAATAACCCTCGTCCTCGTAGGACCAGTAGCCGGGCGTCCAAATGTAACCCTCTTCAGGACAAGGCGGCTGCTCGTATACGGGGATGAGCGGCGGGGCGATGTTGATCGAGATGTCGAACGCCTTCGAGGCGGTGAAAGGTAGCGCGCAGGTGATCGCCGCCAAGAGCAGGGTTTTGAGGGGTCGCAGCATAGGGGTTATGCAGGACAGACGCTGCCACCCCGCCGCGGATTCAAAGAAATTCGCAGTTTCGCGCTGCCCACAATGCCGTGCGCGTGGCTCGTCCGTCGGAGGGTACCACGCGACGAATTTTGGTCATGGCGAAGAAAAATCTTGCTTATGTAAACCGCTGTCGCCATAAAACGCGCGGCGTGGCAGGTCGTGGCGGCAAATGGTTACGCGCGTGACGAAAACGTCACGCTTCGGCGTTGGCGAGCCAGCCCGAACCAGACAAAAAGGGAGCGCGTACAGCAGGGTATCTTTTATGAAAACAGCGAAGACGATTTCCAGGTTGCGGATGCGCCGGACGGCGTGGGGAATGGCACCAGTCAACCGGAAGCGCGCCTGCCTGCGCGGCGTGGCGGCCCTGCTCGCGGCGGGCCTCGGCTCTCTCCACGCGCAGACGACTTACACTTACAGCACCAGCACGACTGGCGTAACTTGGCTGACGCCTGGAAATTGGACCGTTGCGGGCAGCACCTCGACCAAGTTCCCCGGCGACGCGACGGGAACCGTTGCGAACGAAGGCGCTTCCAACGACATCGCGGCGTTTGGTGCGACGGCTTCCACTGGTGCCATCCTGATCAATTTTAACACCGCCGGAGGTGGGCTGGCCGTGGGCACAATTGACCTGCTGTCATCGGCCAATAAGGCCATCAGCATCGGCGACAACGTTACCACCAGCGGCATCCTGACGCTCACGGGCAACGCCTTGAACGGGGTGGCCAACACCATTCTGTCCAACGAGAGTACGTTCAATCTGTCGCTCGTCCCTACGCAGACCAGCACCGGCGTCATGACGGTTGCGTTGGGCAATGCCGCGGCCAACGTCGTTCAGGTCAACGGTACGGGCAACATCGCGGTTTCCAGCGTCATCCAGAACGGCGCGGGCAATAGCCTCACGCTCACCGGCACCGGCACGGGCGCGCTCACGCTTTCCGGTGCGAATACCTTCACCGGCGGCGTGACGGTTGGCGCGGGCAACACGCTTAACATCAACAACGCGGGCACCTCCGCGACCAATTCCGCGCTCGGTACCGGCACCCTCCTCCTCAACGGCGGTACGCTCGACAACACCGCCAGTTCGACGCTCGCCACACTCGCCACCAACAACGCCCAGACCTGGAACGGCGATTTTGCTTTCAAGGGCACTTACAACCTGAACCTGGGTGCCGGCGCGGTCTCGCTGGGCACATCGGCGGGCGCGGCGCGGACGGTCACCGTCACCGCGAACACCCTGACCGTCGGCGGCGTCATCTCCGACGGCACCAACGCCACCACACCCACGACCGCACTCCTCAAGTCAGGCGCGGGCACCCTTGCGCTCGGCGGCGTCAATACCTTCACCGGCGGCGTCACTGTCGGCAACGGAACGCTCAGCGTTGCCACGGTCGGCAACAGTGGCGCGAACAGCAACCTCGGCACCAACGGCACGATCAACCTCGGCTCCACGACCACCACCGGCGTGCTCACCTACACCGGCGTTGGTGAAACGAGCGACAAGATTCTCAATCTCAACGGCACTACCGGCGGCGCGACCATCACCCAGTCCGGCACCGGCGCGCTCAAGTTTACCAGCGACCTGACGGCGACGGGCGTTGGCCTGAAGACGCTGACCCTGCAAGGTTCCACCGCTGCCGCCACCGGCGAAATCAGCGGCAAGATCGTGGACAGTTCCTCGGGCGCGACTTCCCTCGTCAAAGCTGGCACTGGCACTTGGACCTTGTCCGGCGCGAACACCTACACCGGCCTGACCGATGTGCAGGGTGGCACGCTGGCCTACGGGATTGATAACGTCATCGCCGACGCTGCCAGTGTGAAGGTGTCGGGCGGCACGCTTTCCTTGACGACGTTCTCCGACACGGTGGCCGGGGTGCAGTTGACCGGCGGCTCGGTCACGGGCACCACCGGGGTCCTGACGAGCACCAGCGCCTACGATCTGCAAAATGGTTCGGTCAGCGCGATCCTCGGCGGCAGTGTGGCCGCCAACAAGACGGCGGCTGGCACCGTCACCCTGTCAGGCGCGAACACCTTCTCGGGCGGACTGAACCTCAGCGCCGGTTTGCTCGCGCTGGGAACCAACAGCACGGTCAGCGGGGGCGTGGTGACCTCGGGTCCCGTGGGCACGGGGCTGCTGACCATCAGCACGGGCGCGACGCTGCGTTCCAGCGCCGCCACAACCGGCGGCGACCGCACGCTCAACAACAACCTGAGCCTGAGCGGTGCCATCACCCTGGGCAACGCGACCACCAACGGCGTCCTGACCTTTGACAACACCGGCTTGTCGGCTCCTAGCGCGGTCCTGACCGCCGCGACCACGTTGACGGTTAACAGCGCGGTCAATATCGCTGATGTCATCAGTGGCGGCTTCGGTCTGGCGAAGGCCGGGTCAGGCACGTTGACCCTCTCGGGCGCGAACACTTACACCGGCCTGACCGACGTGCAGTTGGGCACGCTGGCCTATGGAGCAAACAACGTCATCGCCGATGCCGCCAGCCTCGGCGTGTCGGGCGGCACGCTTTCCCTGACGACGTTCTCCGACACGGTGGCCGGGGTGCAGTTGACCGGTGGCGGCTCGATCACCGGCACCACTGGCGTGCTGACGAGCACCAGCGCCTACGATCTCCAGTCTGGTTCGGTCAGCGCGATCCTCGGCGGCAGCGTGGCCGCCAACAAGACGACCAGCAACACCGTCACCCTGTCCGGCGCGAACACCTACACGGGCGGCACGACGCTCAGCGCGGGCACGCTGGCGCTAGGCGCTAGCAGCACGGTCGCCTCGGGAGCCGTCACCTCGGGTCCCGTCGGCACGGGGCTGCTGACCATCGGCACGGGCGCGACGCTGGCCTCGAACGCCGCGACGCCCACGGGCGACCGCACGCTCAACAACAACTTGAGCCTGAGCGGCACCATCACCCTGGGTAACGCGACCAGCACGGGCGTCCTGACTTTTGACAACCGCACCCTGACCTCGCCGAGCGCGGTTTTGACGGCAGACACCACGTTGAACACGTCCAGCAGCAACGCGGTCGTCTACGACGTGCTCAGCGGCACGGGCCGGAGCCTCACCAAAGGCGGGTTGGGCGTGCTGACCCTGGGCAGCGTCAACACCTACGACGGTGCTACGACCGCCGTCGGCGGCACGCTTCGCCTCGGTGTCTCCGGCGCGCTGGTCAACACCACGGCCCTGACGGTGGGCATCGCCAGCGGCACCTCGCTGCTCACCACGTTCGACCTCGCCGGATTCAGCCAGACGGTCGGCAGCTTGCAGTTTTTTGGCGGGAACGGGTCGGCCACTTCCAGTTCCGTCACCTTGAACGGCGGCGTCCTGACGGTCAACGGCGGCGTCGGCTTTGGTTTGGCGGACGGCAGCCGGTTCCCCGCCACCATCACCGGGACCGGGACCAGTGCTCTCGACCTAGGCGGAGCGGTGCGCACCTTCACCATCTACAACCACATCAATTCGGCGGGCGATCTCCAGGTTTCCTCCGTCATCCAGAACGGCGGCATCACGAAGACGCAGGGAGGCGTCCTGACGCTGTCAGGTGCCAACACCTACGCCCTCGGCACGACCGTCAGCGGTGGCACCATCGCGCTCGGGTCGAGCAGCGTGGTCGCCGGGAACGCCATCACGTCGGGACCCGTCGGGACCGGCACGCTGACCCTCGCCACCGGCTCTGCCCTCTCCTCGAACGCCGCCACGACCGGCGGCGACCGCACGCTCAACAACAACCTGAGCCTGAGCGGTGCCATCGCGCTGGGTAACTCCAGCAACACGGGCGTCCTGACTTTCGATAACCGCGCCCTGACCTCGCCCGGCGCGGTCTTGACGGCGGACACCGTCCTGACGGTCAACAGCGGCGTCCTGATCTACGACGTGCTCAGCGGGACTGGCCGCAGCTTGTCCAAGGCGGGCAGCGGCACCCTGGAACTGGCTGCGATCAACACTTTTTCGGGTGGCTACACCAACAGCGCGGGCGTCACCTACCTGGATGTCAACGGCACGCTCGGCTCGGTGGCGAGCGTCCTCGTCTCCGGCGGCAGCCTGGTCAGCGGGTTCACCAACCGCACCGATCTGATCAACGACGCCGCCGCCGTCTCGACGAGCGGTGCCGGGGCCATTGACATCAGCGGCGGCACGGAAACCATCGGCTCGCTGGCCGGTTCGAGCAGCGCGACCACGGGCTTGCTCATCGGCGATTACACGAATACGACCACCAGCACCACCTACTCGGGCAGCCTGACCGTGGGCGGCAACAACACGGACACGACCTACTCCGGCGTGATCGGTGGTGTCCGGGCGGCGGCGGGCGCGCTCCTGACCAAGGTGGGCACGGGCACGCTGACCCTCTCCGGCGCGAACACCTTCACCGGCTCGGTGCTCGTCAGCACGGGCACCCTCAAGCTCGGCGCGGCGGGCGGTGCCACCAATACCCCCCTGGGTACGACGGCGGCGGGCACCACGGTAGGCGGCACCGGGGCGGCGCTGGACTTGGGCGGCTTCACCCTCGGCACGGCGGAACCGCTGACGCTCAATGGCACCGGCATCTCCAGTGGCGGCGCGTTGACCAATTCCGCCACCACGGCGGCGACCTACAGCGGCCTCGTCACGCTGGGCAGTAGCAGCAGCATCGTCTCCGGCAGCGGTAGCAGTGCTAACATCCTACTTACCAACACCGGCACCATCACCGGCCCCGGCTACGGCCTGACCCTGGGCGGCTCCAGCACCGGCAGCAGCGTCACCAGCGTCATCGGCACGGGCACGGGCACGCTCACCAAGACCGGCAGCGGCACCTGGACGATCCTGGGTGCGACCTCTAACACCTACACCGGACTGACCACCGTCTCGCAGGGCACGCTCGCCCTCGGCAAGACGGTCGCCTCGACCAATGCCGTCGGCGGCGACCTCACGATCAACGGCGGCACGGTGAACTATTCCAGCACCGTCAACGAGCAGATCCCCAATACCTCCAACGTCACGCTCAGCAGCGGCACGTTCGACCTGGCGGCTCGCACGGAAACCATCAACAGCCTGGCCATGTCCGGCGGGGCCTTGAACAAGGCTAGCACCGCGCTGACGCTCAGCGCGGCCTCCTCGATCACCGGCGGCACGGTCACCTTCAGCGTGACCGCCAGCCAGCTCAACGCGAACGGTGCGCTGGCCCTCGGCGGCGCGACCTTCAGCTACACCAATGCGAGCAATCCCTCCAGCGGGGCGGGCCTCGTCCTCGGGGCCAACGTGTCGTACGCGTCCACCAATACCGCCGCGACGGTGTTCAGCAACACCCTGGCGGGCGTCGGCAGGCTCGACCTCGGCGGCGCGACGCGGACCTTTGACATCGCCGCGGCCTCGCCCGCGCTCGCCAACGCGGCACCCGAGGTTCAGGTCGGCTGGAACGTGACCAACGGCGGTCTGACCAAGCAGGGCACGGGCACCCTGGCGCTCTCCGCTGGCAACAGCTACGCGGGCGGTACCCTGGTCAGCGCGGGCTCCCTGCTCGTGAGCAATGCCAACGGCACCTCGGCGACCGGCACCGGCGCGGTGACGGTGAGCACCACGGGCACCCTGCTCGGCACGGGTTACATCAACGCGGGCGCGAACAACGTGACGATCAACGGTACCCTCTCTCCGGGGCCGGGCACGACGAACAACGCCGGGACCATCAACGTCGCCTCGACAGCGGGGACCGGCGCGCTGACGCTGAGCAGCGGCTCGAAGCTCGCCTTCGATATCTACAGCACCATGTCGAAAGACCTGGTTGCCCTGGGCAACAGCACGCTCACCGTCGACGGTGCGACCTTGGCGCTCACGCTTTCCGATAGTTCCTTCGGCAGCACGCTTTACAACTCGACCTACACGCTGATCTCTGGCGTCAGCGCACTGACGCCCGGCAGCGGCTTTGCGAGCATCACGGGTTATGACTCCGCCGACTACGTCGCGCAGGTGAACCTCAACGGTACGAACTACGATCTGTCGTTCACCCCCGTGCCCGTGCCCGAGCCCGCCACGGTCCTCGGCGGCCTGCTGACGGCGGGTCTGTTCGGCTACCGCCAGCGCCGCCGGTTGCGCGGGCTCTTTGGTGCCTGCCGGTAGACCTTCTGCTCAGTCATGGGTAGGGTGTAAGAAGTTTGGTGTCTGCTGATAAACTTCCTGCCCAGCCCCGGTAGGGGCGCAAGAAGCCCCGGGGAATGCCCACCCCACGGAGTAGCCCGGTAGGGGCACCAGAAAACCAGCTTTGGTTTTTGGATATGCAGTTAGCCGCCCGTTCGCACCGGAGACAAAAAATAGACCGCTTTCGTAATAGAGACGGGGCCGGAGTTTTGTAGGGCGGGCGCTTCGTCTGCCGCCGGGCATAGCGTCCCACCCACGGCAGACGAAGCGCCCGCCCTACAAAACTCGCGCTGCCCTCTATTGTGCAAGAGGTCTAATCCACCTCCTTTGGTGATCCACCTGCTTCCGGCATCACCGGCACGGGCGCGCCTTCTCAGAAAGTTGCCAGCCTTTGCTCACCCTGCGCTCCGCGCGTTACGCGCAAACCCACTTCCGCGTTCCCGCCTCCTACTTCCCCTCACACGCTCAACCCCTCGGCCTTTACTTCCGACACGCCGTTGATCTTCCAACCATCCCCTTCCTTCTTGAGCAAATACTGATACTCCACGCTCTGCTTCCCGGCGTTTTGCACCCGCACGTTGACCACGGCATCCTCGCCCGTGTCGAACATTACTCCGTATTCAGTGGAGACTGAATGCGCGATGATCGGATAAGCCGTCTTGACCATCTTCTCGAATTCCTCGGGTGCAAACATGCTCTGGATCATGGCAGAGGCGAACGTGAACGCCTTCGGGTAGTCGTTGGCGCGGAAGGCTGCCAGTTGCCCGTCGATGACGGCTTTGAGTTCGGTCTTCACGGTTTCGGAGGCGCGGTGCGGCGTCGTGGTCGCCGGGGTCGGGGTGGGCGAGGCGTCAGGCGAGGCGAGGCCGCACGGCGTGGGTCCTAGACACAGGACGGCGGCCAGAACCGGCAGAAGAGCGACGCGACGCATGGCTCCACTTTGCCCTATCTCGCCGTCCGCTGCAAATCCTGCAACGCCTGCGTTATCTGCGGCATATTTTGCCGATTAAAACGCATTTTCGGCGTGGAAATGATTTTCGCGTCCGCGCAATTTTCTCGCTTGCCAACGCGCGGCGACGCGCATACTGTCCGCTTCCCTTTCAACAGCGAGCAAAGCAAGTTTTATGGCATACGCGATCCTCAAAGCCGGCGGCAAACAGTACAAAGTGTCCGAAGGCGACATCATCGAAGTGGCGAAATTGGACGCCGAAGCCGGTGCGGAAACTACCTTCTCCGACGTGCTCATGCACGCGGACGGCGACAAGCTCACCCACGGCAGCCCGCTGCTCAACGGCGCGTCGGTCCTCGGCGAGGTGGTCGAGCAGTTTAAAGCTAAGAAGGTCATCGCGTTCAAGTACCGCCGCCGCAAGGGTTACCACCGCACGGTCGGCCACCGCCAGAAGCTCAC
>CAXTBX010000114.1:9661-15070 GCA_964242205.1 uncultured Chthoniobacterales bacterium
AAGAAGTTCGGCAGCGAGCAGGTCGTCGCCGGCAACATCATCATCCGCCAGCGCGGTACGAAGTTCCACCCCGGCACGAACGTCGGCCTAGGGCGCGACTACACGATCTTTGCCCTTGTGGACGGCGAGGTGAAGTTCGACCGCGGCGGTCGGCGTGTGAATGTCATCGAAGCGGTGGCGGCCACCGCCTAAGCGATTCGCTTTCAGTTCATTTCGGCAGCCGGTTGACCTCGGTCCACCGGCTTTGCCGTTTTTGGCGATCCTCTTTGCGGTGGGCCGGACTCTGCACGAGTTTCCCGGCGAGAACCTCATGTTCAACGTTGTCCTGGTCGAACCCGAGATCCCGCCCAACACGGGCAACGTCGCGCGGCTATGCCTGGCCGCCGGCGCGCGCCTGCACCTGGTTCGCCCGCTGGGCTTTTCGCTGGACGACAAATACCTGCGCCGGGCCGGAATGGATTATTGGGAGCAGGTGGAGGTCACGATCTGGGACGATTGGGATACGCTGTACGCCGCGCACCTCGTCCGCGCACGGTACTTCCTGCTGACCACCAAGACCGACCGCGCCTACTACGACGCCGATTTCCAGCCGGGCGATTTCCTCGTCTTCGGGCGCGAGACGCGCGGCCTGCCCGAGAGCCTGCTGACCGGCCCGGCGGGACGCGGACGCACGCTGACGATCCCGATGGCCCCGGCTGCCCGCAGTCTGAACCTCGCCACGGCGACGGGGATCGTCCTGTTCGAGGCATTGCGCCAGTGCCGCACCGTCCCCACTGCCGACTTGGATGCCTGACCCTTTATGAAAGACAAAATCTGCCTCGTCACCGGCGGTAACTCGGGCATCGGGCTGGAAGCGGCCAAAGTGCTGGCGCGCCAAGGCGCGACGGTGCTCATCACCGGGCGCGACGCGGCGCGCGGCGAGGCAGCGTCCCGGGAATTGCGCGAGGCTGGGGCGGCGTCCGCTGAGTTTCTCCCGGCGGACCTCTCGACGCTGGCGGCGGTCCGCGCGCTCGCGGCGGAGGTACGGCGACGGCACGACCGGTTGGACGTGTTGATCAACAACGCCGGGTTAATCGTCCCCGAGCGCCGCCTGACCACCGACGGCCTGGAGGAAACCTTCGCCGTGAACCATCTGGCGACGTTTTTATTGACGAACGAACTGAAACCACTGCTGACCGCCGCCCATGGGGCGCGGGTGGTCACGGTGGCCTCCGACGCGCATCGCAACATCCCCACACTCGATTTCGACAACCTTCAGGGTGAGAAACGCTACACGCCGTTCCGGGCCTATTCACAATCGAAGCTGGAGAACGTCCTGTTCACCTACGAACTGGCGCGGCGTTGGGAGGGAAACGGCGTCACGGCGACGTGCCTGCACCCCGGGGTCGTGCTGACGCCGATCTGGCGCAACGCCAAGGGCATTTTGGGTTTTCTGGTGATGTTTATCAAACCGTTCATGATTTCGGCGGCGAAGGGCGGGGCATCGGTCGCGCGGCTGGCGGTCGCGCCGGAGCTGGCGGGCGTGACAGGCAAGTATTTTCACCGCGACCGAGAGCGTCAGACGACGCCCGTGACGTACGACGCGGCGGTAGCGGCGCGGCTGTGGGAGATGAGCGAAACCTTCGTCAAACGTTAGCTGGATGGCAAGCTGCGGTCACCAAAGAAGTATGGAAGGTACATAGACTGCTCCTTACATTCTTATGATCCCTAGCCCGCTCAGTTATGCGCCGGTGGAAACTCCGGCATACATCACGGGAACCGCTGTCGTTTTGGCTTTGTGCGTGTTTCCGGCACTGTTCGTCATTATCAGCTTGTTGATGTTGGTGATGAGAACACCTCGCGCACCGTACTTCGCTTTTCTCTGCGCATTCGGCGCACTGGGCACCCTGAGTCTTGGTGTCGCGTCGGCTAATTCTCCTTTGTCCGTGCTGAGCTTCTTGATCGCCATTCCGGTATGCCCGGTTTTGATGGTGCATCAACTCGTGGTGTTACATTCCCGCAACAGTCTATCGATCTTCCATCGTATTGCGCACTGGGCTTGCTTGGTTTCGCTGACAATCATTACAACCCTTGTGGTCTGGTCGATGATTGATGGGCACAAGGTATCCATGGATTGAGACTTCGCTGGTGGCACACCGCTTGATTTCTTCGTTGTCGGAGGCATCGTATTCCCCCTCCGATTATGACCCGCTCTCCCGTTGCCCGCCACGTCCGCGACATCCCGCGCTCGGGCATCCGCGATTTTTTCGAGGTCGTCCAGACCATGCAGGGCGTCATCAGTCTGGGCATCGGCGAGCCGGATTTCGTCACGCCCTGGCACATCCGCGAGGCCGCCATGTACTCGCTCGAACGCGGCAAGACCGGCTACACGTCCAACCTCGGGCTGCCCAAGCTGCGCGAGGAAATCTGCCGGTACGTCACGCGGCACTTCGGCGTCGAATACGCGCCGGGCAGCGAGGTCCTCGTCTCCGTGGGCGTGAGCGAGGCCATCGACCTCGCACTGCGCGCGTTGCTCGATCCGGGCGACGAGGTGCTCTACCACGAACCTTGCTACGTCTCGTATAGCCCGAGCATCGCGTTGGCGCACGGCGTCCCAGTGGCGGTGCCCACGCACGCGGCGGACGGGTTCTCGCTGCGCGCCGAGGAACTGGCGGCGCGCGTCACGCCGCGCTCGAAGGTGCTGATGCTCAACTTCCCGACCAACCCCACCGGCGCGACCATGACAACGGAGCAGTTGGAAGCCGTCGCGGCGGTTTGCCGCCGCCACGACCTGATCGTGTTGACCGACGAGATCTACAGCGAACTGACCTACGAGGGCGCACGGCACAAGTCCATCGCCGCGCTGCCCGGGATGCGCGAGCGCACCATTTTCCTACACGGTTTTTCCAAGGCGTTCGCCATGACGGGATTCCGCATCGGCTACGCGTGCGCGCCCGCGCCGCTGATCGAGGCGATGATGAAGATTCATCAGTACGGGATCCTGTGCGCGTCGATCACGAGCCAGGAGGCCGCGCTGGCGGCGTTGCGCGACGGCGAACCGGACGCCGCCGCGATGCGCCGCGAGTACGAGGGACGGCGTAATTTCATCGTGAACGCGTTCAACGAGCTGGGATTGCCGTGCCACCAGCCGCGCGGGGCGTTCTACGTGTTCCCGGATATCCGTCCGAGCGGGTTGAGCAGCACAGAGTTTTCGCTGCGGCTGTTGAAGGAGAAGAAGGTGGCCGTGGTGCCGGGAACGGCGTTCGGACCGAGCGGCGAGGGCTACGTGCGCGCGTGTTACGCGACGAGCCTGCCGCAGATCAAAACGGCGGTGGGGTTGATCGGGGAATTTCTGCGAGAGACCAGGTAAACTTTCTCGTTCCCGAGTCGGAGCTTGGAAGCAGGAACACGCGCAGGTGGATGGCGACCTCCGGGCGCCATGGCAAAACACCGCCGCGCAGCGGCCTGATTGTCTGGGCGGCGCGTCTTGTCAAACAGGCGGCTGCGCCGCGAGTGGCACCCATGGTGCCCGGAGGTCGCCATCCACCTGCGCTGGTTTGGACCATCACGTGGCCAGTTTGATCAACGCTCCCAAATCGTCGGGGACGGCGCGGAACTTCACGTCTCCACCCGCGGCGGGCCGTCCCAGCCGCGGTCCGGCGCGTGGTCACCGCCGCGCCGTTTCGCGTCCTCGCGCAAGACGTTTTCGAGGTTCTGGATGTGCTGCCGCGCCGTGGACACGTACACCTCGTGGTCGCCGTCGAAAATCGTCGCCATCTGCTCCATCATCTTCGTGTCGTGCTCGCGGAACAGCCGCGCCGCGCGGATCGCCTGCGTCGCGCGGAACCCCATCAGTCGCAGCGCCGCCACGCTCATGTCCAGCGACGTGCCCAGCGTCTCGCGGAAGATGTGTGTGGAAGGGATTCCGCGCCGGATCAGTTCGTAGGCGTGGCGACGGTCGTTCGCGGCGGCGAGGATCGTCAGGTGGGGAAAATCCGCCCGCAAGAGGTCCACCAGTTTCAGCGATTGCTCCTGGTCGCCGAGGGCCACGATGAACAGCTTCGCGCGCCGGATGCCCGCGCTCAGCAACAGGTCCTCGCGCAGGGCGTCGCCGTAATACGCTTTTAGCCCGAACTCACGCAGGGAATCCACCCAATCGGGGTCGTGTTCGAGCACGGTCAGGGGTACGTCGTTGACCTGGAGCAAGCGCCCGATGACGTGGCCGAGCCGCCCGAAGCCCGCGAGGATCACGCCGCCCTGGTCGTGCACATCGACGGCGTCGGCCTCGCGCTCGGGTCCGGCGCTCGCGGCGGCGTTTTGGTGGGCGTGACGCCAGCGCAGCAGACGGTCGTTGGCGATGAGCAGCAGCGGCGCGGCGGCCATGCTCAGGGCGACGGCGGCGGTCAGCGCGTTGGCGGTCGCCGTGACAAGGACGTGCTCGCCCAGGCAGAACGAGATCAGCACGAACGCGAACTCGCCGCCCTGCGCCAGCCCGAAGGCCAGCAGGTAGCCGTCGTCCGTGCCCAGCCGGAACCAGCGTCCGAGCGCCAGCAGCACGACAAACTTGATCGCCAGCAGCCCGGCGACCAGCGCGAGCATCAAGCCCGGGTGCCCGGCGACGAAGCCGAACTCGATCTCTGCACCCACCGAGATGAAGAACAGACCTAGCAGCAACCCTTTGAAGGGTTCCAGGTCGGCTTCGAGCTGGTGGCGGTATTCGCTGTCCGCGAGCACGACGCCCGCCAGGAACGTGCCCAGCGCGGCGGACAGTCCGACAGCCTGCATGAGCAGGGCGATGCCGATGACCAGGCCCAGCGCCGTGGCGGTGAACATCTCGCGCAAATCCGTTTTGGCGATGTAGCGGAACAGCGGGCGCAGCGCGTAGCGTCCGCCGATGACGACGGCGGCCACCGCGCCAAGCGTCGCCAGGCCCTGCGCCCAGGGCGGCAAGGTGCCCAGCCACGTCTGCGGGACGGCGTCGTGGCCGGTGGCGGTCGTGGCGGCGTGGACGGCGAGCAGCGGCAGCACGGCGAGGATGGGGATCACCGCCAAGTCCTGAAACAGCAGCACGGCGAAACACGCCTCGCCGCCGCGCGTCTTGAGCAACCCTTTTTCGGCGAGCGATTGCAGGACGATGGCCGTCGAGGACATGGCCAGGATCAACCCCGCCGCCAAGCCCGTGCGCCAGTCGTTGCCGAACCCCAACGCCACGGCCATCACGGCCACCGCCGTACCGACGACCTGCAAGCCGCCCAAGCCGAGCACGCTCGCGCGCATTTCCCAGAGCCGCGCCGGACGCAGTTCCAGGCCGATGAGGAAAAGCATCACCACGACGCCGAACTCGCCGACGTGGCCCGCGCCGGTGCCCGCGTCAACGAGGCCGAGCGCCGCCGGGCCGATGATGGCCCCGGCGATCAGGTAGCCGAGCAC
>CAXTBX010000115.1:0-15042 GCA_964242205.1 uncultured Chthoniobacterales bacterium
CATGCGCTTGCCCAGGAGCAAGCTGGCCCCGAGGATCGTTGTGCCCAGGAACGCCATCGCCCAGACGCCGAGCGCGCTGGCGATGCCGCGGCCCGAGCCGAGCAGCTGGAACAGTTCGTAAATCGCCTTGGTGATCGGGTAGAATTCCTGTTTCTGCGCGAGGATGAGCGAATCGCTCACCTCCAGCATGGCGAATGAGAAGGTGAGCAAGCCACCCGCGAGGAGGTTGGCAGCGATCAGCGGCAGAGTTACCCGATAAAGGGTGCGCCACGGCGGGCAGCCGAGGTTGTGCGCGGCTTCCTCCAGCGTCACGCTGGTCTGTTGATACCCGGCGGCGGCGCTGCGCACCATGTACGGCAGGCGGCGCACCGCGTAGGCAATGATCAGGAGCGGCACCGGATTTTTGACCGGATTCAGGAACGCGAGCGGACGCCCCTCCTGCGTCATAGCGATGTAGCCGAACGCCAGGACCAGGCCCGGCACCGCCAGCGGCAGCATGGCCAGCGCATCGAGCAGTTGGCGGCCCGGGAACTTTGTGCGTACCACGACGTAGGCGATGGCCACGCCCAGCACGGCGTCAAACACGGTGGAAACGGCCGCGTACTTGAGGCTGTTGCCGATGGAAGGCACCGTCAGGCTGTGGCCCAACCCGGCGCGAAAATTATCGAGCGTGAAACCGCTGGGCAGCACGGTGCCATACCAATCCTTCGAGAACGCGACGAGGACCACCCCGAAATGGGGCAGCAACGCCAGGAAGATCACCACGCCGAACGCTGCGGCACAAGCGTACCCGGCGGCAGCGGAAACCGCGCGCGCCCCGCCCCGGCTGGTCGCCTTGGCCATCATGGTCAGGTCCCCCGCCTTGCGCCCGAAGGTGACGCGGCTCAGCGCGTAGAGGAGCACCGTGGCAACCAGCATCACCGCGACCAGAGCATACGGAAACGGGTTGGAGCCGATGTCCTTGATGCCGTAAAAAATCTGCACCGGCGTCACGCGCGTGTAGTCGAAGATCAGCGGCACGCCGAGTTCGGTGAACGCCCAGATGAACACGATGGTCCCGCCCGCGAAGACGCCCGGCGTAATGAGCGGCAACGTGATTTTGAGGAACTTCCGAAAGCCCGTGCAGCCGAGGTTTTCGGCGGCCTCCTCCATCGCCGGGTCCACGTTGGCCAACGCCGCTGCCACATTAAGATACAAAATTGGGTAAAGGTGCAACGCGTTCAGCGCCACCACGCCCCAGAACCGGTTCTGCCCGAGCCAATCCATGGCCCGGTCGTGGCCCAGGATGCCGACCGCTTGCAGCAGCGCATTGAACGACCCTTCCTGGCCAAAGATTTTGCGGATGCCGATGGCCCCGACGAACGGCGGCAGAACCATCGGTGCGAGCAGCAGCGCCGTGAGTAGTTTTTTACCTGCGAACTCGAAGCGGTCGGCCAGCCACGCGAGCGGCATCGCCAGCGTGAACGTCGCCAGTGTGCTACACACCGCCAGCAGACATGCGTTGCGCAAGCCCTCGACGTAAACAGGGTTGCGAAAGACTTCTTTCACATAGATGAACGAAATGCCGTGATCGGCAGTGACGAACGCGCCGCGCAGCGTCTGCGCGACAGGATACAGGAAAAATACCGCGAAGAACGCGGCGGTCAGCAGGTAAACGAGGATGGCGAGAACGCGTGACATGGCGATGGTCGGCTCCCTATTTTCCGGCGCGCGCGAGTTTCGCCGCCTCTTGGTACTGTTCCCGGAAGTGAGTGGTCAATTTGGCAGCTAATCTGGTCTCGACGAGCTTGTCCGGGTTCTTCAGAGCGTCGGCGATGCGGCCTCTGGCTTCGCCGTAGTCCACGGCCTCGACGGCCTGAAACCGCTGGGTTGCCTGCGGTGGAAATTTCGCCTGGATGAGCGCCGTCCAGGCATCGCGCGCTTCTTCGTGCGGTTCAATGCACATCACGCGGACGATGAAGCGAATCGGGTTGAACAACGGCGCGGTCCAGGCCGGATGGTAGGTGAAACTCTTGGCCTCCTCGTAAGGCTGCGAATCGGGGTCGCTGCGGTAGGCGGCGAACTCCGACGCATAGAGTTCGCGGCGCACGGGCGAACGGCGCAACGCATACTTTTCCGGCCCGCCCGGCGCTCCCACCTTGAACGCCCACAACTTCTGTCCTTCGATGCTCATCACGTACTCGATGAACGCTCGGGCCAGCGCGGGATGCGGCGCGCCGCGCAACGTGCCAATGGGATCGACGCCGATGCTCGTGCCGCCGGGCGGATTGAAGTAACGCATCCGCTCTTTGCCCGTTCGCGGGTCGCGGTCGCTCTCCGCCTGGAAACGCCCGTAGAAGTCGATGGACATGCCCAGCGCAGCATCGCTCTCGGAAACGTCGATGGGCATCTTGGTCGAAGCATCCGTGAAGTACCGTGTGCCCGCACCGATCTTCTGGATGAGTTGCATGGCGTCCGACCACCCGGCGGCAACCGTTTGCGCCTCGTCATGGTTCGCGCCGGGCAGCGGACTCCGTACCCGCTGGTCGATCCGCTGTTGGATGATCATCTCGAACGCCTTCGTGACGACCCCGGACATATTTGGGTCAGCCAGCGCAACCTGCCCGAGGTAAACCGGGTTCGCCAGGTCATCCCAATTGCGCGGAGGCTGCGTGACGCCCAGTCGGCGGAGCGCATCGAAATTATAACAGATGCCGAATGACGAAAGCACGTTGCCGATCCAGCGTCCTTCGGCATCGTAGAACGGTTCGCCGCCGAGTGTCCGTGGAATCTGGTTCGGCCCATCCCCGAAAAGCTCGGGATGATCCCGCACGAAACCGCAATCTACCAATCGTCCGGCAGCCGCTTGCTGCGTGAAGTCGAAGCTGCCCCCGCCGAAGAAAACGTCGATGCCGATGCTGGCGGTCGAATCCAGGAATGCCCGCCGCGCCATCTGTGCCTCCGTGTCCTTCGCAGGGTCGGGGCCGAGCTTGATCTTGGGATCGTCGAACGACTTTTGCGCCACATCGCTCCAACTCATCTTGGCCCGGCGACGCCACAAGTTCTCGAACGGTGCCTGGTAGCCGCCGACCAAGTAACGGGCGATCTCCGTGGTTCCGCCCGGCACGCGCCAGTCGATGCGCACCGTCCGGCCCGTGCGCGCCTTGTACCACGCGCGGAACCCCCGCGCATATTCGTACCGGATGGCCTCGATGTGCGGCGTGATGACGACCAACGTTTCGTCCGCCTCGGCCAGCAGGCTATCGCGGGGGCGCAGCAAAAACGGCAAACCGACGATGGCGACCAGCGCGAAGACGATGAGAAAATTGCGCGTCATGGCCTCGCGGGTTGTCCACACTAGGGATGCAGCACGACCACGTCGTCGGGAGCCGCGCGGGCGGTAATTTCGGTGTTGTCGGCGGCCTCCACGAAACGCGGATTCAATTCATAAATCTTCAACGCACCGCCCGCTCCACGCGGCTGGAAGTCGTACTCCGCCACCTCGCCGAGGTAGATGCTGCGGCCAATCTTGCCATGGATCAAGTTCTCCGAGGCCATCCCGTCGGCACGGGCGGCCTCGCGCAATTTCCAGCTCTCTGGACGGATGGAAAGGACCACCGGCTCACCGACGTGCAGATCCCACGCCGCGTCGGGCTGCAACCCCGTAAACTCGCCCAGCGCGGTGCTCACTCGCCAGTGCTCGCTGCCCTCCACCGGAGCGGCGGCGCGGCCTTCCACGAAATTGCTCTCGCCGATAAAATCCGCGACGGTTCTGGTGCGCGGACGCCGGTAAATGTCGCGCGGCGTACCCACCTGCACCAAATGCCCGCGGTCGAGAATCGCCAGCCGGTCCGCGATGCTCAATGCCTCCTTCTGGTCGTGCGTGACGTAGATCGCCGTCAACCCGAATTCCTTGCACACGCGCCGGATCTCCCCGCGCATCTGCAACCGCATCTTGGCGTCCAGGTTGGACAGCGGCTCGTCGAGCAATAGGCACCTCGGACGGATCACCAGCGCCCGCGCCAGTGCCACGCGTTGCTGCTGGCCGCCGGAGAGCTGGTTGATCTTACGGTCGGCATACGTGGACATGCCCACCGAGGCCAGCGCGTCGTCCACGCGTTTGCGGATCTCGGCGCGGGGCGTCTTGCGCTCCTCCAGCCCGAACGCGACGTTGCCCGCCACGGTCAGGTGCGGCCAAAGCGCGTACGACTGGAACATCATGCCCGTGCCACGCTTGTAAGGCGGGACGCGGCTCACGTCCTGATCGTCAAACAAGATTTGCCCCTTATCGGGGTAATAAAACCCGGCGATGTGCCGCAGCAGGGTCGTCTTGCCGCAACCACTCGGTCCCAGCAAGAAGAAAAGTTCGCCCGGTTCGACGCGCAGGTCGATGTGGTCGAGGACGAGGTGGTCGCCGAAACTTTTGCTCAGTTCGCGGATGGTGACGGCAATCATGGGCGCGGAGGTCCGATGTGTTCTAGCCGTTGTTCGCGCGTTTGTCATCCCCCTTTGCAAAACACGTTCCGCGCCGGTCGCACCTTGCCGTTCGACCCGCCCGGTGCACTGTACGGAACGCCATGCCGACCGCCGCCGAAGAAAACGCGCCTCCCGCCGCCGATGACGCCGAGGAAACCACCATCCCGTTGCAACGGCGCAGCCCCGTCAACGTTTGCCTCGTCGTCGGCAGCATCCTGCTCACGTTTTGGACGGCATTCGGTGAGAACGACGAACGTCTCGCACCGTGGCTCATCAGCCTTGCCCCCGCCAACGTTCCCGCCCGCCTGTGGGAGGTGCGTCACGGCGAGGTCTGGCGGCTACTGACGCCCGCGTTCCTGCACTTCAGCATGCCGCACCTCGGCTTTAACCTGCTCAACCTGATGACACTCGGTGGCATCCTGGAGAGGCGGTTGGGGTCTCGCCACTATTTGCTGCTCACGCTCGGCATCGCTCTGTGCAGCAACCTGGGTCAGTATTTTATCTCCGGCCACATGGGTTTCGGCGGCATGTCCGGCGTAGTTTACGGGCTCATCGGATACCTCTGGCTGCGCGGGCGTACGGACCGAACCTTTGGTTTGGAACTTCCTCTCGAGGCTCTGATCATTGCACTGATCTGGTTCGTGATGTGTTTCACGGGTTGGCTCGGACCGATTGCCAACGCCGCGCACTCCGCCGGGTTGATCTTGGGCGCGCTGTGGGGCTACGTCGACGGACGCGCAGCCACCCGGCGCCTCCCGCCGCTTGGCAACGGCGCAACCTCGCCCGGCGCAACCTGACGCGAGACGATCAATATCCTTCGTCAAACGACCGCCTCAGCTTCCTGGTGCCGGAACTTCCATTCCAGCAGCGCCTTGGCGCCGATGGTCACCAACGCCAGCAACGCCAGCAAGGACGCCACCGCGAACGCCGCCACAAAATTGTATTCGTTGTAAAGAATTTCGACGTGCAGCGGGATCGTGTTGGTCTTGCCGCGAATGTGCCCGCTGACCACTGACACCGCGCCGAATTCGCCCATCGCCCGCGCGTTGCACAGGATCACGCCGTACAACAGCCCCCACTTGACGTTGGGCAGCGTGACGCGCCGGAACGTCTGCCAGCCGCTCGCGCCGAGCGAAATCGCCGCCTGTTCCTCGTCGCTGCCCTGCGCCTGCATGAGCGGGATCAGTTCGCGCGCGATGAACGGAAACGTGACGAACACCGTCGCCAGCACGATCCCCGGCACGGCAAACACGATTTTCGCCGGATGCTCGACCAGCCACGCCATCACCGGATTCGTGGACCCCTCGTGTGCCGTCAGCCAATGGCCGTACCAACCCTGCGCACCGAAGACCAGCACGTAGATCAACCCGCTGATGACCGGCGACACCGCGAACGGCAGATCGATCAACGTGATCAGCAAACTCTTGCCGCGAAAATGAAACTTGGCGATCACCCACGACGCCGACAGGCCGAACGCCAGGTTGAGCGGCACCGCGATCCCCGCCGCGAGGAGCGTCAAACGGATGGCTGACAGCGCGTCGTGCTCCCGAAAAGACGCGAAGTAGGCCTGCGCACCCTTGCGGAAGGCCTCTACGAACACCGCCGCCAGCGGGAGCGCTAAAAACACCGCGAGAAAGACCAGCGCCGCCAACGTCAACGCGCGGGCTGTCCATAACCCGGTCCCCTCGCGCGTGGTACGCACCCGCCCCAGCACGAACCCGATGACGAGCACGCCCACCACCACGCTGGTCAGCACCGGCCAGCCCGGAAATGAGAAAGCGAGCGGCGCGTTCATGCTTCGCGGTACTTGGAAGCCCAGCGCTGCAGCAGGTTAATGATGAGTAACAGCAGGAACGAAACGACCAGCATGACCACGGCAATCGCGGTGGCACCCTGGTAGTCATACTGCTCCAGCTTGGTGATGATCAACAGCGGCACGATCTCCGTCTTGAACGGCAGGTTGCCCGAGATGAACACCACCGACCCGTACTCACCTAGCGCGCGCGCGAACGCTAGCGCGAACCCCGTCAGCAGCGCGGGCAGCACTTCGGGCACGATGACCCGCCAGAACGTCTGCGCCGCCGACGCCCCGAGGCTCCGCGCCGCCTCCTCGAATTGCGTGTCTAGGTCTTCCAACACCGGCTGCACGGTGCGCACCACGAACGGGATGCCGATAAACGTCATGGCGATCAGGATACCCAACTGCGAATAAGCAGACCGGATACCCATTTCCAGCAGCGGCTTGCCCAGCCAGCCGGTCGGCGCGTACACCTGCGTCAATGCGATGCCTGCCACCGCCGTCGGCAGCGCGAACGGCAGATCGACGATGCCGTCCACGAACCGTTTTCCCGGGAAACGGTAGCGTGCTAGCACCCATGCTACCAGCAGACCGAACACTAGGTTCAGCGTCGCCGCGCCCAGCGACGCGCCGAAGCTGATCTTGTACGATGCCAGCACCCGCGAGGCCGTCGTCACCGCCCAGAACCGCTCCCACCCCAGCCCGGCGGCGCGGATGAAGGTGGCGGAGAGCGGGACCAGAACGATGAGGCAGAGGTAGAACAGACTCAGGCCCAGGTTCAACCCGAACCCGGGCAGAACCTGGCGGCGACGGGGTTTCAGGGACGGCTTGGCTGCTGCACTCTCCATACGTCCCGCTTATCGCCGAAACCCGGTTACTTCGCCTGGAAAATCTGGTCGAAAATGCCGCCGTCGTCGAAATGCTTCGGCTGCGTCTTCGCCCAGCCGCCAAACATGTCGTCGATGGTGAACAATTCGACCTTGGCGAACTTGTCCGCGTATTTGTCGGCTACTTCCTTGAGGCGCGGGCGGTAGAAATTCCGCGCGGCGATTTCCTGGCCTTCCGGCGTGTAGAGATACTTCAGGTAGTCTTCCGCGATGGCCCGCGTTTTGCGCTTGTCCACGACTTTGTCGACCACTGTCACCGGCGGCTCCGCCAGGATGCTGATGCTCGGCGTCACGATCTCGAATTTATCATTCCCAAATTCTTTCAACGCCAAGTAAGCCTCGTTCTCCCACGCCAGCAGTACGTCGCCCAGGCCGCGCTGCACGAAGTTGCTGGTGGCGTCTCGCGCGCCCGCGCCCAGAGGCAGGTTTTGCTTGAGAATGTTCTGGTAGAGTTTGGCCACGAAATCCTTCGCTTTGGCTTCGTCGTTCCCGTTCTTCTTGAGCGCGTAGCCCCACGCGGCGAGGTAGTTCCAGCGCGCGCCACCGCTGGTCTTCGGGCTGGGGGTAATCACGCCGACGTCGCTGCGTAACGTGTCGTCCCAATCCTTGATGTGCTTGGGATTCCCCTTGCGGACGAGGAACACGATGGTCGAGGTATAGGGAGAACTGTTGTTCGGTAGGCGCTTCTGCCAATCGGCGGCGACGAGCTGGCCGTTTTTGTGGAGGGCGTCGATGTCCGCCGCCAGCGCGAGCGTGACCACGTCGGCCTCGATGCCGTCGATCACGCTGCGCGCCTGTTTGCCCGAACCACCGTGGGATTGATTGATCTTCACGTCCTGGCCCGTCTTCTTTTTGTAGTACTTCGTGAACGCATCGTTGAAATCTACGTACAGTTCCCGGGTGGGGTCGTAAGACACGTTGAGTAGTTCCGTCGTGGCCGCACGGGCTGACCAGATCGGGGCGATGAGCAGCGCGGCGCTCAGAGCGAATACGGTAAGGGAATTTTTCATGGTCGGTGGTTTGAACACCGCCACCCTGAGACAGAAAGTGGGGATGTCAACGATAAGTTTACTAAACTGGTAAACTTTACATGCCGATGATCCAGGCATACTCTTGAATACCGGACAAACCCATCCCAAAATTCTCCGTCATCCAGGGCGAACCTCGGCGAATCGAATGATCTTGCGGCTTCTGGCAGCAAACCGCGACCTCCATGGTAAACTCTCGACCAAAGGGTGTAGGACGACGGTCTTCGTTGCCGATAGCTTGCGCGCTCCTCCCGGCTCTACGTGAGGCTGACCTCCCCCGCCCCGGCTTCGGCAACCGGGACCGTCGCGCTGCCGTGCCCGAATGCGCCTGTTCGCTGGTTTGCTCCCGGAGACCGGAACTCCGCTTCACTTCCACCCCACCGCCTCACGCCACGCCGAACAACCCCGAGCTGACCTGCTTTACCCCCGGCAACCGGTAGATGCGCGCGGCCAGATTCTTTCTCGGTTCGGGCGAACTGAATTGGTATCCACCCGCCGTCAAGCCTTCCAGGATGTCGCGCACGTTCATCGGTTGCTTTTTCGACTGCAACACCTTCACTACCGCCGGGGCCAGCGGCCCGGAAGGTGACTCGGCGCGCTTACGCCCGGCCAGTGGCGAACGCCGTTTGCCGCGCGCGGCACGCACCGGCTTCACCGACCGCCCCGTCTTTTTCCGTTCGCCGGTCGGTGCAACAGCCGGACTGGTCCCGCGCAACTTTTTCGACGACTTCCGCTGCCCCCGTCGCGCCGTGGCCGGCGCGTCCTCCGCCGCCCCCGCTGAAACTTCCGCGCGAGCCTGGTCGAGCAAAGCTGCGAGCTGACCACGCAAGCGATCAATTTGTTCCTGAAGTTGGGCCGCGCGGCGAAGGGACTTGGAGATAGACATTTGACCGCACGTTAGGGTGCGAGTCACGAAATGCAACCCGATATAAGTTAGTCCCCACGCCACACCAACCTAACGACCTCCCTTGTTCACTCTTCCCTCTTTATGAACACGGTGAACTTTGTGCGAGGCATTTCCGATGGTCCCGGTAGGAACGCACTCCCAACTCTCATCCGCGCAAAGTTGCTGCTTTCTTTGTCAGGTTGTTGGCGCAAGCTGTCCATTAGATCCACTCCCGCATGAACTCCCTTTCCGCCCGCGGACCCGGTCGCGTCGAACTCCTCGGCAACCACACGGACTACAACGATGGCGTGGTGCTGTCGGCGGCGATTAACTTCGCGGTCACCGTGCGAGGCGAGTTGCGCGACGACCACGCGGCCACCCTGCGCTCCACCATCTCGGACGTTCCCGTCTGCGAACCGCTTGTCCGTCTGGACAAACAGACAGGCCCCGCCTCATGGGCCAACTACCCGCTCGGTGTCGCCCACTGTCTGCGTGCGGCGGGCTACCCCATCGAAGGTTTTGCAATGAGCATCGCCAGCGACCTACCGCCCGGTGCCGGTCTGTCGAGCAGCGCGGCATTGGAAGTCGCCACGGCGTGCCTGCTGATGAAACTATTCTCGCTTGACATCGCCCCGATGGAATTGGCCAAGCTCTGCTGCCGCGCGGAGAACGATTTCGTCGGCGTCAAGTGCGGCCTGCTCGACCAAGTGTCTTCTATCTTCGGCAAAAAAGGGCAGGCGGTGTATCTGGACTGCCGCTCGGAATCGGTGAAAAACATCCCCCTCCCTCTCGGTACCGCTCTGCTGGTTTTCCACACCGGCGTCGGGCACCTGCTCGTCGGCGGCGAATACAACGAACGCCGCGAACGGTGTTTCGCCGCCGCCCGCGCGCTGGGGGTGCCCGCGTTGCGCGACGTGGATAGGGCGACGCTCGCCGCCGCCCGCACGCAACTCGACGACCTCGTTTACCGCCGCGCCGCGCACGTCGTGGGCGAGAACGAACGCGTGTTCGCGGGCATCGAACACCTCCGCCGGGGCGACGGCGCGGCGTTCGGCGCGTTGATGTTTGCCTCGCACGCCAGCAGCCGCCACAACTTCGAGAACAGCACGCCGGAACTCGACGCCTTGGTCGATCTGGCGCACGCGGAACCCGGCGTCCTTGGCTCCCGGCTGACGGGCGGCGGCTTCGGCGGCGCGACGATCTCACTGGTCGAGACCAATCGCGCCGAGGAAATCGCCCGGCACCTGGAGGAGAATTACGCCGCCCGCACCGGCAACCATGGCAAAGCTTACTTCTGCGAGAGCGCCGACGGCGCGGCCTGACAAGACGTGGGGTCGCCACTTCGCCACGCTCCGCAGCGGTCACCCTTGCTCCACGGTGAAACTATCCGACATTACGCCGACCGTATGGACCAGATCCTGCCCCACCTCACCTCGCGTCTGCTGTCCAGCTACCAGCACGTCGGCGGCATCAACAACATCGAGGTGGTCAACGTGCCTTCCAAGCGCGCGGTCGGGATCATCTGTGAAGGCCTGTTGCAACTCCTCTTCCCCGGCTTTTACGACGAGCAGCCCATCTTTTCCAGCGATCTGCCCGCCATCACCGCGCGACGGGTGTCGGATACCACGGCCCGGCTAAGCGACGAGATTTGCAAGAGCCTGCGCACCCGCCGCCCCGGCGGTTGCCCCGTTGAGTTGGCCAACGGTATCGTGGCCTCGTTCCTCGACGAGATGCCCGTCATCCGCCAGATGCTGCGCACGGACGTGGAGGCCGCCTACGAGGGCGATCCCGCCGCGCAGAGCCTGGAAGAAATCATTGTCGCTTATCCATCTCTGGAAACCGTCGCCATCCAGCGGCTCGCGCACGTCCTTTACAACAAGGACCTGCCGCTCATCCCGCGCATGATGACGGAATGGGCGCACTCGCGCACGGGCATCGATATCCATCCCGGCGCGCAACTGGGCAGCCACTTCTTCATCGACCACGGCACGGGCGTCGTGATCGGCGAAACAAGCGTCATCGGCGCGCACGTCAAGATTTACCAAGGCGTTTCCCTCGGCGCGAAGAGCTTCCAGAAGGACGAGCAGGGCCGCCTCGTCAAGGGCGGCAAACGCCATCCAGACATCGGCGACCACGTCACGATCTACGCCAACGCCGTCATTCTCGGCGGCGACACGTACATCGGCTCGGGCAGCACCATCGGTGGCAACGTGTTCCTGATGGTCAGCGTGCCGCCCGATTCGCTGGTGCTCTCTGAGCAAACCCAGCCCAAGATTCTTTCCAAGAAAACGCATCAGGTCACCGAGGGCACCACGCCGAACGCCGATTTTGTCTGGGCGTTCGACATCTAGGGAATTGCGTTGTTGCGCCGCGCCGCTTTGCTGTAAAACGCCTTTACATGACCGCCCCTACCCTTTCCAAATTTGTCGCGCGCCTCGCCACGCTGGGGTGGGCAGTCGCCACTCTCGCTGGCTGCAATCTTATCCGCAACTACGGCACCGGCACGCATCTAGACGAAGCCCGCGAACGGCCCAAGAACAACCACGCGGCCAAAGCGGCGACCATCCAGGCCGAGGTCACCACCGACGCCGACGCGCAGGTGGTCTCCATCACTTTCGTGCGCAGCAGCGGCTCGGGCGGCGTGGACGGCTACGTGGCCGACTCGATCCGGCACAACTGGCCCGGAAGCCCGTCCACCCGTTCGCTCGTGGAGATCGTCTACACGCCCGGCAGCGGCTTCACCAATCCAAAGGTCCTCTCCAGTAGTCCCGTCACGCCCTGATCAAAACTGGCCGCGCTCGCGGTAGTATTTGACCCGGTCCTGCACGGTTTCGATATATTTCCTGGTGCTGGCGATATCGACTTTCGCCACGAACTCCTGGCTGTTGGCGCGCGTGTTCTCGCCGCCGTCTCGCTCGCCCGTCCACTTCGACACCCGGCTGCGTCCAGCGTTGTACTCCGCCAGCGCGAACGGCAGCGGATCGTCCGTCCCGTCGTAGCGCCGCAACGCCCGCGCCAGCAGCCACGAGCCTGCTTTCAGGTTGGTCTTGGCATCATATAAATCCGTCGGCACGAAACTTTCCACCTTCTCGCCCTTCACCCATTCCTTCGCCGCCGCTTCGGTGATTTGCATCAGCCCGCGCTCCCCGTCCAGCCCGGTCTTGTCGGGCCGGAATTTGCTCTCACGCCACACGACGGCCTTGAGCACCATCGGGTCTAGCCCGCGCTGTTTGGCGACATCTTGGATGAGCTGGTCATACCGGTGAAACCGCTCGTGGAACACCAGTTCGTAGGCCTTGTACTCGGCGTTGGGCGAGCGCCGGATCATGACGCCCACCAGGACGGCACCCACCGCCCCAAGCACCAGCGCCAGCAAAACGAACCCTAGGAAACGCCGCATGTCGCTCATCCTACCATGTTCGCTCGTGGAAGATAGTCGCGGTCGGAACAATGTCTGATAAATTGTCATGCCCATGCAGCCACTGCCGTCCCGATTTGCCCGCGTCATCGTGGACCGCTCCGCCGACAAGGAGTTCGACTACCTGATCCCCGACAGCCTCGCGGGCCGCGTACAGGTCGGCAGCCGAGTCCGCCTGCCCTTCCGCAACCGCGCCTCCATCGGCACGGTCGTGGACCTACCCGCCGAATCTCCCGTCCCGGAAAACGTTCTCCGCCCGCTAAACGGCGTCATCGGCGACAAGGCCGTCATCAGCCCGGTCCTCATCGACCTCGCGCGCTGGATGGCCGATTACTACTGCTGTCCGGTGGAAACCGCCATGCGCAGCGTCCTCCCACAGGTCATCCGCGACGCCGAACTCACCCACAAGACACAACTCTTCGCCCGGCTCCTCCGCCCGCCGACTGCCGCTGAACTCGCCGCCATCATCAAGAAAGCACCCCGCCAAGCCGAAATCCTCGCCGCGCTCGCGGAAACCAGCCCCCAACCCGTCGCCGCGCTCTGCAAACAATGCGGCGCGACCCACGCCACGATCCAATCCCTCGTCAAAGCCGGACTCGTCGCCACCGCCGCTTCCAACGTCGACCGTGACCCCTACGAAAACGAAACCTTCATCGGCGACAAGGCCCAGACGCTCAGCGACGAGCAAACCGAATGCATGCGCGTTGTCCGCGCCAGCATGGACGCCGCCGCCGAGGAAAGAAAGCCCGTCCTCCTCCACGGCGTCACTGGCTCCGGCAAAACCGAAGTCTACCTCCAATCTATCTCCTACGCCCTCGAACGCGGTCAGACCGCGCTCGTCCTCGTGCCGGAAATCTCGCTGACCCCGCAGACCGTCGAACGCTTCAAGAGCCGCTTCCAGCAGTCCGGGCACGACGTGGCCGTCCTCCACAGCCACCTCTCCGACGGCGAGCGCCACGACGAATGGCACAAGATCCACGGCGGCAAGGCGCGCATCGTCATCGGCGCGCGCAGCGCCGTCTTCGCGCCGCTGGCCAACCTCGGCCTGATCGTCGTCGACGAGGAACACGAAACCAGCTACAAGCAGGAGGAAGCCCCCCGCTACCAGGCGCGCGACATCGCCGTCCTGCGCGCCCGGATGGAAGGCTGCACGGTCGTCCTCGGCAGCGCCACGCCGAGCATCGAGAGCTTCCACAACGCGCAAACCGGCAAGTACGACCTCGCCCAGCTCACCCAGCGCGTGGACGACCGCCAGCTCCCGCGCATCCGCGTCGTCGATCTGCGCCAGGAAGCCCAGCGCCAGAAGTCGCGCAACGGCCCGTTGGTCCTCTCCGAAAAACTTCGTGCGGCCATCACCGTCCGGCTGGAGAAAAAGGAGCAAACCATCCTCTTTCTCAACCGGCGCGGCTTCGCCACCTCGCTCGTCTGCCCGGCGTGCGGCCACGTTTGCAAGTGCGTGGATTGCAGCGTCAGCCTGACGTTCCACCGCGCCGCCAACCGGCTCGTCTGCCACCTCTGCGGCCACCAGGCCAGCGTGCCGCGCGTCTGCCCGAACCCCATGTGCCAGGACCCGCAGATCCGCCAGGCCGGGCTGGGCACCGAGCGCGTGGAAGATGTCATCACGAAGGTTTTCCCGCAGGCGAACATCCGCCGCATGGACGCCGACGCCATGACTAGGAAGGACGCCTTCAAGGAAACGCTCCACGCCTTCCGCCAGGGCAAGATCGACATCCTCATCGGCACGCAGATGATCGCCAAGGGGCTGCACTTTCCGAACGTGACGCTGGTGGGCATCATCAACGCGGACCTCGCGCTGCACCTGCCGGATTTCCGCGCGGGCGAGCGGACGTTCCAACTCCTGACGCAGGTGGCCGGACGCGCCGGGCGCGGCGAGATGGAGGGCGAGGTGTTCGTGCAAAGCTTCACGCCGTTTAGCCCGTCGATCCAGTTCGCGCGCCACCACGATTTCGACGGCTACTTTCACCAGGAGCTGGATTTCCGGCACAAGTGCGAGTTCCCGCCCTTCGTGCATCTGGTGTTGCTCACGATCAAGTGCGCCCACCAAGAGCGCGGCAAGTTCTCGACGGAAACGCTGCACCGCCGCCTGAAGGAAAACCTGCCCGAAGGCGCGACGCTGGGCGACCCCGTGCCCGCGCCGCTGGAGCGGCTAAAGACGCAGTACCGCTACCACCTGCTTTTGCGGGGCCGCAGCGCCTTCAAGCTCAGCCGCCACGTCAAAGCGGTGTTGGGGAAGCTCCAGTTGCCGGTGGACGTGGCCGTGGCGGTGGATGTTGATCCCTATCAATTGTTGTGAAAATGAGGCTTCAGTACAAACTTAAGCGAACATCTACACCGTCTCCGTGACCACTCGACACTCGTTTTCAGCTAGAACTTATGAACAACCTTGAAGCTGAATGTTTAGACCAGGACGATATTCGTTTCTTTCACAGAGGCGCTTGTCATGTATTCGCCGTGATTTTGCAAGCGCATTTTCCAGCTGAACAATACTCTCTAATACTACTCCGTTAGTTCTTGACGAAGGTCGTTGTCGTGTGGTTCATGGCGTCAGC
>CAXTBX010000116.1:0-14957 GCA_964242205.1 uncultured Chthoniobacterales bacterium
AACGTGGGGAGGGCGCTCGGGCTCTTGCCATCCAGGTCCAACGTCACGGTAGAGATTTTCTTTTCAGGCCGCCATCGCCGCGGCCCTGTTCGGCTGGACGACGCTGGCCCGCTGCGTTTGCGTCGCGTTCTGCGCCGTGGCTGGCGCGGCAACGGGGTCTTCGGCTCCCTCACCCGCACTGGCCTCGCTTTGCGTGCCCGCCTGGTTCTTGGTCAGATCGAGCGCGGAGATGATTTCCTGCTGGCGTCCGGTGGCCACCGAGAGTTTCTCTTCGTACTCGAACGGCGCGCCGACGTGGCGGCCCAGCTCCTCGCGCTTGCGTTGGTAGTCAGCCAGGTCCGCACGGCGGTCCGTCAAGCGGCTTTCCATGCTCCCCAACGCCTTTTCGACAGATGCCACCGTGCCCAGAGCGTTCTCGGAAATGTTGGCTTCGTGGTCCGCCTTGCCCTGGATGAGCACCTTGGCACTGCCGTCGTGCCGCTGGAGGGCGAAGGGAAAGCCGCCCACCTCGCCGATGGGGTGCGTGGTCGTGAATTCCCGCATGGACGCCGCCATGAACACCAGGGCGCGGCCCGCCTTGGCGCGGTCCGTAAAGGTTTCCTTTTTGAGCTGCATGGAAAAGCGTTCTCCCTGCGTCGGCACCCGGACGGCCAGATCCGCTTCCAGTTTGGCAATGGCGCGCTCGCAATACTCGGTGCTCTCCACCAGGCCCTTGATGCGGTAGCGAAGCTGGTACTGGCTGTCCACGTGCTGCTTTTTGAGCCGGGTCAACCGAGCGACCTCGGCGTCCACGCCCGCTTTTTCGATGACCATCGGGTTGCCCGAGGCGATGGCCTTGACCTCGGCGTAGGTGAGTGCCGCCGCGTCCACATCCTCCGCGCGGCGCACGGCGGCGTCGCCGTTCATCACCTGCGCGATGAAACGGCACTTATTTTCCAGGGTCTGCCACATGTAGGCGTCGAAGCTGCCTTCGGTCACGTAGCGGAAGATGCTCACGAACTCGTTCTGGTTGCCCTGGCGCAGGATGCGGCCCTCGCGCTGCTCGATGTCCGCCGGACGCCACGGGGCGTCGAGGTGGTGCAACGCCACGAGCTTGCGCTGCACGTTGGTGCCTTCGCCCATCTTGGGCGTGCTGCCCAACAGCACGCGCACCTTGCCTTCCCGCACGGCCTTGAAGAGCGCGCTCTTGGCCGAGTCCTCGTCGTAATCCTGGATGAAGGCGATCTGGTCGGCGGGGATGCCGTGGGCGACCAACTTGGCGCGCACGTCGCCGTACACGTTGAAGTTGCCCCGGTTGCCTGCGGACGGCGTGGACAAATCACAGAACACCATCTGCACGCCTTTGACCGGGGCCGTGCTTTCCCAGAGGCGGTGCACATTGGCCACGGCGCGGTTGACCTTGGAGTCCGGGTTGTCGGCGAGGTGCGGGATCATCAAGCGCAGGTCCAGCGCGGCCTTGCGGCCCTCGCTGGTAATTTTGAGCATGTTGTCCTCGCGCGGATCGACGCGCCCGTTCTTGATGTCCTCGGTGCGGGCCACGAGGTTTTCGACGAAACGCTTCAACTCCGGGCTGGCCGGGGAACTGAGGGTGACCTGTTTGCCTTCCTGGAGCTTTGGCACCGGCAGCTTGAGCATCTCGGCCGTGCGCACGTCGGCCACCTGCCGGAACTGGCCCATGAGTTCGGGCACGTTGACGAAGCGCGCGAAGCGGGTCTGGAGCCGGTAGCCCCGGCCGTCAGGGCTGAGTTCCATGGTGCTGACAGCTTCCCCGAAGGTGGCTGCCCACGAGTCGAAATGCTGCATCTGGTTGCGGCGCAGAGTGTGCATTTGCAGGTAGCGTTGCATGGTGAACATCTCCGCCATCGTATTGGAGATCGGCGTGCCCGTGGCGAACACCACGCCGCCGCCCTGGTTGCGCTCCTGGATGTATTGCACCTTCAAGAACAGGTCGAACGCCCGTTCGCTGGCCGTCTGCGGCAGGCCCGCCACGCGGTTCATCTTGGTGACGTAAAAGAGGTTCTTGAACTTGTGCGCCTCGTCCACGAAGAGCCGGTCGATGCCCAGTTCCTCGAAGGTCAGTGTGCTGTCCTTGCGGTGGTTCGCCGAGAGGGTTTCGAGCTTGGCGCCGAGCTTCTTTTTGATGCGTTCGAGTTCTTTGACCAGCCGGGTGCCGCGCCCCTCGCCGCGCTGCTGGCGGATGGCGGTTTCCACTTCCCGAATCTGTTCGTCGATGAACCGCTTGCGCGAATCGAAGGACATCGGAATTTTCTCGAAGCTCGCGTGGGTGACGATCACCCCGTCCCAGTTGCCCGTGGCGATGCGGCTAAAGAGTTGCGCGCGCCGGGAAGCCTCGAAATCCTCCTTGCCCGCCACCAGGATGTTCGCCGTGGGGTAGAGGGTCAGTAGCTCGCTGGAGAACTGTTCGAGCATGTGGTTGGGCACGACGTACATGGGCTTTTGCGCCAGGCCCAGGCGCTTTAGCTCGATGCCGGCGGCGACCATCGTGTACGTCTTGCCCGCACCCACGCAGTGGGCCAAGAGCGTGTTGTCGCTCTGGACCACGCGCCAGATGCCGTCCTTCTGGTGGGGACGCAACTGGATTTGCTGGCTGCTGGAGGGCAGGGTCAGGTGGCTGCCGCTAAACACCCGCAGCCGCGTGCTGTTGAACTCCACGTTGTACTTGGCGGCCAGCCGCTCCCGCCGGGTGTCGTCTTCCCACACCCAGGTTTTGAAGCGTTCCTTGATCTTTTCGAGTTTGTCGCGGGCGGCCTCGGTTTCCGGGACGTTGACCACGGGTTGCTCCGTGCGCGGGTCCTTGTCGTAGACGGTGGGCGTTTTCAGATTGAGGGCGTCCTGCACCAGTTCCAGGGCGCGGTAGCGAGTGGTGCCCCAGTCCGTCGTGTTGGCGACCGACGCGCGGGCGGCATAGCCCGCCTCCACGAACCACGTGCCCACCTGCGGCGCGTGGGAAACCGTGATCGTGCCGGCGTCGGGCACGATTCCGTTGGCAAAATCCTCGATGTCTTTGGGCGGAATCCACACGGCCCCCAAGCGCGCGTCGATGTCGCTGGCACTCAGGTCTTCGGGCTGGGCGGCTTCGAGGGCCACGACGTTTTCGCGGTAATTGGGATCGGCCCCGGCGGCGGCCTGCGCGGCCACGAGTTTTTCGCGCACGTTGCCCGAGAGGTATTGGTCCTCGGTTTCCCACCCTTCGGTCTGCGGATTGCGGTACACGAGTCCTTTGAGTTCCGGCAGGAATACGTCCGCCGGTCGCCCGAGCAGGCTCTCCATCTGTTCAAGGTCCACGCGCCCGGTGGCGTTGAGCGTGAGCACGAGCGCGTCCTGCGCGTTCTCGGCGGCGCGGGGAGCCTGGCGCTGGTGGATCGTGCGTTCGCTAAAGATCGCGGTCTTGACCGCCGTGCGGGTTTCCTCGTGGTAATCCTCCAGGGAACGCAGCAGCGGAAAATCCGGGTCGCCGCGGAACGCGCGGGCGTTGGCCAGGTCGTTGACGGGACCGAAGCGCAGCACGAACTGATCGTAGCGTTCGTTCAAACGGCGGCGGGCCAGGAGCACCCCGGCCTCGTCGGTGCCATCGAGCTGGGTGCGCAGGGTATCGCGCACGGCGTCGCGCAGCCGGATCAGACCCCGGACCCGCCGGGCCCCTTCTTCCGAGAGCTTGGCGACCGGCGTGAGCAGACCCCCCTGCCGGATGGCCAAGCGACCATCTTCCAACGTGGTGAAAGCGTTTTCCTTGACGTGGTCCGGGGCGAGCACCGGCTCGGCGACGCTCGCGGATTGCGCGACGGACGCCGCGTTGACAAGCACGATTCTTTCCGCGCGTACCACGCCCTCGGGAAGGGTTTTGATCGCTTCACGCAACGCAGCGCCCAAGTCGCGCCCGTCCGAGGCGAGGGTGGGTTCGTTGGCGCGGTACATGGTGCCCGCGTTACGCATGGCCCCGAGCATCATCTGCGGGTTGGCGGCGAAGTATTCGTTGACCTGGAAAGCGACGCCGTCGGCGTTGCGATGCTCGGCCAGATCCAACCAGCGCGGGCCACGCGGACGCTCCCCCGCCAGCGGTCGGCGCAGAAACACGATGTCGGTGGTCACTTCCGTGTTCGCGTTCTGTTTGAAAGCCGTGTTCGGCAACCGGACAGCCCCCAGAAAATCGCTCTTGTCGGCCAGGTAGCCGCGCAAGGAAGAGTTCACCTTGTCGAGCGTGCCCTTGGAGGTGATGAAGGCCAGCAGCCCGCCCGGACGGACCTTTTCCAACCCCTTGGCAAAGAAATAGTCGTGGATGAGAAAATTGCGGTCGTTGAAGAGCGGGTCGACCGGCTTGTAGTCCCCGAAAGGCACGTTGGAAACCACCAGGTCGAAGGAGCCGTCCACCAGGGAAGTGTTCTCGAAGCCTTGGCTGCGCAGGTCCGCGTCCGGATAGAGACGAGTGGCGATGCTGGCCGTGACCGGGTCCAGCTCGATGCCCGTGAGCTTGGAGCGCGCGTGCATTTCCTCGGGCATGAGGCCAAAGAAATGGCCCAGGCCCACGGCGGGCTCAAGGACCCGCCCCCCGGCGAAGCCCAGCCGCTCGATCCCGGCGTACATGGCGATGACCACGGCGGGGGCCGTGTAGTGGGCGTTGAGGGTGGAAGCCCGGGCGGCTTCGTACTGCGCCGGGGAGAGGAGCCGCTGGATCGTTTCGCGCTCGACGAGCCAGTCGGAAGAATCCGGCTGCTGCCAGGAGGCGAACACCTGCGGAATGCCTCCCCAGCCGACGTAACGCACCAGCACACGCTTTTCGTCGTCCGTGGCGGGACGATCTTCCTGGTCCAGGCGTTGAACCAGTTCGATGGCGGCGAAATTGTCGCGGGCCTTTTGCTTGAGAGAACCCAGGCCGACGAGCCGGGTGTCCTCCGCGCTGAAACGGAAGTTGGCCGCGTTTAGAGCGCGACGCCCGGCTCCGGCTCCAGGAGAATATATTTCTCCCGGGTCAACTCCCACGCCTGGGCTTCCGCCTGCTGCTCCGTCAAGCCCTCCGCCTTGAATCGGCGATACAGCGTTTCCACTTCCTCGATCGTCCGTTCCTGCGCCTCCAGAAGCGTCTCCTCCAGCTTGCCCTGCGCTTCCAGCCGCCGGACCTGCTTGGGCCGGAACTGCCGCCAGTGCCTCTCGGCCATCAATCCGTACTGGGTCAAAGAGATCTCGGTCATCGGTGGTGGTGGTCGTGGGTGTCGGCTGTTCCTGTGGGGGTCTCGCCGCGAAATCGAAGAAGTCAAGTTGACGGTCGGCCATGACCATCGAAGAAAACAAAGCGCCCTTCAAGCCGACAACCGCCAACTACTTTTCATACACCAATTTATTTTTTCTGCGTTCGAGAAAGAGGATAATCCGGGACAAATTCTCACCGCGCGGAAAGCTTCGAGCGTGTGAGGCCACTTATTCCTGCAAGGTCGCGGCAGCGCCTTGGCGGTCGTCCGGGCCCGGGACGGACAAAGCCCGGACGATTCGCGCTTGAGCGAAAGCCAAGGTTGCAGGAAATAAGTGGCCGGGGGGCGGGGAGGGTGGCGACAGAACGTGGGTGGAGGAGGGGTTTCACCGCTTGGCCGAGTAGCAAAATCGTGCTTTGCGGTTGGATGACTCTAGCGGCGTTTGGGACCGCCCTTGTAATATGCGGTCTCCCCGAGCAGCCAGGCGGTGGTGACGTGCAGACACTTGGCCAAGCCAACGAGTTCGTAGTCCGTGACGTGGCGCTCACCGCTTTCGATCTTCGAGACGGCGGTGCGCCCGAGCGACAAACCAGCCCCGGTCAGACAAGTGGACAAACCGAGCTGGGAGAGGTGCAAGCTGGGGCGCTGCCGCGCCTGCCGCACCCGCTCTCCGATCACGTTCTTTCCCGCCGTTTGTGGTGACTTACCCATGGGAAGCGGGGACAACCGCGTTCCCTGTCTGGCCGTGTTTCTACCCGGCGTTCTCAGACAGAACCGCCAAAACAGCACGGCTTTACAATTTGCCCCATAACTATTCGACAGATGGGCCGTGGTCGGGTCGGTACAAATCATGGGGTCAATACCCCATGCTATCGCCAAGTTCACGGTTCGAATCCCGTGTCGGCGTCAAAGCGCAGGGTACGGCAGTTTTCTGACACCGTGCGCTGGCTGTGGCTGATTGTCTGCCCAACACCTAACTGGACACTGTGATGGGAAACTTTGTCCGTGTTTGGCGGCCTTGAGCTGGACGCTTTTGCTTCGACGGTAAAGCCACGTTCCCCGTCAACTCCTTCAGAGCTTGGTGTAGAACACTCCCCGTCCTTTGCCGTGTTGCACGAGCAGCCCCTGCCGCCGCAGGTTGGCCAGCGTCGCCTTGACCGTGTTCCGACTAGCCTGCGTGACCTTGACGATCTCCGCTACGCTCACGCGGCCTTGGACGTTTAGCAGGTCTGTAATGGCGCGGGCCAGAGGGGTCAACGCCGCCAATGCATCTTTCTCTGCGGCGATCTGCGCCGCGAGCAACCGGGTTTGCCGGACCACGCTCTGAAGAAAGAACACGAGCCACGGCTCCCAATCCGGGACGGGTTGCCGGAGGCTCAGCTGCGTTTGCCGAAGCGCCAGGTAATACTTTTCCTTGTTGTCTTCCACGATGCTCTCCAAGCTCGAATACGGCACGTATGCGTAGCCCGCTTGCAGCAACAGCAAGGTGGTCATCACCCGGGAAAGCCGACCATTACCGTCCTGGAATGGGTGGATGGCCAGAAAACGCACGACGAAGACCGCCGTCCGCAGCAGTGGGTGCATAGTCGCTTCCGTCCGCGCCTGGTCAAACCAGGCGAAGAGCGCAGCCATCTCCTGCGGGGTGTCGAAGGGCGCGGCGGTCTCAAAGACGATGCCGATTTGCTTGCCGTCTGGATCGAACGCGGCGACGTGGTTGGGGAATTTCTTGTAGTCGCCCCGGTGTCGCTCGTCTTTCTCGGAAAACCTCAGCAGTTCGGCGTGGAGTTGCTGGAGATGGTTTTCGCTGATCGGGATGTCCGGCCACGACTCGAAGACCAAGTCCATTACCCGCGCGTAACCCGCGACTTCCTGCTCGTCTCTGGACCGGAAGGATTCCGAGGAAAGGCTACCGAGTAGCTGGGCCACCTGGTGGTTGGAAAGCTTTGCCCCCTCGATCCGGGTGGATGAACCGATGCTTTCGATGGTGGCGCTCCGGCGTAGCGCGGTCAGACGATCCGGGGCGAGGGTTCTGAGCGCCTGCCACCGTCCTTTGAATTCGTCCACTTCGGCAACGAGGGACAAAATCTCCGGTGTGATCGGGAGGGAGATCTCATCCATCTCCATTTAATATCCATTTTATCCATTCCTGCAATCAGACTGATAAAGGTATCCATCACCGGCACAAAAAAGTACTCGCGATGCTCGAATGGTTGGAGGAGAACGCCTCCGACGGGCAGCCGTCCGCCGTGGCAACTTGGTCAATACTACAGCGATCATTGTGGTGATCTACCTAGCGTCAGGGTAAAGGGCAGGCCCGAGGTTGCCAAAGTTGCTCTAGAGCCGCTAGGCTGCCGGGAATATGGCTGGCGAAGGAAAATACGCGGACCTGAATAAGGACGAACTTATTCGTCTCTTGGAAGCCCGCGACCGCCGAACACGCTTTGGTTTGGTGTGGGAAGCCAACGAGATCGAGCGAGATGCGGCCGTCAACCGTGACTTCGTGGCCCTCGACCTGTGCCCCGAACTGAGCTGCGGCGCCGGGCCATGGCGCAACCTCATCATTGAGGGAGACAACTTCGACGCGCTGCGCGCCTTGAAGATGGCCTACGCCGGGCAGGTCAAGTGCATCTACATCGATCCGCCCTACAACACCGGCAACCGCGACTTCGTTTACAACGACCACTTCGTGGACCGGGATGATTCGTGGCGACATTCCACATGGTGCGAGTTCATGTTCCAGCGTTTGGTGCTCGCCAAAGAACTGCTCCGCCAAGACGGCATCATTTTCGTGTCGATAGACGACAACGAGGCGTTCCATCTCGGCTTGCTGATGAACAAGGTTTTTGGCGAAGCCAACTGGGTGTCTTCCGTCATCTGGAAGAAAAGTTACGGCGGTGGCGCGAAGGCCAAACACGTCGTGGGGCTGCACGAATACGTCCTCTGCTATGCCCAATCCAAGGAGCAGCTTGGAGCGATCCAGCTCCCTCCCAATCCCGACACCCTAAAATATTACAAAGGGCGGGACGCCCGGTTCGAGGCGCGGGGCCCGTACCGGCTCCAGCCGCTGGCCACGACCAGCATGGACGCACGTCCAAACCTTCGTTACCCAATTCCCTACAAAGGAGAAGAAATCTGGCCGGAAAAGCAGTGGCAATGGTCCAAGGAGCGGGCGCTGATAGCTTTGGAAAACGATGAATTGGTCATCACCAAGGCCAAGGAAAAATGGTCGGTCAACTACAAGCAGTATCTTAAAAGTGAGGCGGGCGATGAGCGTGGAGCAAAGCCGTTTTCTATCATTGATGGTCCATACACACAGGTTGGCACCAACGAGATCAGGAACATCTTTGGAGACGGCAAAGCGTTTTCCTTCCCTAAGCCGACCGGGTTGATCGAGCAGTTGCTGACTTACGTGATCGACGACAAGGACGCTCTGATCTTGGATTTCTTCGCTGGTTCCGGCACCACGGCCCATGCTGTCCACAAGCTCAACCATGCCGACGGAGGGCGGCGACGCTGCATCCTCGTGTCCAGCACCGAGAGGACCGACGAGCAGCCTGACAAGAACCTCTGCCGTGACGCGTGCGCAACCCGGGTGCGCCGCGTGATCGAAGGCTATCGAAATGCAGACGGCGAAGATGTTCCTGGACTGGGCGGTGACTTCGCCTACCTCCGTGCCCAGCCCATTCCAGCCGGCGAGCTGCTCGACATCGGCCACGGGCAGGTTTGGACCGCCCTTCAGCTCATCCACATGGACACCTTGAGTGCTTACCAGGAAGGTCCATTCTTGTGGGCAGGTGACGACGACGAAGCCCTCTGCTATGTGCCGCGCTTCCGGCGCGAGGATGCCCCAGTGCTACGCGCGGCCGTCAAAGGCAGCTCTTCGGTGGCGCTCTACTCGTGGCAACCGGCGCTCGTGCGTCAGCACGTCCGTGCGGCCCACGTCTCGCATCTGCCCATCCCGGAAACCCTCACCCGACGTTTCGGCCTGCTGCGTCCATCCGCCGGAGGCAACGGCCAATGAACCGCACCACTCCCCGCCCTTTCCAGGAAGACGCGATTGCCAGCGGGCTTGCCATCTTCCAAGAGTGCCAACGCTTGCTCGACGTGGCCGGGAACGATCCTGCCGGGCGTAACGCTGCGCTCAGCCAACACGGCACGCTGCTTTTGGAAGCGCCTACGGGTGCCGGGAAGACGCTGGTGGCTGGGCGCATCGCCGAAGCCTTTGCCGAGACCGAGCGTGTCGTCTGGTTCTGGTTCGCCCCCTTCAAAGGCGTCACCGGCCAGACCGCTAACGCGCTCCGCGCCGAGTTGCCGGGCTTGCGCTTGCGCGACCTTGCCACCGACCGGCAGCCGGGCGGCACCCACGCGGGCGACGTGTGGGTGACCACTTGGCAGAGCGTGGCAGCGCGGATCAAGGACCAGCGCAACGTCCATCGCACCAGCGAGAGCAACGCTACCGTGGAGGAATTGCTGGCAGGCGTGCGTGAGCAAGGTCTGCGCGTGGGTGTCGTGGTCGACGAGGCGCACCACTCGTTTTTCAGCGGCAAGACGGACACGCAGGCGATGACCTTTTTCAAGAGCGTCCTGCGGCCCGAGTACACCGTAGTTGTCACCGCCACACCAGACGACCGGGACGTGGCGCGTTTCCAGCGCGACCTCGGACTGGCGAGGCTCAACCGCATCACCATCTCGCGCAACGAGCCAGTAGCGGAAGGTCTGATCAAAGAAGGCGTCAAATGCGTGGCCTACTTCGCCCCGCCCGACCAGCAGCGCTTGGTGGACTTCGAGTCAACGGCCTTGCGGGACGCCGCCGCCCTGCACCGCCGCTGCAAAACGGCTTTGCGTGAGTTGGGAGTGAAGCTCACGCCGCTCATGCTCGTGCAGGTTGCTTCCACGGCGGGCATCCTCCGTGCCCGCGAACGCCTGTTGGCCGATGGGTTCACCGAAGCGCAGATTGCCACACACACCGCCGAAGAGCCCGATCCCAGCTTGCTCGCGCTGGCAAACGACGAACGCCGCGAGGTGCTCATCTTCAAGATGGCGGTGGCGCTGGGCTTCGACGCCCCACGCGCCGGCATCCTGGTTTCCATGCGGGCCGCGCGCGACCAGGATTACGGCGTGCAGCTCGTCGGGCGCATCCTGCGGGTTCACCGGCGGCTGCAAGGCCGCGCCCGTGCCAAGACGCTGCCACCGTTGCTTAACTACGGCTACGTGTTCCTGGCCGACGCCGAGGCACAGGAAGGTCTGGATCTTGCCGGACAGCGCATCAATCGGCTGCAAACCGCCTACGCCAAGGTCAGCCCGACAACGGCCCTAGTTCGCGTTGCCGGGCAGCCACAGGTGCAGGTCGTCGGTCTGGACGGCCAGACCCAGCTCTTTGCTCTGGAGCAAGAGACCACCTTTGCGGGAGACACCCTGTTCCCGATGCCGGAGAACGGCGACGGGCAGGCACCAGGCGTGACCACCTTTGACGGCGGCGGGAGCACCCGCATGGTGGACCTGTTGGCCGATCCTTTCACCTTCGCGCCTCAGCAACCGACATCGACCGAGGAGCGCACCGGCGTGGCCACCGCACGGCGGACCCCCGCCGGACGCTACTCCTACGCCATGCGTCCCAGCTTACCCCGGAGGTTCAAGACGCAGGTGGTTTCCGCCGACAACACGGCTACGGAGGAAGATTGTGCCCGGCGCTTCCTGCTTTCCAACCGCGATGTGATCCAGGCGATGGGAGCGAAGGTGCGGGTAGAGAAACGCACGTTGGAGGTATTCTCCCAGCAGATGGAGATGGAGCTGACCAATGCCTCGATGGACCCGGAGGAGGCGGGCCGCATCGCGCTGGCTTTGTTGTCGCGGGACGAGGTGTTCGACCCCAAAGCGTTGCGCCAGGCCTTGCTCGGCAAACTGGCGGCGACGTTGCGCGAGTTGCAGCTTGATGAAATGGCCGCGGACGCGGCGGGGCTGCGCCGGATGCTCAATGTGCTGCTGGTTGCCCGGCCCGAGCTGCTGCGGGAGGCGAAGAAGAAGGCGCTGGCCAATCATGCAGTCGTGGAGGAGGCCGAGGAAGAATTGCCTGACACGCTGGAGAGCGACGAACCGCTACCACGCTCCCGGCATGGAATGTATGGCTGCATCCCGCCCGGTCTGACTACATGGGAGCGGAAGTTCGCCGACCTGCTCGACGGTGACACGGAAGGTACGGTGCGCTGGTGGCACCGCAATTTGCCGCACAAGACTTGGAGCGTGCAGGTGATGCTGGACAACGGACACCCGTTCTTCCCGGATTTTGTTGTGGGGATCGAAGGCCGTCACACTGAGGATGCGGCGCTGCTCACCGATCCGAAGTTCCAGTTCGAGATTGCCGCCGAGTTGCCGAAGTCGCACGCCGAGCATCCAGCTTATGGGCGCGTACTGATCCTCACGCTCCAAGGCGGCGTGCAATGGATGACGATCCGCTACGACGCCATACACCAGCGGGCAGTTTTAGACCGAGAATTCCGATTGGTGGATGCGGCTGCCTATTAGTATAACCGCCCCGCAGCAGTATAGGGGGGATTAATATTCAAGCAACTTCCGCTCTTTACTATCGAAAGAAGACCCAGCATTGTGAAGCGTTAGTACTGCGTAGATGATCACCCAGCAGTAAAACTCCTCGATTAAGGCAGAGAGACTTTTCGAGAACTGAATTCCGGGAGCGATGTATATTTCGAACTTAAAAATCAAGAATTTTAGATGCCTGAGCGACATCAGCGTGACTTTCCGACAAGGTTTAAACGTGATTGTCGGCGAGAACAATGCTGGGAAAAGCGCACTGTTGCAAGGGATAAGACTGATTTTTGACAGGTCGATGAAGAAGCCGAGTGTCGAAGACTTCTGTAATGCAATAGTAAAGCTTGACGAGCCTCCGAGTATAACTGTAGAAGCCACCATTCAATCCAGTGGCGCAATGGATGCTTTAGCTGATCAGGCCGTAGTTGCAACTTGGCTCACTAAACTTGATGCCCCATGGGAAGCGACTCTGACATACCACTATTTTCTGCCTGAAGAACATCACGCACAATTTAAGAAAGATGTTGGTCTGGCACCCACCTCTCAAGAATTCTGGCGCATTCTAGAGATTTACACAGAGAAATATGTAGCGAGAATCTACGGAGGACAGTTTGATGCGGGGATAAGAGCGGATGTGGAATCGTTAGAAAAATTCTCGTGCCAATTTCTAGATGCAATACGAGACGTAAATGCAGAGCTGTTCTCAGCGACTAATCCTCTTCTAAAAAGAATGCTTCGACAAATACTTGATCGAAACCTGAAAGAAGAAGACCGCAAAAAGCATCAAGGAGCCTTTCGTGCTGGATCGGACGATTTGCTTAAATCCTTATTGGGCCGTCTTGACTTAAAGTATTTATTTGATCTTGTTGAAAAAACGGGCGCGGGGGATGGTGGCAAGCCCACTCTAAGTGGTCGTCTGTCGGAGTTAGATCTGTTGGCGTCACTTAAGCTCATGATAGAAGCCGCAGGGCAGAAAGTTCCAGCAACGCATAATGGATTAGGGTATAACAATCTAATCTACATTTCGCTGCTCCTGCGAAGTATGGAAGTAAAGGTGGATCAAAGTATCTCCGGGCAAAACGCAGTTGTGTTTCCAATACTGCTTGTTGAAGAGCCGGAAGCTCACTTGCATCCATCTTTACAATACAAATTGCTGAAGTACATCCAAGAAAGGATAGGTATCGATAAGTTTAATAGGCAGGTATTTTTGACAACGCATTCAACTCAGATAACTTCTGCTTCAGCGTTGGATTGTATCATCTGTATGCAAATTAACGATGAAGGGGGCGTGGCAGCGCGATATCCAGGGCGAGTCTTTGATGACAATGAAGAAGGTCGTGCATCAAAGAAGTATGTAGAGCGGTATTTGGATGCAACAAAATCAAACATGCTTTTCTCGAAATCGGTTTTGTTTGTTGAGGGCCTAGCGGAGCAATTGCTCTTACCTACGCTAGCGCGGAGTATCAAACATTCGCTGGAAGATAAACATGTTGCTTTAGTTGCTGTCGGGGGTCTTACGTTTAAACACTTTCTTCCCTTGTTTGGAGTTGGCGTTGCTCAGAGTAAGATGGCGTATGCTCTAAGAAGACGAGTGGCCTGTGTGCTTGATGCAGATCCATCACGTTTATCAAACGTTGCGGGAAGTAGGTGGATGTCATGTTATCCTTACGAACTGGATGTTGATACGAGCAAATTTAAATACCAAGCCGTCTCGGCCGTGGCTAAGAGTCTAAAGAAGTTGGAAGCTGGCGCGCCGTTGCTGTGTGTTAGATATGGACAGAAAACCTTTGAATACGACTTAGCATTTGCAAATGGAGCTTCTGCGTTACTCCTCACGGAAGCTTTGAGGCACCTTAAGGCTCTTCAAGAACTAACAGACAATGGCGCGCCGGATAACACAAAAATCGAAGCGTTACTGTCTCAGGGAACTAGGGAGGCACTACAAAACTTGGCGAACCCGGCAGGTAGCGAAGCTCAACATAGGTTTGCAACCTACTATCTTGTATGTGCGGAAAATGCAAAAGGTGAGCACGCCTTTGATTTGGCTTTAAGGTTAAACGAAAACTTGGATTTATCTGAGCAAGATCGGAAACCCTTCCAAATTCCGATTTATATAAAAGAAGCGCTTGAGTGGACATGCGACACCCTACCTAAAGCATAGTGAGCGCGACAGAAATCACCTCGGACTCAATCCTTCCAGAAGTGGACTGCCATTTTCGTGTTCTTGCTGGACCCGGCGCTGGTAAAACATACATGTTGGTTGAGCACATCCGCCATGTCGTAGCAACCTCGCACCGGCTTACACCATGTGCATTGGTTGCTTGTATTTCTTATACCAATGTGGCCGCAGACGAAATACGACGCAGGCTTGGATCATCAGGCGAAAGGGTCGAGGTTTCAACGATACACAGTTTTTTATACCGCAATGTTGTAAAACCATACCTTCACCTCCTAAAAGATGAAGATGGTCATCCTCAAGTTGATTACGCAAAAGTTCTAGGACACGACGAGCATCGCCCCAGATACGATTTGATCAAAGCTTGGCTCCACTCGGTGAATCCAAAACTTGAGCACATTCTCCTCAGAAATAAACAATCCGAAGTGCAATCCGCTTTGAAGCGCCTTGCTTGGAAGCTTGATCCATCGACTGATCAGTGGGTTGTCGAGTGTAGGCAAAAGGCGCGGGTTCAAGGATTGCCTTATACAAAATTTTCATCATACAAACCATACTATTGGAAGGAGGGTATTATAGATCATGAAGACGTGTTATATTTTGGATATCGTATCCTGAAAGAGAATGCTTTGCTCAGATCGTTTCTATCATCGCGGTTTCCTTACATCTTCATCGACGAGTTTCAGGATACCCATCCGGTGCAATCCGCAATTATCAAATGGCTAGCTGAAAACAGAACATATGTAGGCGTTATAGGTGATCCGCAGCAAGCTATATTTAGTTTCCAGGGTACTCAATCCGATGCGTGCGAACAGTTTCAATTACCAAATTTCAAATCCTATGTCATATCAGGTAATCGTCGAAGCACCAAATCGATAATTCGGTTCCTCAACCATGTCAGAGCGGACAAGATGGTGCAGACTGGTAACAGAAACGAAGAAGGCGAGTCTGTTCAATTTTACGAAGGTGACATCAAAACAGGGTGGTGATGAACCGTGTGTTGCCAGCGGGTTGAATCGTGTGAGTATCCAGGA
>CAXTBX010000117.1:0-14814 GCA_964242205.1 uncultured Chthoniobacterales bacterium
ACCTTGCCGGGGCGGCGGACTATTTGCCCGCTTCGTGGCAGCCGGGGACAGACGGCGACGATTACAGACGCACGGACGGGTTGACCTCTGCCGCGCGGTACGTGCGCATCACGCCGATCAGCGCGGATCTATACATGGCTGGCGGCGGGATGGAGGTTTATGGGTACGCGGGCGACGACGTGGACTCAAGTTACACGGGCGGCATGGACCTTCCCAACCATCTCCATTCAAAGTTCGTCCCGAAGACTCGTAACACGGGCTACATCGTCGAGGACTCTGCCGTCAGCAGCGATAACAACAACCATGATCTCAAGCAGCCTACGGGTTTCACCCGTTACCTGCCTGACGGCTCGAAAGAGATCTACGGCCAGCCCAACCTCCGCTCCTCGCAGACCGGCACGGGCCTCAAATATTTCCTGACCCAGCGCATCGACCCCTCTGGCAACACTACCACGTTCAGCTACGACGCCCAGGTGCGCCTGGTGGCCGTCACCGATGCCTTGGGCCAGGTGACGACGCTCAGCTACGGTTTGTCAGCCGACCCACTTAAGGTCACGCAGGTCACCGACCCCTTCGGGCGCTCCTGCTCCCTGGCTTACAACGCACAGGGACAGCTCCAGACGATCACCGACAGCGCCGGGATGCAGAGCGTGTTCGGCTACAAGTTCGGCAGCGACTTTCTGAACGCCCTGACCACGCCCTACGGCACGACCACCTTCGCCTTCGGCGACGTGACGACCGATCCGGCTCTGGGCCCGAACGCCTGGCTCGAAGCCACCGATCCCTACGGCGACAAGGAGCGGGTCGAGCGCAACCAGGATCCGCAGGTCACCAAGCTGCCCAACTCGGAAGCGGCCCCGCAGACGATCCCCACGTTCAACAACTACCTCTACGCTCGCAACACCTTCTACTGGGACAAGAAAGCCTACCAGGGGGCCCGCCGCGCCGACGGCAGCCTGGACTACGCGCTGGCGAAGACTTTCCACTTCCTGCACGACATCGACACCAGCCGCACCAGCGGCATCCTGGAGAGTACGAAGTCGCCCCTGGAGAGCCGTGTCTGGCTTTTCTACCAGGGGCAGCTCTCGGCGGGCTTCTTCAACGTCGGCATGTCCACCAATCCGTCCATGGTGGCGCGGCTGCTCGACGACGGCTCTACCCAGCTCAGCCGGTACGAGTACAACGCCCAGCAGCGCGTCACCAAGGCCACCGACCCCCTGGGCCGGGAAACGCGGTACGACTATGACACCAACGGCATGGACCTGCTCGGCGTGCGTTGGACCACTGGCGCCCTTAACGAGCGCCTGATGAGCACGACGTACAACGCGGCCCACCAGCCGTTGACGATGACCGATGCCTCGGGCCAGACGACCACCCTGACCTACAACGGCTTCGGGCAGGTGCACACCGTCACCGATGCGACCAACCGGACGGTGACCTATCAGTACGACGCGCAGGGCTACCTGACGGAGATCGACGGCTTTGACCCCGCCCTCAGGACGAGCTTCGGCTACGACGGCTTCGGGCGGCTGAGCAGCACGACGAGCTACCCGGACGCTTACTCGCTGCGCCTGGGCTACGAGGTGGCGGGGGGCAATCCGCTGCTCACCCTCAACCGGCCTGTCTGCGTGACCTACCCGGACGGCAGCTACGCGGAGGTGGACTACAACAAACTCGACGTGGAGTGGACGCGGGATCGGGGCGGCAACTGGAGCCGGCTGCTCACCAACAAGCTGCGCCAGACCGAGGCCGCCATCGACCCCTTGGGCCACGTCACGCAGTTTGGCTACTGCAAGTGCGGCCAGTTGGTCAAGCTCATCGATCCCAACGGCAACGTGACCCAGTGGAAGCTCGACGGGGCCGAGCGGCCGATTGCCAAGGTGTACGCGGACAACACGGAGGTGGACTATGCCTACGAGGAGACGACTAGCCGTCTCAAGCGGGTGACCGATGCCAAGGGGCAAAAGACGCACTACAGCTACTTTCTGGACGGGGCGCTCCAGAGCGTGAACTACACGGAGGCCGAGCACGCGACGCCGGGGGTCAGTTACACCTATGACCCCTTGCGCGGACGGCTGGCGACGATGACGGACGGCATCGGCACGACGACCTACAGCTACTATCCTTTGGCGAGTGGGAGCACGGCGGGCACGGCGGGTGCTGGGAGAGTGCAGAGCGTGAGCGGTCCCTTTGCCAACGAGACGGTGAGCTACGAGTACGACGCGCTGGGGCGGATGTATAAGACGACGGTCAACGGCACGGTGGAGACGCTGGGCTTTGACGGGCTGGGCCGCTTGCAGACGGACACGAACGCGTTGGGCGCGTTCACCTACGGCTACGAGGGGGCGACGGGGCGCCTGGGGAGTGTGCTCTATCCCAACGGGCAGGAGGCACACTACGCTTACTACCCCGGCAACGCACAGGACCGGCGCTTGAGCCAGATCAAACACCTGCTGCCCTCCGGGGCGACGCTCGACCAGTTCGACTACGCTTACGACGGCCCGCTGGGCAGGATCAGCCACTGGGGCCAGACGCAGCCGGGCAGCACAGGCGCGCTGGAGAGCCACGCTTACGATCTGAGCTACGACGCGACGGGCCAACTGGTGCGCGCGGTTTACGATCAGGACGAGAGCAGTGCGAACAGCGGGGTGTGGAGTTACGACGCGGCGGGCAACCGGGTCAACGTGCAGACGGGCGCGGGCACGCTCACGACGGCCATCCCGACGGCGACCAACGCGCTCATTGCGGTGCGTGGCGGGGGCCGGGTGCGCGTGGCGGGCGGCTTGAGTGAGTGGGCGAGCGTTACGATCAACGGGCAGGCGGCGAGCGTAGACACCAGTACGAACACCTTCGAGGCGTTCGTGCCGCTGGGGGTGGGTAGCCAAGCGCTGGCCATCAGTGCGACGGATGCGAGCGGTAACAGCAGCACCAAGAGCTATCAGCTGACCATCAGCGAAGGGGTAAGCATGGATCTGGGCTACGATGCCAATGGCAACACAACGGTGTTGGCAGCACTTGGAAATAATGCTTCGCCCGCACAAAGTTTTGAGTGGGATGCGTGCAACCGAATCACTGCCATCAGCAACGGTAGCCACCGCATCGAGTACGGTTATAATGGCGATGGGGTGCGTGTGCGATTTACCGAAAAGGAAAATGGAAGCGTTGTCAGCGATCATATATATATAGACGGCGAAGAACGCGATGCGTCGACTGGACAAGTACTCCGTCGTTTTTTTTCTCAAGGTGAGCAAGAAATTCTCGAAACCGGTGCGAACACGCTTTTTTATGGTAGCGACCATCTAAATAGCGTACATGTATTAAGTAATAATGCAGGGGTGGTGCAGGCCAGTTACGCATATGGCCCTTGGGGAAACCGCAAAAAAATATCAGGCAGTGTAGACACTATCACCAGCTACACAGGATATTTGCACCAATTCAACCAGTTTGAGTTAAGTCCAACGAGAATTTACAACCCGCAGCTAGGTCGATTCATTAGTAGGGATATGATCGAGGAGCACGGCGGGATAAATCTTTATTCATATGCTGATAATAACCCAATTTTGTTTATTGACCCTTTCGGATTCGATCCTGTGAGCGTTACACACAGAACAGTGGGCAATATCATGGTGCATTCAGAGGTGCCTATACCGAACGGTGGTAATGGCAACGTGCATCTCCAAATCGGAGGTGAAAAATTCTTTTTTGACACAAAAACAAGCAGTTTTCCTGGTTTGCCGAAAAATGTATATGCGGAACTTAAGAATAATAAGAGTCTACAAAATGGAATCAAAAATGCTGTCAATCGATGTAATCTCAACGGAGGATTCGACAATAAATACGGCGGTGGTGTTGGAAAATATGTTCCATTTCTCGCGGTAGCTGTATTGTTCGCAAGCGGAACAGCGCAAGCCGACGCAATGGACATCAACGCTCGGAACTATGTTTTAGCTTTGAGCACTGGAGACGAAGCACAAAAATTGTCGTCCGCCGCGTTAATATCAAACCAAGTTGAGGGAATTGCTCCTGGTGCCGGGATAATTACGCTGGGTAATCTTTTGGATGGAAATTGATTGTCTGTCGATTTTCATGCTTGTAACCTGAAGTTGGTGGATGCTTTCTACTACAGCGTTTCACTCGTGCCAGCATCGCGGGGGCACGCACCTACAAAAGAAAGGGCACACCGATTACAGGGCGCAACTCGCCAAGTGCGTGGCTTACCAGCGCCCGTTTGTTCTTGCGTCTAAGGAGCCGCGCTACGACCAGAAATTCAAGGATCAAGTGCTCGCCGCCAATCATGACCGGATAAGCCTGCGTGGAATCAAGCGAATCTTTGGGTGTGCTACCGTACCGTTACAGCTTAGCTCGGGGAGAAGTCTGCCAAATGCCTTCGTGGACACGCCACTGCCCACACAAAATGGTGAAGCATTCAACACCTGATGAATCTTGGAGCTTATGCAAGCAAAAGCACAGTTGCTCTGGCTGTGGGAGGCCCTTTGTTTCCACACCCGCCAAGTTGCTGCCTGGATCCTCGGGGACCGCAGCCTGCAAGGCGCCTACGATCTGCGGACCGCTTTGCTTGAGAGCTACTGGAACCGCGCTACCCACAGCGTTTATTGGGGTGCCTACGCTGCCGCCTTTCCAAAAGAAAGACCCACCGCTGCTGAGCGAACGCAAAGGGAAAAACTAATCATGTCGAATGCTGGTTTGGCGCCTGTAAAACCAGAGTTTTTCGCCTATCTGCAAAGTCTCTTCCTTCTCCAAATGGGTTTAGAATCACCTCGATGCCATCCACTTTTTTATTGTCAGCTACAAACTGGCGATCAAACAATCAACATTGGAATTAGTCACCACTATTTTTTGAAATGAAAAATCTTTTTTTTGTCCGCTCGAAAACGGAGACACATTCTTGGGAATATTTTGATTCAAAAACAGAGGCTATTGTTCTCGGAGATCGTGAGGGGTATGCTTATTTAATAAGCTGCATGTCAAAAGCTAAGACCGGAAAAACGCACGTTTACTTAAATGAAATAGACGCATCTTCGTACAGCATGCGAGTAGTTATATGCCCCGCTGCAAAAAATGACTTCCCTGAAATGTTGCGGATAATAGAAAGGCCTGTATATTTAAATGGTTCACCTAATATGGAACTGGTGATATGCGGGAACATAGCTGGTTATGTGCGCATTATTACGATGTTTTCTGCTGTTTTGCAATCAAGTTCCGACGGTTTCGACAACCATATTCATTTAGATGATGTAAGCGATGTTTGCCTCGTTCCGAGAAGCGTTTCTTTGAATATTCGATCCCCGCTTGACTATTGGAGCAAAGAACTTGCAGGGATTTGGTCCGATAAGATATATTGTCGGCAGGCAGATTTTATGCCGACTGGAATAGAATATTTGTTTTCAAACCCTGAACATTACATAAAGCCTAATTCAAAAATAATACTGAAAAGTATACGGAAAATACCATAAATTCCAGCAAACACAGGATTTCCGCACTGTGACGTTGGAGAGCGAATAAATTTCAGCGAATTTGAAAGATTATTTGTGCGCGTTTTATCTAAGTCATCAACTTCCCTTTACACGTTGGAACATCGCAAAGCCTTTTGATGTCCAAAAGCGAGAGGAGACAAAGGGGCAATTCCAACTTTTTGCACGTCAACTGCGCGGTGAATCATCAGTACGACGCGCAGGGCTACCTGACGGAGATCGACGGCTTTGACCCCGCCCTCAGGACGAGCTTCGGCTACGACGGCTACGGGCGGCTGGCCAGCAAGACGAGCTACCCGGAGGCCTCCACGGTGGCGCTGGGCTACGAGGCCGTGGGGGGCAACCCGCTGCTCACCCTCGACCGGCCCGTGAGCGTGACCTACCCCGACGGCAGCTATGGGCTGGACATGTATTTGCCAAACCGGGATCGTGATGCCAAGGTCCTGCGCGAAGCGAGCAAAGGCCGAGAGCCGGGGAACTCCTATTGAGCATTATGCCGCTGTTGAAGATGAAGGCGACTGCACGACGGCACCCGTCGTGGCGTTGTAGAGATCGACGGACTGTTTGAACGCATCGCATAGCTACTGGCTGATGATCTTGACTTTGACCTTGCCAGTGGTACCCACCTCGTAATCATCTCCCGGTTGCAGGACGAGTACCACAGTGCGCTTGACTCCCATTCCCGCGCCCGCGCCCAGCGGGATGATCTTGATGGGCTTGCTCGTCTTGCCTGCCTTGATCTTTGTGGTGGATTTTAGCAGCGCATAGTCGCTGCCATTGGTCGCGCTGCCCTTGATCGTGTAATTCACGATCACGTCTTGGTCCTGCCCCGCTGACAGGCTCAGCGTGAACGCCCCCAGACCGCCGCTGCCCGCCGTGACGGTGGGCGTGGTAGCCACCAAAGTCGCGCTCGGCAACGCCGGAGCGGTCAGCTTGTAAATGGTGCCTTGACTGCTGCTGCCGCCACCTGGGGTCGTGCCATAGAAGTTGCCATCACTGCCCCGGATCAATCCGGTGTTGGGATAAGCCCCATTGGTCCCGGTATTGGTAAAGTCGTGCAGAATGGTGTGTACCCCTGCAAGCGTGACCTGAAAAACCGTGCCCGTGTTGCTGTTGCCGCTGCCACCGTACTCGGTAGTGCCGTAGAGGTTGCCATCGCTGCCCTGAATCAGCCCGGCGTAGGGAGCCGCCCCGCCCGTGCCGGTGAAGCTGTACAAGGGGTGATACAACCCGGCTGGCGTGATCTGGAAGATCGTACCAGCGCTTTCAACACCCCCGCTCACGGTGGTGCCGTAGAAGTTGCCATCGCTGCCTTGGATCAGCCCAGCGTAGGGACCTTGTCCGTCCAGGCCGATCCCCGTAAAACTGTGCAAGGTGGTATGGTCACCCGCCGGGGTGATTCGGAAGACTGTGCCGTAGCCGCTGCTGCTGCCACCGCCATTCGCCGTGGTACCGTAAAAGTTGCCGTCGCTGCCCTGGAGGAGACCAGCTTCGGGATACATCCCGTCAGCGCCTCTGCCTGTAAAATTGTGCAGGGTGGTGTATTCACCCGTTGAGGTGATGGAGAACACCGTACCGAGATTGTTGCTGCCCCCATTGCGTGTTGTGCCGTAGAGCGTGCCGTCAAGGCCCTGGACCAGTCCGGCAGTGGGTTCCGCTCCATCGGTGCCGGTCTCGGTAAAACCGTGCAGGGTCGTCAGGACGCCATCCGGCGTGATCTGGAAGACCGTGCCATAGTAATAGCTGCTGCCGCCACTGTGGGTCGTGCCGTAGAAATTGCCGTCCCTGCCTTGGACCAACGCGCCTCTGGGATCGGCACCGTCTGTGCCGTTGGTGAAACTATGCAGGGTGGTGAGTACACCCGCCGGGGTGGCTCTGAACACCGTGCCGTAACCGCGGCCACCCCCGCTCGCAGTGGTGCCATAGAAATTGCCGTCCCTGCCTTGGACGAGACCAGCTTGAGGGTGGACCCCATCGACGCCGTTGCCAATGAAATTGTACAAAGTGGTCACAACCGGTCTGGGTTGACTTTGCGCGCTTGGCTGGCACATCAGCAGCACAGCAGTGGCAAAAGGGAGTAGGCGAGCGGCAATGAGATTCATTCGATTTTGCAATGGATGGAATGGACTTGGATCGGTAACACGCCGAGCCTGCCCACGTCAATCTTTTTGAGTCGAATTTCAACTCAAACGGGTGACAGGCCCAGCCTTGGCGGGTGGCAGAATCGCTCTCTTCAAAAAAGTCAATCTTCAGTCCCCGCTACGATGCGTTCCTTGAGTTGCTCAAGGAGGCACGGCAAAAGGCGGGACTGTCGCAACGGGAAGCCGCCCAAAAGATGGGCCGTTCACAGTCGTACATCGCTCAGAGCGAGACGGGGGAGAGGCGAGTGGATGTGATTGAGTTGTTGAACTTCCTCAATGCTTATGGAGTGCGGCCAGAAAGGTTTATCAAGAAACTCTGACCGAACATTGCCGCGCAGTTCACGCTGTCGGTCGCACCAGTTTGGTGCAGCGTCGTGCATGACCACGAACTTGGCCCGCTCGGACTGCTGGTCATCCCTGACTTTAGGGATCAGTGAACGAACCCGCCGCTTGACCACGACGCGATAGGACGAGTGCTGCCAATGGTGATGGTGAGAGGAATTTTCCTCCTTGGTCGAAGCTCCGAGCATCTTCGGCTACCCTCTACATCAGGAGCACCTCCAACGCCCAGTGCGCGGCGAAAACCTGTTTTCAGAAACCAGGCTTTTCTAAATCCTCTGGTGGCAAAAGCAGGCGGCACTAATGGGCCGACAGGCAAACCCACAACCAGCGCCCGCTCTCGCCACTTTGGTAACGAACTTCTCTGTTCATATAAACCATCGATAAAATTCACGATTTATTTCAGTAGAAAACATTTCCCTTTGAATTCATCGCAGACTCTGCGAGAGTGTTGCTTGTCGCAGAGTCTGCGACAGTTTAACCAAAAAGTTGCCCGGTTGGTGCTGGTAACACCGACCGGGCATGAACCAAGGCCCATCAACGGTCAATTGAAAGGAGTCAGTCCAAATGCATCATAACTACGACGGTGGAACTCTCAACGGAAATCAAGCAGGCCCGCCAGAAGCTCGGCCTGAGCCAATCTCAGGCAGCCAAGGCGTGGGATGTCCCTCTGCGTACCCTGCAAGCGTGGGAGCAGCAAACGAACGTGCCACGGGGATTCGCCCTCAAGCACCTGCGGAGCATTCTGGACGCCGCACTCCCGGCGGATCATCCCGCTTTCACACCACAGACGACCTCATCGCTGCCACGCTCGAAGAGCGCGTCCGCCGCTCGCCCGTGCCGGGCGAGGAAAAGGCCAGCTACTCGCAAAAACTCCGCGACGTGAGGTGGAAGCGCCGTCGAGACGGGCTGCTGCGGCAGCGCAGCTACACCTGCTGCGAATGCGTTCAACCTCTAGTCGCGGGCACGATGGATTTGCAAGTCCACCATGTCCTGTACATCCCCGGCCTGGACCCTTGGGATTACCCGGATGAATTGCTGCTGGTCGTGTGCGCTTGGCATCACCGGGTGCGCGCGGCACTCGAACAGGCGATTTACTTGGGAGTCGGCAAGCATTTGGCATCGCGGGACATCCCGGAATTGCAGCAGCAGCCGGTATATGCCTTTTTTGAAGACGATCCGTTACTCGCCCATCTGCCGGGCTGGATGCAGGATTTGTTATCCTACCCGCTTAACCAACCGGAACGCGTAACCATTGGCTGCGAGAAAACCGCCTGTCCGCTGAGGGAGAAAATCTATGAGCGCCTCGCCGCCGCAGGCGTTGAGTGCCCAGATCATTGAAGGTGTGATTCGAGGGCAACTGCCTCCGGCGGCCCCTACGCAGGGCGCGACAACGGGGGAGGAAGATTGGGGGACCGGTGCTTGCTACCGGCGATAACGACTCCGCACTCGGATCAGCGGCCCACCTTGCGTCTCCGGAGTTTCTTCCTCAGGTGCGAGATGGGCGGCCATGCTTTCGGCCTGCCAAGCGGCTTCCTGGGTCTCTTGCTCGCGCTTGGCGGCCTGTACCACCTCGTTCCAATCTTTGCAGCCTTCCGTTGGCTCCCAACGCACATAACGCATCCCCATCGCGGCGGCGACGGCTTGGAGAATGCCCTCGCGCTCCTCGGTGCCTGCTTCGCCCACGTCGCTGGCGTCCACCAAGGTGAGTTTGCCATGCACGGCCCCCGCGCGATTGCGCTCGTCGTGGAGTTGCTGGATGAGCGTCGGGAGCAGCTTCTCGCCCGCCGCCGAAAAATTGCCTGCGGTGGAGACGACCATCGTTTCGGGCCGCGTTACCGGGTCCAGGCACTGCCAGGTGGAGATGGCATCCAACGCCGTATCGTTTACCACGACCACCTGGATCGGCTCGTGATCCTTGGGCTTGGCGTGCCAAAGCGAGCGGCCCCGCCCCTCGCCGTCGCGCATCGCGCCCGTGAAGCGTTTGCGGGTCGAGCCGTCGGGCAATGGGATGTATTCCTCTCCATCGCCCTGCTCGTTGTGAGGGCAAACGAGGTGGCCGTCGTCAGGATCGGCGCGCAGCCAATGGGCGAACGCCTCCACGGTGACTGGGTCTAGACAGCGATTAGTCGTCAGGAACTCAGTCGCCACCGTGCCGAGCGGGTCCAGGGTGCGCGCCGGACGTGAACCTGCGGGCGGGAACGTGGCAACCTTGGCGGAAGGACGACCGCCGTGGTGAAGGGGCAACGCTGACGGCGGCGTCTTGAGAGTTTTGCGGAGGGTGCCCAGCGTGCGGCCCCAGGTCATGCCCAGCAAGTTCTGGCAGGCGTCGATGATCGTGCCCGTCTGCGCCTTGTCGGGTAGGGTGTACCAAGTCCAGTGGTTGGTGCCCTCGGCACGATGCACGAGGATTTGCTGGCCGCTGGGGCCTTCGAGCTTGCGCCAATCGCGGGTGTCGCCGGGCGCGGCGGTCCAGCCGTGCGTGCCGAGGAAACCGGCGAGATCCACTTTGAGCTTTGCCATCTCGATGAGTTCTTCGTCGGTCATATTTTCGTGGTCGTTGGCGGATGGCGCGCGTGCTGGCGACGGCTCCAGGACGGTGAGGTCGGCGACCTCAATGGTGGAAAGCCGCAGCCGATTACGGTCGGAGCTGCCGTTGGGAACGGGGCTGCCGTCCGCCAAGCAGAGCGGCACGTTGGTTTGCCCGTTGGCGCGGGCGTCCTCGATGTCTTGGGCGCGGGCGTGGTAGGTGCTGCCAAGGAGTGTGTCGATCTGCACGACGACTACTCGCTGGCGAAGGGGCGGCGTTCCGGGATCGGCTCGCCGATTACCCATTCCATGCCCTCCTGAGTACGCGGTGGCTCCACCACTTCGGCCCCGATCACGGCCAGCAGTTCGTCCACCGTCCAGACCGGATAGGCCAGTTCCAGGTCGCCGTTGATTGTCAACGCTGGCAGGGGCCAGCGGACGTGGTGCCTGCGCCCCTCGATCACCATATCGGTGCCGTAGCTCTGTTCCCCCTGCCTGATGCGCCGAAAGTCCGCTGCCCGGAGCAAGGTTTCGGCGTCGAGCCGTATCCAGCGTTCGCCTTGGGCCTCCGCGTCGAGCAGCGCGTCGAGCGGATCGGCGGGAGAGGAGTCGGGCGGTGATGGCGCGTCGGGTGTGTTCATAGTCTGCGGCGTCTTGGCGGTTCTGGGCGGCGATGGCTCGATGGGCAAGTTGGGCGTTGTTGCAGTCGCAAAGCGGCGTGTCGCGTCCGCCCCGGCGGCCACGCTCGAACTCGATGATCGAGACGCGCTGGAGCGGTTTTTCTTTGCGACCTTGCCGCTCGAAAGAGCGCAGGTCCAAGCGGATGGCGAGCCCCTCGCGGCGCAACTCCGCGTTCACGCTGTCCTGCCAGTTCTGGCGGGCCATGTGGACGGTGTGAGCCAGGTCGAGCCGCCGCACCTTTTTCCCCAAGTTACCTTGGTTATCGACCGTCCGGGTCGTGCCGTAGAAATGAACGTGGAAAGCACGCGGATCGCCGCCGCGCTTGCCACTGGGCCGGTGCAAGCTGAAGCCTTCCGCCGTGCCGAAAGTGGCTCTGAGCCAGTCGGCATGTGTCTGGCACGCGCCGACCATACCAGCTTTGGAAAGTTGGTAGGGAACGGCTGCGATTCGCGTGCGGGCGACCACTGCGTCTCTTCGCCACTCGGCGGCGTCCACCTGGTTCCAGTCGCCGAGGTCGGGGCCGCTGCGCCCGAAGGCAAGCACGTCGTCGGCGCGGCTGGCGTAGGGACCGCCGCGCACGCAGTACGCCGCCGTCCGCTGGGCGGAGCGGCCCGCCTTGCGGGAGACGCGGCGTACCTGGTAGTGGGGGGTCGGCATGGATGGGAGACAAAGGGAGCAGGACGTGTACCCCCGGAGGGCCAAATTGCGTTGCCTGGGACCCGCTTGCGGGTAGGCAATGCTTAATTGGGCCCTGCCGGGAGCCGGAGGATTTGATCCTCCCAGGCCATCGGCAAAGCGGGCGTGGTGGGGATCGGAGAGGCCCACGAGGATGTGATCCTCGTGGGCCGGGTGTGCAGGCATGAGGTTTGCTTTTTGATGCGCCACTATGTCCACCGAAACCCCGTCCAACGTGGCCGCCTCACCCCCGCACGAGGCCCAGTCGTCCACCCCGCCGCCGTCCCCAAAGCCCGCTCCACCAAAGCGGAAGGTGGCGCGAAAAAAGACCTCTGCCAAAGACGACCTCGAAGAGGCCCGCAAAAAGATCAAGGAGGGCCGAGAAGCCGAGGCCCGCGCGCTCGCCAGGATTGCGCTCGCGGACAAGAAGGTCCGCGCCCAAGCGGGCCGTGATTGTGTGGCCGATTTGGTGGGTCGCCTGGATAAGACGACCCGCGAGGCAGTGATCGCAAGTCTGCTGAGCGTGGCGCAAGGCAAGGAGATGGCAAACGTGCAGGAGTGGGTCGAAACGCTTTGAGCAACCCGTCACGAAGCCGATTCTTATCCTGGCGTTCTTCGCGGTGGCTGCCACCGGTCATTACGAGTCGCCAAAAGCCAGGAAAGAGGCGGCTTCCGCGCTAACCCCGGCGGCCTCACCGGCCCCCACACCGGTGGATTGGAAAGCCGCCTACCAAGCGGCAAACGACGCGGCGATCAAGTGGCGCGAGCGCGCGGGCGAACTGGAGATCCGCGTCGAGGTGGTCGAAAAACTGGCTGCCGACAACAAGGCCGCGCTGGAGAGGGTGTCAGACGAAACGAGGAAGGTGGCCGCCGCTTCTACTGAGAACGTCAACAAGCTCATGGCCGTGGACAAAACTCTGCTCGAAAAGATGCAGAACCGCGAGAGTCTTTGGGCGACAGGGGCACTGAAGCGGTCGCTCGACGGCAACTAAATGAAGACGTCCTTCGCACGGAAGATCAGGGGGCTTTTGCTCGTGACCGCGCTGGCCGTTTCGATGGGCACATGCCACCGGGCGGCTGATCCGCTGGTCAGCGAACGCCGCCTTTCCGAATGGATCACCAGCCTGGATGATCGTGACAACGCGGTGCAGCTCAAAGCCATCCACGCCATCGGCAAACTGGCGCGGTCTCGCCGCCGGTTGGCTGATGGCACCTACGCCCCGCGAGAGCGGGCGACCGACGCGGAGGCGGCTCGCTTGCCACTCCAACAATTGTGCCACAATCGGACGCTGCCGGTTGGGGTATTGCTGGCGGCTCAACATGATCTGCTCACCTTGTTCCAAGAGCGTGATTCGTCCTACACGGAGATGGCGCTGAGGTGTCTTGCCTGGGATGAGTCCCCGGAGCGTTACAACGCGGAAGCTCTGCTGGAAAACTATCCTGACAAGGTGGAGCGCATCACCGACGTGGCGTTGGTTTGGGTGTTGGCGTCGTGGATGCAGAACGCCTCTCACCAAGATCAAATGCGGGGAGTGATCGGCGGGAATTTACTGCGCCATTACGCCGACGTGGCGTGGCCGAAAATCTCCAAGGTTGAGCCGATGGGAAGCACCGAGGCGACGATGGCCTACCTGCTGTGGCATGAAGTGGCGGTAGCCAAGAAACAAACAGGCGATCAGGCCCGCTGGAGGAACGAACTGCAAATCGCCAAGGCCGATTATGTAATCTATCAGGACAAAGCCAAGAAGCTGTTGGCCTGTCTGCCGAAAGACGCAAAACCGCTCGACGCCAGGAAGGCTTTGGACCTGCTGCTGCACCCGGAGTTTTACCTGCACACAAAGGCCACGGACGAGGAACGCTGCCTTTACTACCGACAGCAGGGCGGGTTTTGGAGGCTGTATGTAACGTGCTTGGAAGTGGAAAAATCTTTGATCGATCAGGACGACTCGACAGCATAAAACCTGGAGACGGAAGCCCACGCTATTGGCCGGACCGCCAGCCTTAAAAGCAGGTGCGTTCCTAGCGGCAACGTCAGACCCCGCCGGTAGCACCACCGCCCACGGAAACTTTCCTTCCCCCCGTCGTCGCACCCCGGCGCGCAGCCGGGCCGCCGGAGGCAGCGGAAACGCGGTCGCTTTGCGAGACTTATCCTTTGCGGCGCACTCGAAGATCATCGTCCAGCCCTCGTGATCTGCCCCGCCAAACTCAATGCGGATTCAGGTCATGAAGTTGGTCTCCATCGTCGCTTAGATTAGCCTAGCCTGCTGCCTCAACTCGCGCCCATAGGCGGTCGGCGACCGCTGGGCTGCGATACGATTCCGTCCACAGACTTCGTGTTTGCGGCTGATCTCATTGCCGCAATGGAAATCAGTGTGGACGATGGTCGCCGAAGGTTATCCCCGCACATACTATTTGCTCCGAGTTTCAAGAACGCCGTGATGGTCAGCCTCCATCCAAGATCGGTTCCATTGAAAACATGGTCCCACTCCTCGGATCAAGCTGTCGCATCGCGTTCGTATTGCTCCACGTCTGATAACCTGTAGCGGAGAAGCCGGGAATTGAACCTGACAGGGTGCAAGTTGCCCGCACGCTCTCTCCGTTTGACCGTTTCGGTGGAGACCCCCCAACGCAAAGCGAGTGCTTTGCGCGAAATCATCTGTTCCGTTGGTGTTGGCACATGTGCGTTCATGTCCCAACGATAAAGATGGAAGTATCAAGAGAATTATCTGCGCGTAAGTGTTCTGCCAAAGGTTGTGAATTTCTACTTATCTATAGGTCTGCTTCCCACATTCTGCCGCTATACGGTTCGTCGCGCGTGGACATGATCACAAAAATTGTGATGAATTTTCTCGTCACGAATTTGGATCGCCAAAATCTTTTACTCGAAGTTGTCCACACTTTTGTAAGCGGAACGCCGAGCACCTCTTGACAGCTTCACTGAAAGTGTCAGCAGAGTC
>CAXTBX010000118.1:0-14552 GCA_964242205.1 uncultured Chthoniobacterales bacterium
TCTCGAACTCCTTCCAGCCCAACAGCGATTCCTCGACCAGCACCTCGCTCACCGGCGACAAATCGAGTCCCCTGGTCACAAGCGTCTCGAATTCTTCTTTATTATAGGCGATCCCCCCGCCCTGCCCGCCGAGCGTGAACGCCGGGCGGATGATGAGCGGAAACGTCCCCATTTCCTGCGCGATGCGGCGCGCGTCGTCCAGGTTGTGCGCCACGCCGCTGCCGGCCACGTCCAGGCCGATCTTCAGCATCGCGTCCTTGAATTTCTGCCGGTCCTCGCCCTTGTCGATGGCCTCGGCGTTCGCGCCGATGAGTTTGACGCCGTGTTTGGTCAAAATCCCTTTGTGCCACAGGTCCATCGCGGCGTTGAGCGCGGTCTGCCCGCCCAGGGTCGGCAACAAAGCATCGGGCCGTTCCGCTACGATGATTTTCTCGATGATTTCCACCGTGATCGGCTCGATGTAGGTCCGCGCGGCGAACTCCGGGTCGGTCATGATCGTCGCCGGGTTGGAATTAATGAGCACTACCTCATACCCCTCCTCGGCGAGCGCCTTGCAAGCTTGGACGCCGGAATAATCGAACTCGCAACCCTGTCCGATGACGATGGGGCCGCTGCCAAGCAGGAGGATTTTTTTGAGGTCGGGATTTTTGGGCACGGCGGGAAGGGCAAAAGCTCGTACCTCTAAACGCTAAATCCGCCAAAACTCAAAGGAAAACGCGCGCTGGCTCCAGGTAGGGACGGCTGCCCCAGCCGTCCGTGACGCGCGGCAAGAGCAGTTCGTTGAAGGCCGAGTTCCGTCCGTTTTGCCAAGGTGGGCTTCACGGACGGCTTGGGAGAGCCGTCCCTCCCTAAATCTGCTTAGTGAACCTCGTGAACTTTACACGAGTAATATCCTTCCACCCCAATCTTTCCCCCGTGGACATTGACCAGCGGGCAGCCAACGCTTGACAGCCATGCGATTCTCTTCGCGCCAGAGTAATTTTCGCTTCCTTTTCGTCTGGGCGGTGTTTACAATGTGCATTCTATTACAAACAATTTTATGATTGAACTCGAAGTGTACGCGGCGGGAATCCGCGATTTGGATAAAATCATGCAGCTCGACCATCAGTTCGAGACGGTCGCGGGCCTGCGCTATAAGGTCGATAGCAACCACGACCTCATTTATTTGGAATTCGACGAACCGGCGAGCCTGACGAGCGCGGCCATCCGGGACACTTTCACGCGCATCGGGCTGAAGGCGCGCTTCGTTGGCCCGGTGTCGGCGGAACTGCGCCCGAAGAACAAGACCCAGCGCTTGCGGGTCTGACGAAGTCAGAAGTGAGAATGCATAATTCAGAAGTGCAGCCCATCTGTGTGGCGGGTCTTTTCTAACTCCTGACCTTCCCCGATGCGTGGCCTCATCGCTGCCCTTGGCCGCGCGACGCTCGCCTTGTTGCGTTACCTCGGCGGTGTGACCCTGCTGGCCTGCGACACGGCACGGGCACTTTTCGTCGCACCGGTGCGCTGGCGGCTGGTGCTTCGGCAAATCTTGGAGGTCGGCTACAATTCGCAGCCGGTCGTGGTCATCACCGGGGCGTTCACGGGGGCGGTGTTCGCCGCGCAGACGTTTTTCCAGTTCCACGTCGTCGGCATGGACAGCGCCGTCGGCGCGGTGGTCAGCATCTCGATGTTCCGCGAACTTGGACCGGTGCTCACGGGGTTGATGCTCGCGGGCCGGGTCGGCGCGGCCATGTCGGCGGAGATCGGGACCATGAAGGTTACCGAGCAGATCGACGCCCTGCGCGCCCTGGCAGTCTACCCGACGGATTACCTCGTGGTCCCCCGCGCCTTGGCGATGCTCGTCTCCGTGCCGCTGCTGACGGCAGAATGCATCTTTTTCGGCATTGCGGCGGGATATTTTGTTGGGGTGAACGTGCTGGGCATCCAGGGGCCATACTACATCGACAACACGCTCAAGTACATGATGCCCAAGGACATCATCATGGGTCTGAGCAAAGGGTTTATTTTCGGCCTGCTCATCGTCTTCGTGGCCTGCTACGAGGGACTCAACGCGCGAGAGGGCGCGGTGGGCGTGGGCCGCGCGACGACGGAGGCGGTGGTCAGCGGCTCGCTGGCGATTTTGATCTCTAACTTCTTCCTGTCGATGCTTTTGAACATCTTTTTCCCCGGAGGAGTCTAGGTGGATCGTGACCTCTGGACGCGATGGGTTCCCTTGCGGCGCAGCCGCCTGCTTGATCGGCGTGTCATTCCAGACAGCGAGGCAGCTACGCTGCTTGGTTTGCCATCGCGCCCGGAGGTCGCGATCCACCTTGAGACTGAACGTTTACGCCCGATTCGCCGTCTGACGGTGGACCAGAAACCCGATCATGCCCCCGACTTCCCCCCAGCCCGCCTCCCCTGCCCCGGCGGTGTTCCTGGAGGTGCGCGGGCTGACCAAACGCCTCGGCACCCAGGAAATCCTGCGCGGCGTGGACCTCCAGATTCCCACCGGCCAGACCCTCGTCATCATCGGGCGCAGCGGCGGCGGTAAGAGCGTCTTGCTCAAACACTTAATTGGTTTGCTCAAGCCGGACGCGGGGGAAATCCTCATTGAGGGCGAAAACATCGTTCCTCTGAGTGAACGGCAACTCGGCGCGGTCCGGCACAAGGTGGGCATCCTCTTCCAGAACGGCGCGCTGTTCGACTCCATGAGCGTCGAGGACAACGTTGCTTTCCCGTTGCGCGAGAGTGGCTTGCGCGACGCAAAAGCCGTCGCGGCAAAGGTGGCCGAGGCGCTGGAAGTCGTCGAGTTGGGCGGCCAGCAGCGCAAAATGCCCGTCAACCTGAGCGGCGGGATGAAGAAGCGCGTTGCCCTGGCGCGGGCGGTCGTCAGCCGCCCCCGGTGCATCCTCTACGACGAGCCGACCGCCGGGCTGGACCCGGTCGTCAGCGACAGCATCAACCTCTTGATCAGGCGGTTGCAACGGACGTTCGACGTGACCTCACTGGTCGTCACGCACGACATGAAAAGCGCCTTCGACGTGGCCGACCGCATCGCCTACCTCAAGCAGGGACGTATTTACTTTGAGGGTACGGCGGCGGAGTTGCAGGCAGCGCCGGACCCCGACATTCAGGACTTCATCGCCGGACGCTCAAGCCGGGCGCAAGTCGTTGAGGGCGAAGGATAAAAGCGGAAAATAATTTTTACCCGAAAAATGCGCGTTAAATCGGAAAAGATGTCGCAGATGACACAGGCGTCGCAATCGTCGTAGGCGTTGACTTCCGCATTCCCACTTCCCACTTTCTACTGCCCATGTCTCCCGCCAAAGAAGAACGCACCGTTGAACTCCGTGTCGGCCTTTTCGTGCTGATCGGCCTGGCCATCATCGCCTACATGGTCGTCAGCATCGGGCGGTTTTCCAACGGCTTCAAGACGTACTACCCGGTGACGCTCGAACTGCCCAACGCCAGCGGACTGCTCAAGAACTCGAAGGTCCTCCTGGCCGGGGCGACCATCGGCTCGGCGGACGCGCCGCAGGTCACCGCCAACGGCCTCGGCGTGCGCGTGCCGCTGCTCATCGACTCGCAGATCCACCTCGCGCGCAATGTGCGGATGGTCGTCGGCAGCAGCGGCCTGATGGGCGACCGCTACGTCGATGTCATCGCGCCGACGGTTGAGGAGGGCGGCTTCTACCAACCGGGGGAAACGGTCAAGGGGTCGCGCGCGTCGGGCATGGACGACCTGACGGCTGAAGGCGGCAAGCTCGTCGATGACCTGCGCAAGACCGTGGCGAACCTGAACGGGACGATCACCCGGATCAACACGGATCTGTTGAAGCCGGAAATGTTCAAGAACCTCCAGGACAGCGCCGCCAACCTGAGCGCTACGACCGGCAACTTCAAGGCGGCTAGCGAGAAGCTCTCGGGCGTGCTCGACGACGCGCGGGGCACCGTCGCGCAGGCCAAAGGCGCGGTGGATGGAGCCAAGGAGACGATGAACAGCGCCAAGAAAGCGGCGGACGACGTGCAGCGGGCGATTGGCGACGCGCGCGGGGCCATCGGCGACGCGCGCAAGGTGCTCGGCGGCGTGGGCAAGGCGACGGACGAGGCCGTGCACGGGCCGGGGTTGCTGGGGACATTGATTTCCAATCCACAGTTGGCCGAAAACGTGACAGCGTTGGTGACGAACTTGCGCCGGAGCGGCGTCATCTTTTACAGGGACCGGCCAGTGGCGGCGGCGGCCACGCCTGGGCCGGAGGCGACCCCGGCGGCAGCCCGGCGGCGCAGGTAGCGGCAAGCGGTTCAAGGGGGTGGATGGCCAAGGGCGGGCGCGATGGGTTTGCTCGCGGCGCAGCCGCCTGGATGATTGGACGCGTCATTCCAGACAATCGGGCAGCTTCGCTGCTTGGGAACTCATGGTGCCCGGAGGTCGCCCTCCACCTTCCACAATAGGCCTCTTTCACAATAGAAAACAGGCAGAGGGCGTGGGCCGGGGCGGCGCGTGGGAAGGTCCTTGGGCTCGCCAGACTCGCTCAGGATGACAGACGCTTTGTGGATAGTCGCAATCAGGAAAGCGGTCTAATGGGGTGTTTCCCCGAGGCGAATTTTGCGTTATCCTGAGCCTTTCCGCCCTTGCCCATGACCCCCCGGCTGACCCTCAATCTCCTGCGGTCGCTTTTCGTCATCGCCGTCGCCACCATCAGCGGCATGATCGGCGAAGGTCGCTTCGGCTCGTTCTCCACGGGGCTGTGCTACGGGTTGTTGTTTGCGGGCGGCATGGTCGCCGTGGACCAACTCCTCCTCAGGGGCGTGACGCTGCGCATCTTTTCGAGCGCCACGCTCGGGCTGCTGCTGGGCTTCATCGCGGCGACACTGGTGCGGGCGTCGGAGGTACTCATCTACCTGCCGCGCGACATCCAGTGGATCAGCAGCCTCTTGATTTACGCGGCGTTCGGCTTCTTCGGGACCATGCTGGCCATCCGCTCCAACCGCGACGAGTTTTCGCTGCTCATCCCCTACGTGCGCTTCACGCGCCAGGCGGTGCAGGACGCGCCGCTGCTCGTGGACACGAACATCCTCATCGACGGACGGGTGCAGGCGGTGTGCGCGGCGGGCTTTCTGAGCAGCGTGTTGGTGGTGCCGCGTTTCGTGCTGGAGGAGTTGCAACACTTGGCGGACTCGGGCGATCCGCTCAAGCGCGAGCGCGGCAAGCGCGGGCTGGACAATTTGGAGAAGATGCGGCGCACCAACGGGCTGGACGTGACGATCCACGACAGCAGCCACGAGCCGGGCGAGGACGTTCCCACGGACGCGAAGCTCATCAACCTGGCGAAATTTTTGCAGAGCCGGTTGCTGACGCACGACTCGAACCTGGCGCGCGTGGCGCGGATGCAGACGATCAGCGTGCTGAACCTGAGCGACCTGGCGGCGGCGATGCGGCCCGCGCTGGTGGTAGGCGACGAACTGGAGCTGGCGCTAGTCAAAGAAGGGCGCGACGCGCACCAGGCGATTGGCTACCTGCCTGACGGGACGATGATCGTGGTCAATAACGCGCGGGAACGGCTGGGCGAGACGGTGGCGGTGGTGGTGTCGAGCGCGTTGCAGACCTCGGCGGGGAGACTGGTGTTCGCGGAGATGAAGGCCGAGGGGAAAAGGCAGAAGGTAGAAAGTAGAAGGTAGAAGGCAGAGAGTAGAAGATGTTTTACGGTGTGACGAGGAGCGAATGACGAATGACGAATGACGAAGGTGGAAGGTAAAGGAGCGGAAGTTTTGTCCGCAGATTACGCAGATTTGGGAGGAGGTTTGCCTTCGGACAACCGGCACGATTCATGGGATTCCGCTTCCCGCTTTCGCTTCTGACTTTCTTTGGTAAATTCTGCCATGCCCGAACTCGACACCGTTTCCGCCTCGCCCGCTCCCGCCATCGACGCCGCTGTTCCCGCATCGAAGTTTTCGACCGTTACCGCGCCCGCCGCCGACCCCCTGCGCCCGCTGGATACCTTCGCGCGGCGGCACCTCGGCGCGAACCCGGCGGAAGTCGCGCAGATGCTCGATCTCGTCGGTTATCCGACGCTCGACGCCCTGATCGACGCCGCCGTGCCACCGGCCATCCGGCTCGGGCGTCCGCTGGCGCTGCCCGCCGCGCTCAGCGAGAGCGAGGCCCTGGACGAGTTGCGCAACATCGCCGCGCGCAACAAGGTTTTCCGGTCGTACCTGGGCACGGGGTATCATGGGACACTGACGCCGGGGGTGATCCAGCGGAACATTTTGGAGAACCCGGGTTGGTACACGGCTTATACGCCTTACCAGGCGGAAATCGCGCAGGGACGCTTGGAGGCGTTGTTGAATTTTCAGACGATGGTCTGCGACCTGACCGGGTTGGAAATCGCCAACGCGTCGCTGCTCGACGAGGGGACGGCGGCGGCGGAAGCGATGACGCTGGCGTTTGCCGCGCGCGGCGCGGCGGGCACGAAGGAGACGTTTTTCGTTTCCGCGCGGTGTCATCCGCAGACGATTGCGTGCGTGCAGACGCGGGCCGTGCCGGTGGGGATCAAGATCGTCGTGGGAGACCATGCGACGGCGAAGATCGACGAATCGTTCTTCGGCGCGCTAGTACAGTATCCGGCGACGGACGGCGTGATTTTTGACTATACCGCGTTCGTGGAGACCGTGCACGGCGCGAAGGCGCTGGCCATCGTGGCCGCCGACCCGCTGGCGCTGTGTCTGCTGCGTCCGCCGGGCGAGTTCGGCGCGGACGTGGCCGTGGGCAGCACGCAACGCTTTGGCGTGCCGCTGGGCTACGGGGGGCCACACGCCGCGTATCTCGCGGTGCGCGATGAGTTCAAGCGCATCATGCCCGGACGGCTGATCGGCGTGTCCAAGGACGCGCACGGCAAGCCCGCGTATCGGCTCAGTTTGCAGACGCGCGAGCAGCACATCCGCCGCGACAAGGCGACGAGCAACATCTGCACGGCGCAGGTGCTGTTGGCGGTCATCGCGTCGATGTACGCCGTTTACCACGGGCCGGAGGGGTTACGGGCGATTGCGCGGCGCGTCCACCGGCTGACGGGGACACTGGCTGCCGGGCTGCGGCACCTCGGGTTCGAGGTCGGGCCAGAGCATTATTTTGACACGTTGGAGATCAAGGTCGGCGCGGGGCGGGCGCTGGAAATCCACCTCGCCGCCGAGGCCAAGGGGATCAACCTGCGGCGCGTCGATGCGGAGACGGTCGGCGTGACGCTCGACGAGACAGTTGACCTCGTGGATTTGCAGGATTTGTGGCAAGTGTTTCACCAAGGCGAGTCGCTGGGGTTCGAGCCGGCGGCGTTCGCGGCGAAACTCGCGGCGGCGGAGTTCCCCGCGCCGTTCGCGCGCACTAGCGAGTTCCTGACGCACCCGGTGTTCAACAAATTTCACACCGAAACCGAGATGTTGCGCTACCTGCGGCGACTGGAGTCAAAAGACCTGTCGCTGACGACGAGCATGATCCCGCTGGGAAGTTGCACGATGAAGCTCAACGCCACCACGGAGATGTTCCCGGTGACGTGGCCCGAGTTCGGGCGCATCCATCCCTTCGCGCCCGCCGTGCAGACGGAAGGCTACCGGATTCTCGCGCATTCGCTGGAGAAGTGGTTGGGCGAGATCACGGGGTTGCCCGCCGTGAGCTTGCAGCCCAATGCCGGGTCGCAGGGTGAATACGCGGGGTTGTTGGCGATCCGGGGGTATCAGGAAGCGCGCGGGCAAGGGCATCGGGACGTGTGCCTGATCCCCACCAGCGCGCACGGGACGAACCCGGCCAGCGCCGTGATGGCGGGCTATCAGGTCGTGCCAGTGAAGTGCGATAGCCAAGGCAACATCGACCTGGCGGATTTGCGCACGCGGGTCGAGGCGCACCGGGAGAAGCTCGCGGCGCTGATGGTGACTTATCCGTCCACGCACGGCGTGTTCGAGGCGACGATCTTGGAGATCAGCCAGATCATCCACGACGCGGGCGGTCAGGTTTACATGGACGGCGCGAACATGAACGCGCAGGTCGGCCTCTGCCGTCCAGGCGACATCGGCGCGGACGTGGTGCATCTCAATTTGCACAAGACGTTCTGCATCCCGCACGGCGGGGGCGGCCCTGGCGTGGGCCCCATCTGCGCGACGGAGGCGTTACGGCCTTTTCTGCCGGGGCATCCGGCGCGGGGGGCTTATCCGCTTTCGGACAACGGGCCAATCAGCGCCGCTCCGCTAGGGAGCGCGAGCATCCTGGTGATTTCGTGGCTGTATCTGGCGATGATGGGCCGCGACGGCGCGACCGAGGCGACGAAGATCGCGATTCTCAACGCCAATTACATCGCCAAGCAGTTGGAGCCGCATTTCCCGGTGCTCTACCGGGGCAACGATGGGTTGGTGGCCCACGAGTGCATTCTGGATTTGCGCGGGTTCAAGACGAGCGCCGGGGTGGAGGTCGAGGACGTGGCCAAGCGGCTAATGGACTATGGCTTCCACGCGCCGACGATGAGCTGGCCGGTGGCCGGAACGCTGATGGTCGAGCCGACCGAGAGCGAATCGAAGGAGGAGATCGACCGTTTCTGCGACGCGATGATCGCCATCCACGGCGAGATCAAAGCCATCGAAGCCGGGGAGGCGGACCGGAAGGACAACGTGCTCAAGGGCGCGCCGCACACCGCGCAGGCCGTGACGGCGGACGAGTGGCCGCACGCGTATTCGCGGCAGTTGGCGGCGTACCCGACGCGGAGTCAGCGCGAGCACAAGTTCTGGCCCGCCGTGGGGCGGATCGACAGCGTGTATGGCGACCGGAATTTGGTGTGTTCCTGCGTGCCGATGGAGGAGTACGGGGATTGACGGGTAGGGAGGTCCCTGAGCGGCCTCCCTCCTTTACGGAAAGGACGGCCAAGGACCGCCGTCTCTACCCGGCGGAATTTGCTCGCCAAAAGTGACCTTTTCAAATATTGTCAGCACTCCCCTACTAGATGTAGTTCAACGGTATTTCCAACCTCCTCGAATCTTCCACCAGCTATGGGCAGCGACCACAGCCACAAGACGCCAGAAGGCGATTTCTGGCACGGCGAAACGGTGGCAGAGTCGGACAGCCAGTCTGGTGATGGACCTGCTTTTCCCGCCCCGCCCGTGTCCGGCGGTGATAGCGAGATACCGACCGTGGCCCCCAAGACCGGTCCCGCAGCGGCGGCGCTGCCCGATCCCGAGCCGCGCTACGAGCACTACGAAATCCTGCGGCGCGAGGACGGCAGGTTCTGGGAACTAGGGCGCGGCGCGATGGGCGCGACTTACAAGGCGTTCGACACCCGGCTGCACTGCGTCGTCGCGCTAAAGGTCGTCCACAGCGCGCTGCTCGATAAATGGCCCATTTTGCGGGAACGTTTCCTGCGCGAGGCGCGCACGGCGGCCAGCGTGCGCCATCCCAACGTCGCCAACGTGTTCCACCTGGGCGAACAGGTCGACGGCCCTTGTTTTTACGCGATGGAGTTCATCGACGGCGAGACGCTGGCCGAACGCGTGCGCCGCCGGGGCCGCGTGCCCGTGCTCCAGGCGCTCGACATCGTCGGGCAGATCAACAACGCGCTGGTCGCTGCCGAGGGCGCAGACCTGATCCACCGCGATATCAAACCCGGCAACGTCATGCTCGTGTCGGGTAGCACGTCGTCGAGTGGCGGCGCGAGCGCGTGGGAGGGCAGCGCGTCGCGCGCGGCGGCGGCGGCGGAACTGGTCAAGCTGATCGACTTCGGGCTGGCGCGCACGATCAAGCCCGACGTGGGCAGTCCGCTGACGGCGGTGGGCGACTTCGTCGGCACGCCGCATTACGCCAGCCCCGAACAACTCGCGGGCGACGACGACCCGCTCGACATCCGATCGGATATTTTCAGCCTCGGACTGACGCTGTGGTACCTGCTGACCGCGCAACACCCGTTCGCGGGGAGTTCGCTCGACGAGATTCAAAAGCTGCAGAACCGCGCGCTGCCCGTCGCGCAGTTGGAGGATGCTGAGGTGCCCGCACCCGTCATTGATCTATTGCGCACGATGCTGGCGAAGGACCCCGACAAGCGTCCGCAAAACCCGGTGTTGCTGGCGGAGCGGCTGGCGCGGTGCCGCCAACACGTCATCGCGCTGCAAACCGACACCGCCGGGGCGGGCAGCACCATCACGGCCGCCGGGGTCCCCTACCCCGCGCCGTCGCGCCTGCTGCCGATGGTGACGGGAACGCTCGGATTCATCGTGCTGGCCATCGTCGGGTTCATCGTCTACCTGATGTTCGCGGGAACGTTCACGTTCTCGGTCACACCGGGAGACTCACCCGCGCCCGGGCAAGGCCTGACCGCCAAGCCGACGGCGGTGGTGCCCGGCGAGCAGTCCGTCGCCGTGCTGCCGTTTGAGAACCGGTCGGACGACCCGCGTAACGCGTTTTTGGCCGACGGCATCCAGGATGATCTGCTGACGAGCTTGGCCAAGATCCGGGAATTGCGCGTGATCTCGCGCACGAGCGTCGCGGCGTACCGTGAGCGCGCGGCGCGGGGGAATCTGCGCGAGATCGCCAAGGCGCTGAACGTGGATCACGTCCTCGAAGGCAGCGTGCAGCGCGTGGGCGACCGCGTGCGCGTGACGGCGCATTTGATCGACGCGCGCACCGACGCGAACGTGTGGGCAGAGACGTACGACAAGGAGTTTTCCGACGCGCTGACGATCCAGAGCGACCTAGCACAGAAGATCGCCACGGCGTTGCGCGCGACGCTCTCGCCCGAGGAAAAAGAGCGCGTGGAAACCCGAGCAACCGGGAATGCGGATGCTTATGCATTGTATCTGCAAGGGCGGGAATTTCAAAACAGACCCGGCGTGGTATTAGATAATTTCCGCAACGCCGCCGAGTTCTACCAGAAGGCCATCGCGCTGGATGACCAGTTCGCCGTGGCCTACGCGCGGCTGTCGCAAGTGATCGGGCGGATCGCGTTCAACTACGAGCCGAGCGACGAGCGGTACGCGCAGGTGTTGACCGCCGCACGGAAAGCGCTGGAGCTGCAACCCGACCTGGGGGAGGGCCACTTGGCGCTGGGGAGTTATTACTATTGGAAGGATCGTGATTATCCCAAGGCGCTGGGGGAACTGACGCTGGCGGCGCGCGCGCTGCCGAACGACCAGGAGGTCGTGCGGGCGATTGGCTACGTGCAGCGGCGGCAGGGGTCGTGGCAGGAGGCACGCGCGAGCTTCGAGCGGGCGGCGAAACTGGGGCCGCGAGACACGTCCACGCTGGAGGCGCTGGCGCGGTTTCACCTGAACTGGCGCGAGTGGGCCGAGACGGCTTCGGCATACGACCGGGCCATCGCGCTCGCGCCGGAGGCGACCAATTCCAAATTGTTGCGCGGCGTGGTGGACTTTCATTGGCACGGGGATTTGACCCGGCTGAGGAACACGCTGGCCGGGTTGAAGCCTGACGACGATCCCGAGGGCGAGACGACCGTGTGCCGGTTCGATGTGGCGCTGCTCGAAGGCAATTATGCCGAGGCGGGGCGGGTACTCGACGGGAGTCAGGCCACGTCTTATCCGATTTCCAACAGCACGCCGCTGCACCGCGAGTATTTGCGCGGGATGTTGTACCGTGCGCGGGGCGCGGAGGGGGACGGCGAGCGGGCGCGCGCGGCGTTCGAGCGGGCGCGGGCACACTACGAGGACAACGTACGGCGGTTTCCGAAGGACCCGCTGCGGCACGTCGATCTCGGGTTGTTGTACGCGGCGTTGGGGTGGCGCGACGCCGCGCTGAGCGAGGGGTTGTATGCCGCGCAGTTGCGGCCCGAAAGCGCCGACGTGATCAGCGGGAGCACCGTGACGCTGCGGCTCGCGGCGACTTATGCATTGTTGGATGATGTCGAGCAGGCGATGCCGTTGCTGGAACATCTTTTTACGATCAGCGTAGACGAGTGGAACGGGTTTTCGAAGAACGACCTGCGGCGAAGGCCGGAGTGGGCGGCGCTACGGGGGAATGCGCGGTATCGGCGGTTGGTGGCGGGGGATTGAGGGAAAGGGAGGAAGGGCAAAGGGAGGCAAAACAACGGAGGGAAGCAGAGCTTCCCGAGCAAGTGCGTTCCCAAGCCGGAGTTTGAAAACGAGGAGGATAGAAAGCGCCAGAGATTGGAGCGCGCGGAAAGATGCTGATGCGCTTGCGGCACGAATCAAGGATGGCTTCTGACCCTCTCCCTACCTTCAGTCTTCCCAGATGAAGTGCTCCAAACGCAGGTTGGCAAGCGTTTTTTCAAATTCGCTCTTCATCGGGCCGTCTGCCGCCGCCAGTTTTTTGTACACCGCGATTACCGCCGCCCACTGCGATTGTTTTTTGAGGAGGTCGGCGGCCTCGCTGCCGGCACGGTAGAACCAGGTCCACTCCGGGGCCATGCCCTCGGCGGGCGTGGCGGATGGGTCGGCAGTGGCGTTGAGCGCGTCGTCGTAGGCCGCAAGGGCTCCTTCCGTGTCGCCGGTTTCCTTGAGGACGTGGCCTTTCAGGGTGAGGGCTTGCCGCCGCCAGCGCAGGGACACACCGGGCGTGCCGGTCGCCAGTTCGTCGAAGGTCTTGACGGCTTCCTGGGACAAATTTGGGTCGGTCGCTGACAGCGTGATGAGCGTTTGGCCGCGTCCGACTAGCGCCGTACAGCGCGCATCTAGTTCCGGCGCCTTTAGGGGGGCGGGGCCATTCGTCGCAGCGAGCACGCTGTCGTAAAGCGTGCGGGCATCGCGCGCGCCGTCGGGCTTGCCGAGCGTCACTTCCGCTAAACGCAGCCGCGCGGCCAGTCGGAACGGGCCGTCGTGCTTGGCGGCTTCAATGAAATGCTCCACCGCCTGGTTAATGCCCGCTGGACTCATCGAACTGGCCGCCGCGCGGCCCGCCAAGTAGCGCGCGCCGTCCGCCAACGGCGAGTTGGGGCTGTTTTTCAGGAGCAGTTCCAGCTGCGTCTGCGCGTCGGGATAGTCGCCGCGTGCGAAGTAAATCTCGCCCAGCTTCAGACGCACCTCGGCGGCGAGGGGAGAGTCGGGACGCTCGTCGAGAAATCGTTTTGCCAGCGCGACGGCCTCCTCGCCGCCCGGCGCGGAACCGGGGGCATCCGCCAACCAGAGAGCGAGGTAATCCGCGCGGTCGCGCACGGCGGACGGCTCGCCGGATGCGGTTGATTCTCTCTTGGGTGAGTCGTTGCTGATGCGGCGCAAGCCCGGTGCGTCGAGTTCGTGGCGCGCGACGGCGAGGTTGGGCGGCGGCTCGGTGAAGGCCAGTTCCGCCAAGGCCACGCGAGCCTCACCCGCGCGTGGGTGGGTGGAATGATCGTACAGAAACAGGCGCAGGCTGTCGATGGCGCGTTGGTGACCGGCGAGATCGGGCGCGGGGATTTGGCCTGCCAGCGCCAGGCCTTCCTCCAGCGGAAACTCGGCGGCGAGAGGGCTGCGTGGGAAGCGTTGGACGAACGCGACACGCGCCTGATCGAAGCTGGCAGCATCGCCCGAACGCAACGCGGCCAAGGCGGCGTTGAAGGCGGCGGCCTCTGCCGCCGCGCCCGTGCCGAGGCGGTCGGCCAGCGCCATGAAACGCCCGGCGGCCCCGGCGCTATCGTTCTCGGCAAGACTGAGTTGGGCTTCAAGCGTTTCGAGGCCCGTACGCCAACGGCTGTCCGCGCCCGCGACCTGCCGCGCCTGGGCGAGCGCGGCGCGGGCCTCGGCGTTGCGGCCCGCACTAAGGCGCAACGCGGCGAGGTCGAGCCACGCGCGGGCGCGCAGGGGATGGCCAGGGAAATCCGTGATAAATGACCCTAAAATAGGTTCAGCATCTTCGGGGCGGCCCGCGTGGATTTCCAGGTGAGCGAGGGTGAGGCGGGCAAGGGCCTGGCGGGCGGACTCGTCGTCGTCGTCGGCCCATTTGCGCAGCTCGGTGAGGTCGGGCTTGGCGGAGCGGGCGTAGAGCGTTTCGAGCCAGACAAACGAGCCTTCGAGGAAAGGCTGGCGCGGGTAGTGGCCGAGAAGATTTTCGAGCGCGCGCTGGGCGAGTTCGGGCTGGTCCATGTCGAGGCACGCGCGCGCCCAACCCCAGTAGTTGTCCACGAGCAGACGGGCGCTCAGGCCAGCAGGCTTGGCCAGCGCGGCGGTGAAGATCTGTCGCGCCAACGCGGGCTGGCGTTGCGCGAGGCGCAGGCGGCCCACGAGGTAGGCGTGCTCCTTGGCGAGGACGCGGCCACCTGCGGCGGCGGGCGCGAGGTCGCCCAATGCGCGGACGGCTTCCTTGAGGTGGTGGCTATCGAGCGCGATTTCCGCGCCGCGCAGGCGAGCAAATTCGCCCATGTTCGGGTCATTGAAGAGAGAGCGGAACAGCGCAGCGGCGGCGGTGTGTTGGTCAGGCCCGGCGTTGTCGCGGCCCGCGAGGGCAAGGAGCGCCTCGCCTTGGCCGAACCGCGCGCGGGCAGACAGCGTGGGATCGGCGGCGGCCTCGGCGCGGGCGGCGGCGTGGGCGTAGAAATCGCGCGCCTCGGGCCAGCGCGCCAGCGCGGCGAGGGCCTCGGCGCGCCAGAACGCCAGCGCGGGAT
>CAXTBX010000119.1:0-14425 GCA_964242205.1 uncultured Chthoniobacterales bacterium
CCGTCGTGGACGACGCTCTGAGCCTCCTCGCGGTCCACGATCTCCCACGATTCGCCGCTGCGCGCGCCGGGCACCAGTTTCTTGTGGTAGAGCTGTTCGAGACGGCGTCCACCCCAGACGCGCTCCATGAAAAGGGGTTCAAATACCAGGGGGGCATCGAGCGCGGCGGCAACGGGAGCGGTGGCGGCGGGAGTTTTCATGGCGGGATGATGAGGTGAGCGGAGAGACAATGACGTTACGGAAAGCCGCGCGCAAGTGCGGGCTGCGAGCCGCCACGCGGCGTTGCGATGGCGACAGAACCACCGTGGCGACGCGCCGGAGGCGGGTTGTGGGTTGTGGGTTATGGTTGGAAAGGGCCGACCTTTTATTATTTTGCGCCTTTGCTGAGTTTCTCTGACTTTTACGTGCCAACTTTTTTACTTTTGCCCTTTCTTCACTTCTGCATTCTGACTTCTGATTCCTAACTTCATGACCACGGCCATCGGCATCGATTTCGGAGGCACCAGCATCAAGCTCGGCTTGGTGAGCGGCGGCGCGCTGGCGTGGCGGGCCGATTCCATCTCCACGTTGTCCTACGCCACGAGCGATTTGCTGCTGGACGCCATCGCCCGCGCCATCGACGCCCTGCGCGACCGCGCGCCGGACGCGGCGGCCATCGGCGTCGGGCTGCCGGGGATCGTGGACAGCCGCCGGGGCGTGGTGCATCACCTGACGAACGTGCCCGGCTGGACCGACGTGCCGCTGCGCGAAATCCTCTTGCGGCACACCGGGCTGCCGACCGTGATCGAAAACGACGCCAACGCCATGACCTACGCCGAGTGGAAATACGGCGCGGCTGGCGGACGCGAAAACGTGGTGTGCGTCACGCTGGGCACGGGGGTCGGCGGCGGGCTGATCCTCGGCGGGCAGCTCTACCGCGGCAGCCGCCTGGGCGCGGGCGAGATCGGCAACATGAGCATCGATTACCGGGGCAAGCCGTATGAGTACGGCAATTTCGGCGCGCTGGAGGCCTACGTCGGCAACACGCACATCGCCGAGCGGGCGCGGGCGCGCTACGAGGCCGCCGGGCAGATGCGTTCGTTGCTGGAATGCCTGCCGGTGACGCTGGCCGAGGCGGCGCTGGGCGGCGACGAGGTGGCCCGCCAACTCTGGGAGGAAACCGGCGTGATGCTCGGCGCGGCGCTGGCGGACGTGGTGTGGCTGCTGAACCCGGACGCCATCGTGCTGGGCGGCGGCGTGGCGCTGGCGGGCGACCTGTTGTTTGCGCCGTTGCGCCGGACGATCCGCGAGCGGACGAGTCCGGTGTTTCACGAGGCGCTGGACGTGGTCCCAGCGGCGTTGGGGAGCGACGCGGGGTTAATCGGCTGCGGCGCGCTGGCCGTGGATGCGTTGGGTTGAGCGACGAGATGCTGACGGCTATCCCAGGTTCCGCAGGTGGATGGCTACCTCCGGGTGCCATGGGCTTACTCACGGCGCATCCGCCTGGATAAATAAGCTTGTCCAGCCAGACCATTCGGCAGCTTCGCTGCTTGGCTTTGCCATGGCACTCGGAAGTCGCCATCCACCTCCCGGAGTGCGCCTGCGGCGCGAGTCAGGGACGGCCTCGGGGAGGCCTCCCTACCTTTTCTTTGACAGGCCGCCCCGTCACCTGTGAGTGTGCATTGCCCATGCTGCCACTTTACCTGCTGTCCGCCCTGCTCGGCTACCTGCTGGGATCGTGCCCCACCGGCTACCTCGTCGGACGCTCGCGCGGCATCGACATCCGCGAGCACGGCAGCGGTAACATCGGCGCGACCAACGTCGTGCGCGTGCTGGGTAAGAAACTCGGCTATTTCGTGTTCGCCTGCGATGCCTTGAAGGGATTTTTTGCCGTGTCGCTCGGTTATTACCTGATCCAGTGGCCCGGACTGTTGAACCTCCGCCGGGGACTCGAAAACGGGCTCGATCCCATCGCGCTCCAGGGCGGTTACGGCGAGGTCACCTCCGCTGCCATCACCGGGGCCATCGTCGCCGCGCTGGCGTGCATCCTCGGACACAATTTCCCCGTCTGGCTACGGTTCAAGGGCGGCAAGGGCGTGGCGACGACCGTCGGCGTCCTGCTCGGGCTGATGCCTGCCGCCGTGGGCGTGGCGGCGGTCGTCTGGGCGGCCAGCTTTTACCTGTTCCGCTTTGTGTCGCTGGCTTCGCTGCTCGGTGCGCTCGTGTTGCCCGTCACGGTCTGGTTCCTGACGAATCGCGGCGGCCACGCGGCGGTTCATGATCCGCTGTTCTGGTTCTCCATGGCCGCCGGGACGCTGATCGTCTGGCGGCACCGCACGAACATCACGCGCCTGCTCAAAGGCACCGAACCGCGCTTCGCCCGCCGCCCACCCGCCAACTCGCCTCCCGCCGCCTGATGCCCCTCCCCTCCTTCGAGAAAATCGGCGTCCTCGGCGCGGGCAGTTGGGGCACGGCGCTGGCCGTCTGGCTGGCCGCGCGCGGGCACCCCGTCACGCTCTGGGGTCACGATGCCGCGCACATCGGCGAACTGCGGGCGACCGCCACCAACGATAAATATTTGCCCGGCGTCGGGTTGCATACGACGATCCAGCCGACGGACGATCTCCAGGCGCTCGTGGGCAGCGATCTGATCCTCTTCGTCACGCCCTCGCGCGCCATCCGCGAAGTGGCCGGTCAGCTCGCCGCCGTGCCGTTGTTGCCCGACACCGTGCTGCTGTCCTGCACGAAGGGCATCGAATTTGGCACCGGACGCCGCATGAGCGAGGTGCTCGCCGACTGCCTGCCGGGGCTGGACGTGGCGGTGCTCTCGGGACCAAGTCACGCGGAGGAGGTCGCGCGGCACAGCCCGACGGCGGTGGTCATCGGCGGGCAGCGCGCCGACACCGCCGCGCGCTTGCAGGCGCTGTTCAACGCCGGGGCGTTGCGCGCATACACGAGCGACGACGTGGCGGGCATCGAGCTGGGCGGCGCGCTCAAGAACATTTTTGCCATCGCCAGCGGCGTCAGCGACGGCCTCGGCTTCGGCGACAACGCCAAGGCGGCGCTGGTCACGCGGGCATTGATAGAATTGATCCGCCTGGCGGTGCGCATGGGCGGGCGGCGTGAGACGTTCCAGGGCCTCAGCGGCATCGGGGATCTGATGGTGACGTGTTTTAGCCACCACAGCCGCAACCGCCGGGTGGGCGAACGGCTCGGCAAAGGGGAAAGTCTGGCGGCGATCACGGCGTCGATGAGCATGGTGGCCGAGGGCGTGCCGACGGCCCGCAGCGCGCACGCGGTCGCGCGGGAGTTGGGCGTGGAGACGCCGGTGATCGACGAGGTGTACGCGGTATTGTACGAGGGGCGCGCCCCGGCGGAGGCGTTGCGAAATCTGTTCGGGCGCGAGCCGAGGCCCGAGAGCGATTAACGGGGTTCTCGTATCAGTCAGCTGCGTTCTTGCTTGTAGACCGGCACCCCTCTTGCCGTCAGGAAGACGCTCTCCTTAGTCGGCAGGCGAAGCGCTTGGCCTACCCTCAGACCACGGTGATGTCTGCGCGCATTCTACCTGGAGCCAAGCCGGACCACAAAATTGCTCCGCTCCGCCTTCCGCTCCGGTGGTCTTAGAGGGCTTCTGGTCTCCACCAGCGTGCTTTTATTTCCCCGCCGCTGCTTGATTCTCTCGGCGGGACGCGCTTCGATGCCGCAGGCTAATCAAAAGATTTTAGAAACTCGGCTACGGTGTTTGCCGTATAGACAAATCAGCAATTTCTTTTTCAAAAAAGGAATTTACCGCTTGGCAGGACGTAAACTCGTTGTAAATGTTGCCCCATATGACACTTGGAGAGAAACTCAAAGCGATCCGTCGTGAATGTGGGCTGTCACAAGAAGCGATTGGCGCGCAGGGATTTGTTTCCGCCCCCGGTTGGATCAAGTTGGAAAATTCCCAGCGTTCCCCGAGCGAGAAACTCATCAAGAACCTCGTGGACTGGCTGGTCAGGGACAAGCATGTCCGCACGACCTACTCGAAACGGCTGCTCGAAGAACTGCTCACGCTCAAATACCTGGGCAGCCCATCGAAATTCGTGCGTGACATCGCCACAGCTCACGCCAAGACCATGCCCGGCGCGGAGGCTCTGCTCGCGCCGACACCTGCCAGCGCCAAGCCTAAGCGGGGCCGCCCAAAGCTGAACTCTGCGAAATAACCCCGTTCCAGGGTTTACTGTGAGTACGCAAGTCCGGCGTTGGACCCCATCGCCAAGCTGACCGCCGAGGTACAGTTTTCCACTCCGAGCTTGGCGAAGACATGTTCGAGGTGCTTGCCGACGGTCTTGTCGGCGACGGCGAGGATCGTACCGATTTCGGCGTTGGTCTTGCCCTGGACGAGCCAGTGGAGCACCTCCACTTCCCGGTTGGTCAAACGGTGGACCCGGGCGCACGCGCGCAAGGCAGGGCTGATTCCCACCTCCGTGAGCAAAAGTTGCCATTGCCCCGCGCCGGTCGCCACGCCGAGGGTCAACCGGACGTTGAGCCGACGCTGACCGGGACCAGCAAACTGCCACGCGGACCGTTCCGGCAGCGGCGAGGCTCTGGACGCAAGCGCCCTACCATTCCGAGCCAGTACCGGCCCAATTTGGTTTTGCAGATCCGCCGGCAGCAGCGCGTCCGACGCACCCGGGAAGAATTCTTGCAAAAGTGCGTGCGCACGGGCTGAGGCCCAGACCAGTTTGCCCGTCGCATCAACTTCCAATAATCCCGCGCCTGCGCCAGGAGCATCATGCCTGCGCGCGGCACACCACCGTTCGTGGTCGCGGGCTTTCCCATTCGCCTGCAGCAGATGAGGCCGCAGGAGGTCCAGCCGTGTGCGGTCCGCCTCGGAGAAATCCTTGCCCGCCCGGTTGAGCGTGACGATCATCGCCGAGGGCGAGGTTTTTTGCATCGCAAACCCCAGGCGGCGGTTGCAGCCCACCCGCGCGAATACCTCGGTGTAGATGGGCAGGTCGCGGTATTGCCGCAGGCTGACGAAATCGGAGATTTTCAGCGCGCGGGCGCTGTGGGTGCGCATGATGTAGGCGGCTGCCGGGTCGGCAGCAAGGAATCTTTGATGCATCGCGATCCCAGGCCAGTCCGGCAGACGCGACGGGGAAAAAGCCGTGGTCTGCAAGCGTCCGGCGGGCAGATCCATCCGCGAAAAACTGACGAATTCGCAGTCGAACGTGGCACGCACGCAGGCGAGCACGCGTTGTGAAAGGCTCGCGGGGTCGTCCTCGGCGTTGAGCAATAGCAACGCCCGCGAAAACGTGGCGGTTTCCCGGTCGCTAAGCCGTCCCATGCACTTATTACGCGCGCCGCCCACCGATTGGTTTCGCGCAAGTGCTCAGGAAATTAGAGCAAACCTCTTTCACAATGGCCGCGTGGCGGCCCTCGTTCCCAAACCTCTGCTTAGGAACGCCCTTAATCGGACTTTCATCGAAGTCTGTTCTCGTCAAAAGCGGCGGCGGGACGACCCTCTCGAGTCGTCCCGCCGAACCTGAAACTCGGCGCGCGTCTTACAACGCCGCCTCAATGGTGCGCACGAACTTGAGATGCGCCAGCGCCATCTTCATTTCTTCGCGCAACTCGGCCATCTTCTCGCGGGAGGTTTCCAACGTCTGCTCGGTCGCTTTGACATACTCGCGGCGTTGCGCGGCCCAGCGGTTGTTGAGTTCCGTCAAATAGTCGTGCGACGCCTGGAGCAGCGTGCGGGTGCTCTCCGGCAGCGTGATGGACGTGGCCTTGAGCTTCTCTTCCAGCGTGCGCTGGGCCTCGATGATCTGGGACAGGATGATCTTCTCCGAGGGTACGCGCCGCAGGTTGCCGGTCAGACCCACCTTTTCAAAGATCCAGATGGCCCACTTGGTCGGGTCCCACTGCCAGGGCTTCACGCCGTTGCGATAGTCGTGCTGAAACTCGTGGTGATAGTTGTGATAGCCCTCGCCGAAGGTGAAGAATGCCATCAGCCCGCTGTCCCGCGCGCTGCAACGCACCGAGTACGGCTGGTTGCCGAACGTGTGGCACGCGCTGTTGATGAAGAACGTGCAATGCTGCACGGCGACCACCCGGGCGACGCCACCGAACAGAAACCCGCCCAACGCGCCGACCCAGTTGTGCTGGTAAGCGTAGCCGAGCAGCGTCGGGAACCCGAAGCCCACCGCCACGGCAATCCACTGCACATACTTGTCCTGCCAGACGACGAGCGGGTCTTTCTGAAGATCGGCCACGCCCTCGTAGTCTTCGTCGGAATCCAGCTTGAACAACAGCCAGCCGATGTGCGCGAAGAAAAACCCTTTGCTGATGGCGTAGGGATCGTCCTCATGATCGACGTGCTTGTGGTGGGCACGGTGTTCGCTGGCCCACATGAGCACGCTGTTTTCAAAGGCCGCCGCGCCGAACAGCAGCGTAAACAGCTTGATCGGCCACTTGGCCTTGAAAGTCAGATGCGAGAACAGGCGGTGGTAGCCGAGCGTGATGCTCATGCCCGTCGCGTAGAACATGGCGACGAACAGGATCACCTGGAACCAGTTGATGCCGAAGTTCCAAAGGTAGAGCGGCACGGCGGTCAGGGTCAGGCAGAACGTGCCGATGAGGAATGAACTCGTGATCCAGTTGACGCGGTCGGTGGGGATGCGGTTAAAAATCATTCAGGCAGGGTATCGCTGGTAATAGGGTTGCAGGGGTCTGGAAAAGATCGGCGGTAATAGAGCGCATGTCGCGCCATCTGGCAACGGAATAAAGCGGCGGCGCGAAAGAAGTCGGCGGCGAGCGAGGAAAGCAGCGGGCGCGCTGTCATGCTTCCTCGACTGCCGGGTAAGGTCAGGTGGATCGCGACCTCCGGGCGCGATGGGTGCCGGTCGCGGCGAAGCCGCCTAGCTGATCGAGGCGTTGCTCCAGACAGCGAGGCAGCTTCGCTGCGGTGATTGCCATCGCGCCCGGAGGTCGCAATCCACCTGCGCCCACCTTGCCAAACGTCGGCCCGGGGCTACGGTGGAGGCCCGCCGCCCGGCACCCGCCCATGTCCGACCGCTCGTCCAGCCACCTTCGCCCGACGCATCCGCTCCGGGGCCGGGCCACGGTTTGGCTCATCGGTGCGACGGTGTTCTGGGGTTTGAGCTTTCCGCTGGCCAAGGCGCTCGCCATCGCGCAACGCGCCTACCTGCCGGGCGCGGACAGTTGGTTCCTGGCGGCGGTGCCGCTGGTGGTGCGCTTCGGGTTGGCGGCGCTGGTGCTCGTGGTGACCTCGGCGCGCACGTTGCGCCACCTGACGCGCGGCGAGGTCTGGCAAGGGCTGGGCCTGGGAGTGTTCTCCGGCGGAGGGATGCTACTGCAACTGGATGGCCTCAGTTACACGGCGGCCTCTACGTCGGCGTTTTTGACGAGCTGTTACTGCGTGACGATCCCCGTCATCGTGGCCGTGCAGCGCCGACGCTGGCCGCCCACGCTCGTGGTGGTGAGCTGCGGGCTGGTGCTCGTCGGGATGGCGATCCTCGCCGGGGTGGACTGGCGCACGTTGCGGCTCGGACGCGGCGAGGCGGAAACCGTTCTCTGTTCGTTTTTCTTCGCGGCGCAGATTTTCTGGCTGGAGCGGCCCCGCTTTGCCAACAACCGCACGATTCATGCGACGATCATCATGTTTGCCACGCTCGCGCTGGTGGCAACTCCCGTCATGTTCGCCCGGTGCCAGACGCCGGGCGAGATTCTGGTGGCCGCGACGGCGTCGGGATCGATCATCCTGCTTTTGGCCGCGCTGACAGCCCTTTGCACGCTGCTCACCTTCACGGTCATGAACCACTGGCAGAAGTACCTTGAAGCAACCGAGGCGGGGTTGATCTACTGTGTGGAACCGGTGGCTACGAGCCTGTTTGCGCTGTTTCTCCCGGCGTGGCTCGGGGCGTTCGCCGGGGTGAGCTATCCGAACGAGTCGCCGACTTGGCGGCTATTGCTCGGCGGCGTGCTTGTCACGGCGGCGAACATGTGCATCCAGTTAAAGCCCAAAGCGGTCACGCCGGCGTGAGGAGAACGCCTCCAGCGCACCGCAACCCGTCTCACCCCTGCGGCAGCAGGATAAACCCCGTCTCCAGATCCCCGATCACCTCGCTGCGCGCCCCGTTATCCCGCCAGTGCTGGTAGCCGATCAACGCGCAGATCAGCGCGTCCAACTGGTCCTCGTCGGGCTTGGTCCACGCTGCCGACAGCACCGCCGTCAACGCGGGCGTCGCTTTGAGCGCCGGAAACCAACCCGGCAGCCAGTCCCACAAGAGCCCTTGCAGCCGCGCGAACTCCGCCCGGCGCGCCGTGATCGGCCCCCGCTTGTACTTCACGATCCGTGGCAGCCCCAGCCAGCGCACGGTGGCCGGATGCGGAAACGTTTCCACCGCCAACCGCGCCTCCCGGGGCTGTTCCCAGCCGATGTGCAACCCCAACCGTTGCTCCACTACCGCCGCCAGGCGCAGGGGCCGCGGACACCGCGCCGCGTTGGCTGGGTGCGCGCCCGCGTGGAACCGCCGGAACAGCGTGTGCGTGAGCCGGTCCACCGGACGGCTGCCGCCCGCGTTGGGACAGACCAGCGGCGCGTCGAACAAAACCATCGCGGGGCCCGGAGCGGGCGGCAGACGATCCTCCAGCCAGCCCAGCAGCGCCGCGTCGCCAAAGACGTGCGCGGTTTCAATGATCCGAGCCTCCCGGTCCGACGCCTCAAGCAAGCACAGGCCGTCGCCGTTGCGCTCGCCCCAGGCCAGGTCGAGCCCCACGATGCGGATGATTTTCCCGACGCTGGAGGTTTGAGAGTTCACAGTTTGCCAATGACGTACCACCGGGTAGCGCCTTCAACCAACGGTCTGTAATGCCTTCCATTAAAAACCGGCCACTCGGTCTTTTTTTGTCGCCTTTGCCCGTCCAACCCCCGGCGGAAATCCCTTCTGGCAACCATCTTGCTTTGGCAAGAATGGGTCCGACCGAGTGTCCGAGCACTGCCGCCTGTGACCGGTTTTCGCGTCCCACCCGACCAATTTCATGCCAATCCCTCTTTCCCGCTGGCTCCTCTCCAAGCCCTGCATCCGGTTCGTTTTTTTCGTGGAGCGCTGGGTGCTATCCGCCCTTTTTCTTTACCTCGGTTACGAATACCTCGACACGTTGCGCCTGATGCACCTGTTCGCCCAGGCCTCCGACCTGATGCCCACGGCGATGGTCGCGCGCGACGGCGGCTTCATCGACGGCATCCATTTCGAGGACTTCGCGCGCTACGTCTTGCTCGCCTTCTCGAACCTCACCTGCGGCACACTGCTGCTCGTGGCGCGCAAGCCGTCGCGCTACCCCACGCACGCCCGCGAGGTCGTCGTCCCGCTGGCGGCGACCTTTTCCTACATGTGCTTCAACCAGCGTGTGCCGTTGCCACTCTGGATGACCACGCCCTTTGTCCCGGCGGGATGGTCGTCGTCGTTGGCGGCGGTGGGGATCGGTTTTTCGGTGGTGGGCGTCGTGGCCTCGGTCGTGTGCATCCTTTACCTGGGCCGGTCGCTGGGGATCGTGGTTTCGGTGCGGCAGATCGTGCTGGCGGGGCCGTATCGCTACGTCCGCCACCCGATTTACCTAAGCTACGCTTTCGTGCTCTCGGGCCTGTTCCTGACGGCCTGCACCGTGCGCATGGGCGTGCTGGTGTGCGGGGCGTTTGCGATGCTGTGCTGGCGGGCGCGGCTGGAGGAGAACGTCCTCAGTGCGCACAGCCCGGCCTACCGCGAATGGATGACGCGCACCGGTTTCCTGTGGCCGAAGCGGCAGGCGACGCCGGACGCGCCGGTGGCGTTGCCGCTGCCCGTATCGATGCGGGTCGGGCAGCCGCAGGTGCGCCGCGCGACCATCCTGGTGCCCGCCGGGAATTGGTGATGGCCGCTCCGCCGCCTTCCGCCTTTGCCTTCCCCCGTTTCCCGCCTAACTTCCCCGGCATATGTGGACGGGGCGTTTTCAACAGGCCACCGACGCGCTCGTGCGCGCCTATGGCGAATCGGTTTCCTTTGACTGGCGGCTTTACGCCCACGACATCGAGGGTTCGGTCGCCCACGCGGCGGCCCTCGCGGCGGCGGGGTTGTTGACCGAACCCGAGCGCGCCCAGATCGAGGACGGCCTGCGCCAGATCGGCGCGGAAATCGCCCGCGGCGAGTTCACCTTCCAGGCCGAACTCGAAGATGTCCACATGAACATCGAGTCAGCGCTGACGGCCCGCATCGGCCCCGCCGGAGCGAAGCTGCACACCGCCCGCTCGCGCAACGACCAGGTGGCGCTCGACCTGCGGCTCTACCTGCGCGCGGAGATCACGGAAATCCGCGCGGCGCTCCGGGCGATGCAGAGCGCGCTGGTAGACCTCGGCGCGCGTTACCCCGACGCCCCCATGCCCGGCTACACGCACCTGCAACGCGCGCAGCCCGTCCTGTTCGCCCATCACCTGCTCGCCTACGTGGAGATGTTCGCGCGCGATGACGGCCGACTCGCCGACACCACCCGGCGGCTCGACGTGCTGCCGCTGGGCAGCGGGGCCATCGCGGGATCGACCATCACGCTCGACCGCCAGTTGATCGCGCAACGACTCGGTTTTTCCCGCGTGAGTGAGAACAGCATGGACGCCGTCAGCGACCGCGATTTCGCGTGCGAATTCCTCGCGGCGGCGGCGATCCTCGGGATGCACCTCTCGCGCCTGAGCGAGGACGTGATCCTCTGGGCGACGAGCGAGTTCGCGTTTCTCTCGCTCAGCGATGCCTTCACGACCGGTTCCAGCCTGATGCCGCAGAAAAAGAACCCGGACGTAGCCGAGTTGACACGCGGCAAGACGGGCCGTCTTTACGCCAACCTGTTCCGGCTGTTGACGATTCTCAAGGGCCTGCCGATGACGTATAACCGCGATTTGCAGGAGGACAAGGAAGCAGTCTTCGACAGCGTGGACACGCTCAAGGCGGCGCTCGGGGTCTTTGCGGCGATGCTGGGCGAGGCCCGCGCCGAGACGGCGAACATGGCCCGCGCGACCGCCGACCCGATGTTGCTGGCGACGGATCTGGCGGACTATTTGGTGCTCAAGGGCGTCCCCTTCCGACAGGCGCATGAGATCATCGGCAAGCTGGTCGCGCTGTCGCTGGAACGGAAAACTCCCTTTGCCGAATTGCCGCTGGCGGACTACCGCGCGGCCAGCGAGGCGTTCGGCGAGGACGTGTATGACGTGCTCGACGTTCGGCGCTCGCTGGAAAGCCGCCGCACGCCCGGCGCGCCGTCGTTGGAGAACGTGACGGGGCGGCTGCAAGAATGGCGGGGGATATTAAAGAATTAGCTCGGTAACTTTCTCATGAGTGAACAAAAGCAGTTTCGAGGCTCTGGTCACTGGATTGACCAACCTCCTGAACAATTCCCCGGTATTGAAAGCGATGCCAAACGCTTTTTTACTGACGATTTTGTTGCCATTCTGTCCGATGAAAATCATCTGTCTTTGGATTGTTCATTCCAAGGCAAAAAATATAGCGCCCAACTCTCCCGCGATAGCGGAGGAATATTCAGAGGTGGTTTTGCAGCCCACGATGGGTCTCGCGCATGGCATGGCTCGGTTGCTGGCCGACTTTTTTATGGTGTGAACGGCATTCTATTCCACGGCACATGGGCGACGGACAGCGGGGACAGCAGACGAACATTTTGGGCAGATTTACAACCTGTTTCTGAAGAAGATGTCCAGCTTCGAGGCAACCGTTTTGTCGATAACGGGACAGAGTTGATGACAATTAATTCGCCGTCAAAAGTTTAGCAATTGCCCTGTTAAATAGCGAAATTTTACTCCAACAACATGGAAATAGGTGCCGCCTCTGAATCTGAGATGGCTTGGGAGCAAGAAATAACACATCGCATCGCCGAGTCCGATGCTGGCAAAATCATTTCGATCCCTGCCTCAGAGGTTTGCCCGTCTGCGACGCATCGCTCCAGACCAGTATAATACAGATTATCTTCAACACAGCGCCAGTGGCAAAACAGATTCATGGAAAAATCCTCCCTTATCAGCGACACCGTAGGCTGGCGCACCGTCAGCACCGAATCCAAGTACAAGGACAAAAATGTCGAGGTCACGCTCCAAACCGTCTTCACCCCGACTCGTCAGGACAAACCCGCCCAGTGGACCGTCTGCCACCGCAAGGCCGCCGTGGTCGTCGCGCCCCTGACACCCGAGGGTAAGCTCGTCCTCGTCCAACAGGAACGCATTCCCGTGCGCGCGTTGCTGTGGGAGTTTCCCGCCGGGCAGATTGACGAGGAAAACGCCGACGACGAGAGCATCATCCGGGCAACCGCCAAACGCGAATTGCAGGAGGAAACCGGCTACGAACTCGCCGCCGACGGTGAGTTAGTCCCGCTCGGGTATTTCTTCACGTCGCAAGGTTTCACCGACGAGCACAATCACCTGTTTCTGGCGAAGGGCGTCGTGCCTTCGCAGGCCGGGGCGTCGCACGACGAGAACGAGGGCATCACGGACTGCCGCGAATTCACGCTGGCGGAATTTCGCCGCATGGTCGCCGACGACGAAATCACCAACGCCAACACGCTGAGCCTGTACGCGCGGCTCTGTGCGCGGGGACTGGTGTGAAACGGATGTGGGCTGTGAATTGTAGGGCAGGCGCTCCGCCTGCCAAAGAGGAAAGCGCCCCGACCTTAGCAGGCGGAGCGCCTGCCCTACAATGCAGATGCGTCAACCAGCTTGAAGATGGACATCTCCATTCTCGTCAGCCCGCCCTCTGACCCGGCGCAGGCCCGCGCCTGCGTCGAGAGCCTCCTGCGCACTCTCCCGCCCAAACTCGACTGGGAACTGCTCCTCTCCGCGTCACCCGAGCCGCTTGGCCTCCGCCACGACCGCCTCCGCGTCCTCCCCGCTCCCGCCGTCCCCGGCCTAGCCGCCGCCCGCAACGCCGCCGTAGCCGTCGCGCGCTCTCCTACTCTCTGCTTCCTATCGCCCGGCGCGACCCTCATGCCCGGTTGGCTGCAGCCCATGCTCCGCTTGCTCCGGCGCGCGCCGTCGGCGGGCTGCGTCGGAAATGTCCAGCGCGAACCCTACAGCGGGTTGATCGACCACGCCGGGGTCCGCTTCGACGCCGACGGCTTGCCGGTCGCCTTCTGGGCCAACCAGCCGCTCTTGCCGCGCGAACGGCACGACCGTCATCCCGCCGTCTCGCTGGCTTGCGCCCTCGTCTCGCGCGAGACATGCGACCGCGTTGGCGGCTTCGACGCACGTTTCCAAGGGCCGCTCGGCGACGTGGATTTCTGCCTGCGCGCCGCCACATTCGGATACCGCCATTACGTCGCCAACCGTGGTGCCATCTACTGCTACCAGCACAGCCTGCCCGACCCGTCGCCAGTCGCCGATCTCGCGTTCTACCGCTCGCTCTGGGGTGACCGTGCCCGCGCGGCCCACGCCCGTCGCGCGGCTCTGCTCGCCGCCCCGGCTTCCGCGCTGCCTTCCGCCGAAGCCTGGGAACTGACCCGTGAGCAACGGCGGCTCTGGCGTCAGCGCGTCGGTGACGCCCGCCGCGACGGACACGCCTACCTGCGCAAACATCTCCATCGGCCCTGGCGATACAATTACGGACGAATTTGTGCCGCGCTCGCCAAAGCCTTGCAACCCGCGCCCGGCGCCCTGCCCCCGACGCCCGGCCTATCGTCCATGCCCGTGCCGGACACCGCTCGCCCTGACGATGGCTGGCTTTTCGACCCGCCGCCGCAGCCATGACGTGCCGTCCCCCGCCACTCGCTGGTCCTATTTTCTACGTCTGCGGGGACACCGCTGGCAACCCGGCGCGCTCGGGGGTCCAGACGGTCGTGCGCAGCTTGCTCGCGGCGTTTGCAGGCCTCGGTGCGCCGGTGCGCCCGGTGTCGTGGCGGTTCAACGACGGTTACCTGCGCCCACTGCGCGCGAACCGCTCGCTCGGCCTCGGCGCGGAGCCGTTGCGCGATCCCCCGACCCGTTGGCGCGACTTCACGCGTCATCCCTCGACTTGGCCCGCGCTGTTGCTGGCGGGCGGCGATCCCGAACGCGTGCCGCTCCGCGCTCACCCGCGCCACCGCACCGCACCGCCCGGCAGTTGGGTGCTGCTGCCGGAGTTAATCTATCACGAGCAGAGCGCGCGGGAGTTGGTCGAGTACGTCCACCGACAAGGCTGGCGGCTGGCGGCGATCCTGCACGACGCCATCCCCATCGAGCATCCCGAATTCGTCTCCCCCGGGTTGACTTCTGACCACCACCGTTATCTCCGCGCCCTCACCCGGGCCGACCTGATCCTGCCAAATTCGGAAACCACGGCGCAAAGCTGGCGCGGGTTCGTCTCGCGCGCACAGCTGCCCAGCCCGCCGGTGGTGACCTGCGCGCTGGCCTGTGACCTGCCGGGCGTCCCGCGCGTGCGCC
>CAXTBX010000120.1:0-14353 GCA_964242205.1 uncultured Chthoniobacterales bacterium
ACCTGGGGATAGAACATGTCGATATAGCACGGCACCATCAGTCCGATTTTCATGGCGAAATCCTTTCTGTGTTTGAACCGGGTTAATAAGTGGTGTTCATAGACCTGACAGCGTTGATTGGGCGGATATTTCGGTCGGGCAGCTCCATGGATCGGCTGTGTGCGCAAACGACGCGGGAGAAAGGATCGCGGTCGGGCGAAGCACGCCAGGACTCCCGGGTGTCGGGGTGGTTCTCGACCACGAAGATTCGCAGCGGTTTCGATGTGTCGGCGGGGTTCGGCGCGGTCATGGAATGAGCACCTGATTCGCTGGGAACGAGGGAACCGTTTGTGGTGCAACGCGCTTCGGCGAAGATCGTCCAGCGACAGCCTGGAATCATCCCGTGCGTTTGGATGACACGCTGGCAGTTTCTTCGGCGGAGGCGCCGATAGGCAAGGTGACGGTCAGAGTCGCGCCTTTGCCGAGTCCGGGGCTGCTGGCGCGTAGCATGCCCCCGGTGCACCTCCACCGTCGCCCTGGCAATGGCCAGTCCCAGCCCCAGGCCGCCAAATTTCTGTGCGATGGAGACGTTCGTCCGTTCGACGGGCGCAAAGATGCGATGGAGGGCTTCCGCCTCCGACTAGCCCGCCGGGGGGCAGGCAACTTCCGCTGACAGCACGAGGGAGATCGACCGCCGCAAACCGGTCGCTGAAGCGTCCGCGCGGGATTCCACTGTGCCGAGAGCAGAGGTGTCAGGTAGGAGACCACCTGAAGGTACGAAGTGGTGCAATTGTCGAGCGGTCGTTCGAGCAACCGCGCATCGCTCGCGCACCTCCCGGTCCAAGGCGCTGCAGGCCTTCGAAGCTGTTCGGCGTATTGGAACGGTTAAGCAGCGCCATGATTGTGCCGGGTCCGTGGAAAGACGAGTCGCGGATGATGAGGGGCACGAAAATAACGGGGTAGGGTGCCTCGTCGTAGAACGGCGCGGCGCGAGACCAGCGACCCTCGAATCAGACCAGGCCGCTTCTACTTCTATGTTTTCGGCGGATCGGCGGCAATCTCCACCTTTTCGCCTTCGAGCAGGTCGGTCATCGGGTTGACCACCAGGTTTTCGTCGCCTTTCAGGCCGCTGACAACTTCCACGGTTTTGCCGAAATCGCGCCCCAGCTTGATTGCCCGGTAGTGCATCGTCCCGTCCGCTGCGACGACGGCCACCTGCGGTCCAGCGTTGCGGATATCCAGGACGCTGGCGGGAACGGTCAGCGCTGGTTCGTCCTGCTGGACCTGAAAGCGCACGGACAGGTACATCCCGGGCGTCAGTTGGCCCTGCTCGCTGGGCAACTGGATTTCCACCCGCTCGGTGCGCGCGGTCGCATCCAGCGCGACCGCCCTGCGGGTGACTTTTCCCTTGAACACCTTCTGCGGGTACTGGCTGGCGCTGACCTGCACTTCCTGCCCGACGCTGACGTTGGCGACGTAGGCTTGCGGCACGTTGATGTACACCCGCAGGGTGTCCGTGGCGGACTCGGTGAAGACGCTGACCCCGCTTCCACCGCCACTCGCAATGAGCGCGCCCGTGTCGAGGTTGCGAGCGACGATGGTCCCAGTGAACGGGGCGACAATTCGCTCGAAAATTTGGGACGCCCCCAGATTGGCGACGTTGGCCTGCGCCGCACTCACGTTGGCCACTGCCTGTTGATAGGTCGAGTTGTTCGTATCGTATTCCTGTTGGGCCACCACCTTCTGGGCGAGCAATTGCTTCTCGCGTCCGAGGGTGACCTGCGCGATCCCCTGCGCGGCGCGCGATTGCTCGAGTTGCGCCTGCGCCTGGCGGGCCTGCGCGTCCACGTCGGGCGCGTCGATCTCGGCGAGGAGTTGACCGGCCTCGACGTGGTCGCCGATGTCCACCAGGCGCGTTTTCAGATAGCCGTTGACCCGGGCATAAATGGTGGCCGTGGTCAGTGCCTCCGAACTGCCCGGCAGGCTCATGTCGAACACGGGCGGCGAAAGCGTCGGCTTGATCACCTGGACCGTCACCGCGCCTTGCTGCACCGCCAGGGCAGTCTGGTCGCGTTCGTGGGCGTTGCGGGAGAGGTTCCTCCAGCCCAACACCCCAAGCAAGGTGAGAAGCACCACCGTCCCGACGATGATGAACACGAAACGCAAAAGCCCGCCCTTTTTCTTGTCCTCCGGCTCGGGGGCGGCTTCCTGCCGTGCGGGCGGTTCGGCCAGACGGGGATGTTCCGGTGGCGGATGAAGATTGTTGTCGGAGTTCATAAGTTACGCTCACTTGCCAGCAGCCGGCTGCGCGTCGCGTGCGCCGTCTTTGTTCCCGTTGTCATCAGCGCCCTTGGGCTTGTTCTGATCGTGGTCCGCGTCCTGGCCCGCCGTGGCGAGCTGGTACTCGGGCTCGTCCGGCGCGAAGAGCAGCTTGGCCTCCGACGCCGGGATGGGCTTCAGGTCCTTGCCGCGCAGGATGCTGTACATCACCGGCACGAAAAAGAGCGTCGTCGCCGTGGCGAAGAGCAGCCCGCCGATGACCGCACGCCCGAGCGGCGCATTCTGTTCGCCGCCTTCGCCGAGCCCGAGGCTCATGGGGATCATGCCAAGGATCATCGCCAGGGCGGTCATCAACACCGGGCGCAGACGCGTGCTGCCCGCCTCCAGCGCGGCTTCGAGGCCGTTCTTTTTTTCTTCGAGCCGCTGGTCGTTGGCGAAGGTGATGAGCAAAATCGAGTTCGACGTGGCCACGCCGATGCACATGATCGTGCCCATCAGGCTCGGGACGTTAAAAGTCGTGTGCGTGGCGATGAGCATCCACAAAATGCCCGAGAACGCCCCCGGCAGGCCCAGGATGATCACCAGCGGATCGAGCCAGCTCTGGAAGTTGACGACCATCAGGAAATACACCAGCGCTACCGCGAAGACGATGCCGAAACCCAGCTCGCTGAAGGCGGTGTTCATGCTGGTCACTTGCCCGCCGAGCGTGAGCGTCGTCGCCTTCGGCAGCTTGGAAGCAGGCAGCTTGAACGTATCGTGCAGGCCCGGGATGGCCGCGACCCAGGTCTTGAACGGGATCACGTCCTTGTACCACGGCAGCTTGGGCGCGTACTCGCCGATGACCTTCTGGATGTCGTCGGCGACGCCGCCCAGGTCCCGGTCCTGCGTGGCAGCGTACACGTCGAAGGTCGGCTGGACGTTGTAGTGGTTGACGACGGCGGCCGAAATGTCGCGCTTGAGCGTGGTGAGGTTGGCGAGCAGTTGCGGCGTCGTGGAGCCGGAAACGCTGATGGGGAGGTTGTTGAGCGCGCCGAGCGAACCCAGCGCGTACTGGCGTGTCTGCACGGCCACGACGTAGTTGACGCCGTTGGCCGGGTTGACCCAGTAGTTGCGCGCGGTCTGGCTGCTCGACGAGAGCGCGACCAGGAGCGAGTTGGCCACGTCGTTGGCGGTCAATCCCAGTTCGGCGGCCTGCGAGCGATCCAGGTCCAGGTCGAACTGCGGCGCGTTGACCAGTTGGTGGACGTTGACGTCCACGGCGCCGGAGATCTTCGCCACCTTGCCCGCGATCTCGTGGGCCAGCAGATAGTTGTTCGGATCCTGGCCGGTCACCCGTAGATCCACCGGCGAGGGCAGACCGAAGTTGAGGATCTGGCTGACGATGTCCGCCGACTGGAAATAGAAGGTCACCCCGGGGAACTTCTTCGGCAGTTCGCGCCGCATCTGCTTGATGTAGGTCCACACGGACGTTTTGTGGCCGGTGTTCAGCGACACCTGGATCTCGCCGTCGGTCGAGCCGATGGTCGCGCTGCCGCTGTAGGCCAGGTTCACGCCGCCGACGGGCAGGCCGATGTTGTCGATCACGAGCTTCAGTTCATCCTTTGCCACGACCTGCCGGATGTAATCCTCGACCTGCCCGAAGATCGCGTCGGTTTGTTCGATGCGGGTGCCCGCCCGGGTGACGACGTGCAGACGGATCAACCCGGCGTCCACCGCCGGAAAGAAGTCGCGGCCGACGAAGGGAATCACGCCCATCGACACCGCGAACAGCCCGAGGAAGAACGCGATGGCCAAACCGCGGTGCTCCAGGGCCCAGCCCAGCATCCCCACGTACCCGGCGCGGAATTGCTCGAAGCGGCGGTTGAACCGCTCGTGGAGCCGCCAGATCCAGTCCTTGTGCGGCGGTTTCTTTTCGGGCTCGGGCCTGGCCTTATCACGTTCGGCTGCGTCGGAGGGTGGGGGTGACGGGTCCGGCTGCTTGTTCCCTTCCTTTTTTGTGCTGTCCTGACGCTCCTTTGCCGCTTCCTCCTGATAAAGCGCCACCTCTGGGCCGAGGAGAAAATGCTCCATCACCGGCACCACCGTGCGCGAAAGCAGGTAACTGGTCATCATCGCAAAAACCACCGCCAGCGCCATCGGCACGAACAAGAATTTGGCCGGACCCGTCAGGAACACCACCGAAACGAAAACGATGCAGATGGACAGCGTCGCCACGAGCGCGGGCGTGGCGATCTGGCGTGCGCCGTCCAGCACGGCTTCCAACAATGGTTTGTCGTTGATGCCCAGGTTGCGGTGCATGTTTTCCAGCTCCACCGTGGCGTCATCGACGAGGATGCCCACGGCGAGGCTCAGTCCGCCCAAGGTCATCAGGTTGAGCGTGAAGCCAAGTGCATCGAGCAGGAGCAGCGACACGAGGATGGACAGCGGGATGGACACGGCGACGATGAGCGTCGAGCGCCAGCTTCCCAGGAAGATGAGCACCATAGTCGCCGTCAGGCACGCGGCGATGAGCGCTTCCTTGACCACGCCGTTCACCGCGCCCGACACGAAGATGGACTGGTCGAAAATCTGCTCCACGTTGAATCCGGCCGGGAAGCCGGGCGAGATCTCGGCGAGGCGCGCCTTCGTGCGCTTGACGACGTCTATCGTGCTGGCTCCCAGGCTCGTGAGCACGCTCAGCAGCGTGCCCTGCGTGCCGTTGCTGCGCACGATGTTCGTTTGCACCGCGTAGCCGTCGTGGATCTGCGCCACGTCGCGCATGTACACGACCGTCCCGTTGACGACCTTGACCGGCAGATCGTTGAAGGCCGACACTACGCTGGGACTGCCGTTGAGTTTCACCAGGTACTCGGCCCAGTCGATCTTCACCGTGCCCGAGGGCAGGATGAGGTTCTGGTTGTTGAGTGCGGTGGTGACATCGTTGGGCGAAACGCCCTTCGCGTACATGGCCGCCGAGTCGATGTCGACCATGATCTGCCGCGGTGCCCCGCCGTAGGGTAGCGGCACGCTCGCGCCCCGCACCGTGGCAAGGGCCTGGCGCAGGAAGTTGTTGTTGTAGTCGTAGGTTTCCGCGACGGAGAGCGATTTGCTGGAGGCCGAGGGCTGGAGCACCGGCACGCTGCTCGCGCTGTAGCGAACGATGAGCGGCGGCGTGATGCCGGGCGGCAGCACGCGCAGGACCGTTTGCTGGACGGAAGTGACCTCCGCGATGGCTCCCTCGATCTTGGTGCCCGGCTGGAAGTACACCTTGATGATGCCGATGCCGTTCATGGACTGGCTTTCCATGTGCTCGATGCCGTCGACGGTGGTCGTCATGGCGCGTTCGGACACGGTGATGACGCGCTTTTCCATGTCGTAGGGTGGGAGGCCCGTGTACGTCCAGATCACGTTGACCACCGGGATGTCCACGTTGGGCAGGATGTCCGTGGACATCGTGGAAACCGCCAGACCTCCGAGCACGAAGATCAGCAGCGCCATCACCACGAAGGTGTAGGGCCGGCGCAGGGCAAGAATGACGATCCACATGGAAGTGAGTGAGTGGCCGGGCGATCTACTGGCCGCCGATCACGCGTCGAACGTCCGGAGCTTCGGCCCGTCAGTGAACCGGATGGAAAATGGAGCGGTCCTTACGAATTTTTCCGCCCGGCTGCGTCGAGGACGAGTGGTCCGGCGGGAGTCCGGGGGATGCCGCGGCATTTCGATCTTCTTGGTTGCCCATGGATGTTCCCCGGATTCGCCAGGCCAGATCGCGGTTGGCTGTATGAGAAGCGTCACCCCGCAGAAACGGCGGCTAGCCGATGATGACCGCCGTATCCTGTCACCTCGTCCCAGGCGGACGCGTGGCCGACGTAGTTTATCCGCTGCCCGAAGTGGAAGGCCCAGAAAAACGGCACGAACCCGCTTGCCTGCAAGCTTTCCGGCGCGTCTGGATGCCATAGTGCATGCTCCCACTCGCGGGAGAAACTTGCACCATGACTCTCCGGGACCGTACAGCTAGGCAGGCATCTTCACTAGCAGATGTACAGATGTGGACTGTGTCACGAACTCATCTCAACTCTCCATTTTGGCACGCTAATTCATGAGAAGAGTTTCTGGCACAATGGTGCCGCTCGTGCCGCCTTTTTCATCCAGAGGACAGCCTCTCGAGTCAAATATCGGGAGTCTCTCGGGACAGCTTGACCTCTGCAACTTGCTGCTGGGCGTGGCCGGGTGCCGTGACCAAGTTCGAGCCACTCACCTGGTAACGCTGCGGCTCAGAGCTGCGGTCATGATCCCGCCCGACACCCGGCCCACGCTCGTCCACAGCCACGAGGGCGCATCCAGCGTGCGGGAACGGTTAGCTTCTTTCACGTCCATCAGGCATAACTCGCTTTGCGCGCAGATAACGCGACCGCGCCGTTACTTCCTGCCCATCTAATCTCCGTGTGATTTGGGAAGACATGGAACGAGCGCCGTTTTCCAGGCGAACCGAAAAGCTATTTTACCTGGGTAAGTTCGATGATCTCCAACGGCCCGGCCAGCAGGTCTGGCAGGACGCTGCTCAGACTTTGGAAATGTGTGGAGGCTTTGTGCTCTGCAAAGGCCGCCGGGCTCGCGTACGCCTCGAAAAAATAGAACCGCTTCCCATCGCCGGTTTCGTGTAAATCGTAGGTCAGCACTCCGGATTCGGCGAGTGACGGCGCGATCATCCCGCGCAGCAATTCTTTGACCTTTTGTTCATTCCCCGGTTTGGGGACAGCTTGGGCGATGATGCGGATTTCTGGCATGGTCTGATACAGTTGGTTTGGAAGGTGCGGCGAAAGCGGAGCCGGTCATGAACTGGTGACGCGGCCAAGGGCACGGGCGACGGCGGCGATGATCGTTCGTCAACCATCCTCATTACCAACGACGTGCGAGCTTTCTGGCCAGGCGGCTTTCGAGTCGTAGCGGGTTCGCGCCCGTCGGATTTTTCCGTGCTGCTCTTCCACCCAGAGGATGAGCACGTGCAGCGGCCCGAGGAACGATTCTCCCAGGACGGTAAGCCGGTACTCCACGCTCGGCAGCTTGGTCGGGAACGCCTGGCGGCGGATGAAGCCATCGCGCTCCAGGTCGCGCAAGGTCTGCGTGAGCATGCGCTTGGAAATCTGCGGCACGCCGCGCCGCAACGCGCCGAAGCGGCCCGGCCCGGCCTCCAAATAAAGCAGCACCAGGGTGCTCCACTTGCCGGCGAGCTGATCGAGCACGTCGCGCACGGGACACTTGCCCGGGTCGTCGCTGGCGGCGTGGCGGGCGGCGACGAGCAGCATTCGGGATCGAGGTGAGTGGTCAGGCATGGCGGATGGGAAAGGGGGTGGTTCCTCTCAGGTAACCGGGCACAAAAAGCTGCCTCCTTGCGCACGATAGCACTGGTCTTTAGTCTAGACTAGTCTCGCAATAGAACCGTCAGCGCACCCTGCGGCTGACTTACGAGTGTCTGCTCGAAAGGAACCTATAAAAATGATTCACCTCCATGATCGTCTGCTCGTCACCGGAGCCAGCGGCCAACTCGGCCGCGCCGTCGTCGAGGAACTGCTTCGCCTGGGCGCCACCCACGTCGTGGCGGCCAGCCGCACCCCCGAAAAACTCGCCCACCTCAAAGCGCGCGGGGTAGAAACCCGCGCCGCCGACTTCGACCAGCCCGACACGCTGCACAGCGCCCTGGCGGGCGTGGACCGGCTGGCCCTTATCAGCACCGACGCGCTGGAAGTACCCGGCAAGCGCCTCGCCCAGCACCGTGCTGCCGTGGCTGCCGCTGTAGAGAGTGGCGTCAAGCACCTCGTCTACACCTCGGCCCCCGCGCCGCACCCGACGGCGGGAGGCTCGCTTATCGACGATCACTTCTGGACCGAAGCCGCCCTGTTCGCCAGCCCGCTGACCTGGACGATCCTGCGCAACCATCTCTACATGGAACTGCTTCTCATGAGCGCGGAGCAAGTGATTGGCAGCGGCCAACTCTTCTCCGCCACGGGCGGCAGAGGCCGTGCCTACGTCGCCCGCCAGGATTGTGCCCGGGCCATCGCCGGGGTCTTGGTGGGAGCGGAGGGCCGGGAAGTGCTTGATGTCACGGGACCCGCCGCCGTCACGCAGGATGAACTGGCGGCGCTTCTCAGCGAGGTGACCGGCAAGGCCATCCGACACATCGAGGTGCCGCCGCAGGGCCTGGCGGAAGGTCTCGCCCGCGCCGGGCTGCCGCCGTATATGGTCAAGGTGATCGTGAACTTCGACGTGGAAGCCTCTCAGGGCTACCACGCCCTGGTCACACCCACGGTCGAGCGGCTGGCGGGCACCCCGCCAGTGACGCTGCGGGAATTCCTGGGCCAACACCTCAAGGCGGCCCAAAACCAGGGAGGCAACTGACATGCGGCTACGACATCTTGGCTGGGCGGGCGTGGAGATCGAGCACGAGGATCACACCCTGCTCATCGACTGCCTGCAGGACGCCTTTCCGCTCATCCCGGGCAAGGAGATGGTTGCTCCGTCCAGGCTAGGTGGGACCACCGCCGCCCTGGTGACGCACCTGCACTCCGACCATGCCGATCCGGTGGCGCTCGCCGCCGCGCTGGCCCCCGGCGCACCCGTGTACCGGCCCGAGCCGAACCCCGGCACGGGCAACGACTTGATCCTGACCGAGCAGGCCGAGACTCAGTTCCGCGCGGTCGGTCTCCGGCCCGAGGTCGTGCCGCCGTGGGAGTCGCGTGAAGCCGGGCCGTTTCGCCTCGTCGCCGTGCCCTCCGTGGACGGCTTCGGCGACCCGCAACGCGGCTGGATCGTGGAGGCCGGGGGCAAGCGCGTCCTGCACGCCGGCGACACATTGTTCCACGGCTACTGGTGGGCCATCGTGCGGGCCGTCGGTCCCATCGACGTGGCGTTTCTACCCATCAACGGACCGTTGGTGCAGATCCCTGCGGTGCAGCCACCGAGTCCTTCGCCTGCCGTGATGACGTCCGAGGAAGCCGCCGTCGCCGCCCACTTGCTGCGCGCCAAGCTCTGCGTGCCGATCCACTACAGCTTGCACCACCCGCCGGAGTACGTCGAGACACCCCGAGCCGTCGAACGTTTTGCCGAGAAAGCCAAGGCGCTGGGCGTTCCATGGCTGATCCCAATCCGGGGGGAGTGGTTCTCGCCGGAGTGACCGGATGCGACTTCCACGGCCTAGGGGATGATCTTCAAGCCTTTGAGGGTGACAGCGACGGCTTCGTCGAGCGGGGTATGCGGCTCGTTGCCTAGAAACGACACCAACTTGGCGTTGTCCAGGCGGATGGACGCCTGCCAGAGCAGCTTCATCTCGCCCAGTTCGCGCACGGTCTCGTTGAAGGGTGCCGCCAGCTTGAGCAGCCACCAAGGCAGCTTTTTTACTATGAGGTCGGGTTTGCCGACAGCCCGCTTGATGGCCGCGACCATCGCTGTGCCGTCCGGGTCCCAGTGCCCGGTGAAGTGGAAGCGGGCAAACGGCTCCAGTTCGCCCTCCCGCTCCACGAGGAGCGCGAACGCCTCGCCCGCGTCGGGCAGGTAAGCCCAGTCGTGGCCCACTCCCGGCTGGCCGGGGTAGGTGACAGATTTCACCGGCTGGCCGGGTTTGACCAGGCCTTGAGAAAACCAGTTGTTGCCGGGCCGCGGGCCAAAAAAGTCGCCCAGACGCAGGATGAGCGTGCGCACGCCTTCCTTCGCGGCCTGTTCCAAGCGCTGCTCCAGTTGCACCCGGATCTCGCCTTTGCGCAACGTGGGATGTTGCGGGGAGTCTTCGCGCAGGGTCGGGTAGGCGTCCGGACCATAGTTGTAGATCGTGCCGGGCAAAAGGATGCGCGCATCGGCGGCGCGCGCTGCTTCGATTGTGCTGTCCAGCATCGGCAGGACGAGCTTGTCCCAGTTCCTATAGCCCGGGGGGTTGACCGCGTGGACGATGAGGGACGCACCCGCCGCCGCCCGGACCACGGAAGCACTGTCCATGGAATCCCCGCGCACCCATTCCCAGTCGGGTTGGCCGCGGGCGGCTTCACCCTCCGGGTTGCGGGTGAGCGCGCGAACGTGCCAACCGTGGCGGGCCAGGGCCGAGGCGGTTTCTCCGCCGATGCCTCCGGTGGCTCCAAGGACGAGGGCGATGCGGTTTTGAGTGGATGGCATAGAGATTCTGAAAGTTGGGTGGAAAGTTGTCAGTGGAAGTTCCGCCATGAAGAGACAGACTTGATGAACAGCGTTCAGTGAACGATGTTCATCGTATGGCCGCAACCACGAAACGTCAAGCGCAAGCTTCACTCCGCAAGCGGGCGCAACGCGCCCAGGACGTGGTCGCCACGCGCGCCAGGATTCTGCAGGCGGCGCGGCGCATCATCGTGCGGCAAGGCTTCGCGGCTCTCTCCATCCGCAAGCTGGCGGCGATGGTGCGCTACGCGCCGGGCACGATCTACCTGTACTTCAAGAACCGCGAAGCCATCAGCCGCGAGCTTTGCTTGCAAGGCTACCGTGAACTGCTGACCTGTCTGCGAGCCGCCGTGCGCGAAGAAGCCGACCCGGCCGCCAACCTGCGGGCGTTGTTCATGGCCTACCTGGAGTTCGGCCTGACCCAGCCGGAGACCTATCGGTTGATCTTCGTGAGCGAGCCCGAGTATCTGGCGGCGGTGTTCGCCAAGCGGCCCGCCGACGATCCGGCGACGCAGGCTTACCGGCTCTTGGTGGACGCGGCGCGGGCGTTGCCGGATGGCGGTACGGCCCGTCTGGAAGCGAGTGCTATCGCCTTGGCGGAAGCCTGCTGGGCGGCTATCCATGGGGTGATTAGCCTCAAGCTCACCTGCCCGTCCTTTCCTACCACCGCCCCCCAAAATTTGAGCCTGCTCTTGTTGAATGGCCTGACTAAGAACTATTCGCTCCATTTATGAGGGTGCCAGCCTGCGCTGCTCACCGGAACAGAGAGCGAGAGAGATTGAAAGTGAGCATGCCCTCGCTGCTTGCCAAGCTCGGTCACGGACGCCCGTTCGAGCAGCCGTTGAGGTCGGCACAACCGTAAGCCGGGCGACTGCTCGTCCGCGCGGACGCAAGCCTTGCACGATCTGCGCGATCACCTCGGGAACCAAGCGCGGGATCTCGTTCGTGGTAGAGCAGGCCATTGAGCACGTAGGTCGAGTCGCGCACCCCCACGTTGATCACCTTCGTGCTGAAGGGAGCGTACTGGTCGGAGACATGGGTATAGAACGCCTGGCCGGGTTCAGTGCCATAGTTTAGATTGATGTGTCCGGTGCTCTCGGCCCAACCACCCACCTTGAAGCGTTGTCCATCGGATGAGGAGGTCGTGCCATCTCCCCACTGGGCGGCAAAGGGATGGCGGAACTGTGCGTTAACCAATTCCGCCAACGCCGCCGAGTACGTTTCATCCCGGATGTGCCACGCCTGCAACCACGAGAGCTTGGCATAGGTAAAGCTGGGGCAACACTCCGCCATCTTGGTCGGTCCCAGGTTGATCGCGTCCGCCAAGATCGTCGTGAGCAACAATGTTTTGTCCATGGCTCTCGCACCGGTTTTCAGATGGGTAAAATGCCGGGTGAAATCTGTCCACGCGTCCACCTCCAAGAGCAGTTCGGTGATCTTGACGCGCGGCAGCAGCCGCGCCGTTTGGTCGATCATGGCCTGCGCGGCCTCGGGTACACTCTGCTGGGAACACATCAACCTGACTGGCGACTCCGCCTGGAAGCAAACCGGGTTGTCGGACCAGGAAGGTACCGCCCGTCACGTCCTGTCCGAATGTCTTGACGTGCATTGTAATCCGTTTTCTACGTCGGCCTCACCTTCTCCTGATATTGACAAGCAATACGTTCGTCCGTATTGATAAAGCATGGCACGCCTATCTCATCGCGAAGGGCTCTTGGCCTCGGGGGTTGTCACGCTGCATGAGCACGGCTTTGCCGCCACCGGAGTCCGTGACATTGCCCGCGCGGCCGGTGTGCCACTCGGCTCATTCACCAACCACTTCCGCTCCAAGGAAGAGTTTGGGTTGGCCGTGCTGGACCGTTATTTTCAGCAGCTTGAAGCCATCATGGAAGCAACGCTTGACGATCAGGCTCGCTCACCGCTCGACCGGCTACACGCCTACTTCGACGCGATCACCGGCCGGCTAGCCGACGCTGGCTGGCGTTACGGCTGCCTGGTCAGCAATCTGAGCCTCGAAGCCGCCGAACACAGTGAAACTCTTCGAAGCCGGCTGTCTCAGATCCTTCGTCGGCTGACGCAGCGTTTCGCCGCAGCCGTCCGCGCTGGCCAAGCCGCTGGAAGTGTGCGCGATGATTGCGACGCCGACGACCTGGCGACCATGCTACTCGCCGCGTGGCATGGGACTCTGCTGCGCATGAAGGTCGACCGCAGCCCCGAGCCGTTGGAGAAGTTTCGGCGCATTGTCTTCGCTCTGCTCAGCCCCGTCCCGAGCATTCTTCCAGGTGCTTCCGGCGAGCGGGCCTAACCGTCACGCAATTTCTCCGCACCCCTGAAACCCGTGCCCATGAAGCATTCCCAAGTTCAAATTGATCAGGTCGAGTTGCACGTCGTTGAACTCGGCGAGGGCAAGCCCGTATTGCTCTGCCACGGCTTTCCCGACCTCTGGCGCGGCTGGCGCTTACAGATGGAGGCGCTCGCCGCCGCAGGGTACCGAGCCATTGCGCTGGACATGCGCGGCTACGGCCGCAGCTCGGCTCCTACGGACCCGCTGCTCTACACGCCTTTTCACACCGTCGGCGACCTGGTTGGCCTGCTCGACGCGCTGGGCTTGACGCAGGTGACCATCGTCGGCCATGATTTCGGCGCGAACATCGCCTGGAACGCCGCGTTGCTGCGGCCTGACCGCTTCACCGCCGTCTTCGGGGTCAGCGTGCCGTTTTTGCCGCTGGGCGGGCCGAGCTTGCTGGAGAACATGGCCGCTGCCGGTGCCAAGAACTTCTACATGTTCGACCAGATCCAGCCAGAGGCCGATGCCCGCTGGGCCGACGCGGCGGTCACTTACCCCGCGTTCCTGTACTGGTCGTCGGGCTCGCCGCCCCCGGCCGAGCGCTGGAACCCATTTGGCGGGACCGACGGCATGGTGCGTCCTGCGCCGGTCGCCTGCCCGGCTTGGGCTGACCCGGAGGATGTCGCTTACACGGTCGCCGAGTTCCAGCGCACCGGTTTTCACGCCCCTCTTAACTACTATCGCTCGATCCAATTGTTCTACGATCTGGCGCGGGCCTTCAAAGGATCGTTCATCCGGCAACCTTCCTTTTTCCTGGTCGGCGAAGCGGATGGAATCAATACCATGCGCCGGACGACCGAAGCGGATTTGCGCGCATCCCTGCCGGGACTGCGTGGCTTTGTCGAACTACCGGGCGTCGGCCACTGGCCCCAGCGCGAGGCGCCAGCGGCTTTCAACGCCGCGCTACTCGGCTTCCTGTGCGGACTTTGATGATGTGCGTCTGCCGGGCAGGCGCCGGGGTCGATGTGTGCTTCCGTGCCCATGCGTGCGCGTCAAAAGCCATCCGAGCGATCGCTGCTTCCGTGCGGACACAGTTCCATCCCGGGGGGCGATGCACAAGATGACGGAGTCTTGCCCGGGCTTCACCTACGCGAAGCTCTCGTGGTCGCAGGCTCGGTACATCCACGATGAAACGTATGCGGCGGCGTCAGCGAAACCGGCCAACGCCAGTTTCATGAGTCTTGCGTCACTTGTCCCCGCTTGGTCGGAAATACATCAACCTGACGGGCGACCATGTCTGAAAGCGGAAGCGGGTACTCGACCGGGAAGATACCGCCCGCTTCACCTATGCCTTAACGTGCTTTGTAATCCGTTTTTCACGTCGTCCCAGATGCTCGGGAATAGTCGGGGTAATTCAGCCTCTTGAACTGCGCCATTATAGTAGAGGTCGATGCTCGACGCGTCAGCCGAGTGCAGCGAGGCGTACCGCGAACGTCTCGCCGCTTGGCAGGAGACGCCGAGCATGATCCGCGGCGTGTGTGGGACGTTCGTCCCGGCACTGACGAAGAGCATCTCGAATTGCCTGGCGACCAGATCCGGTTCGGCGGTTTGCCCGGGATGGCCGGATTGGCCGCCGAGTCTACCGGCGGC
>CAXTBX010000121.1:0-14265 GCA_964242205.1 uncultured Chthoniobacterales bacterium
CCGCACCGTCTTGCCCGTCCCTCTCCTGCCCGTGGCCACCGCCCTCCTGGCCGCTTGGGCGTACAATCACTACGGCCAGTTTGCCGTGGACGTGGGCAGCCAGAAATCGCCGCAGGTCGTCTACTTCGGCACCGAGTACCGCGCCAAGGACCCGTCCAAATTCCTCGTCCCCGTCGAGGCCGTCGCCGCCGTCTTCTTCCTCCTCGTGACCGCGATGTTCGTCGGCCTCGGCCAGGCGCTCGGGCGCGCGTTCAACGCCGTGCCCGACCGCGTGCGCGCCTACAGCGCGGACATCCTCGGCAGCCTCGCCGGGATTGGCGCGTTCGGCCTCGCGTCGTATTTCAACACCACGCCCCACCTCTGGTTCGCGCTCAGCGCGCTGTTGGTACTCTACTTCGCGCGGCCCTGGAATCTGCTGCAAATCAGCTGCCAGACTGCGCTGTTGCTGCTGATTGCTATTTCCGCCTACGGCTTGGACGAGGCGGGCGGGCAGACGTTCTGGTCGCCGTACTACAAGATCCATTACGACCCGCTCACCCGCGCCATCAACGTCAACAACCTCGCGCATCAGGACATGCACGACATCCGCACCTTCCAAGGCGCGTACGTCCTCCCGCACGAGCTCTTGCGCAAGGTCGGCCAGCCGCCGGTGGATAACATGCTCATCATCGGCGCGGGCAGCGGCAACGACGTGGCCGCCGCGCTCTCGGCGGGCGTGCATCACATCGACGCCGTCGAGATCGACCAGCGCATCAGCCGCATCGGCCAGGCCGATCACCCCAACCGCCCCTACGACGCCACCGACCGCGTCACGCGCTACTTCGACGACGGACGCTCCTTCGTTCGCCACGCGCCGGGACAGTACGACCTCGCGCTCTACGCCTTGGTGGACTCCCTCGTGCTCCACTCCGGTTACTCCAGCCTGCGTCTGGAAAGTTTCCTCTTCACGCAGGAAGCCTTCGCCGACGTGCGCGCCAAGGTGAAGCCCGGCGGCATGTTCGTGATGTACAATTATTACCGGCAGGGCTGGATCGTCGCGCGCCTGGCCAAGATGGCCGAACAGGTCTTTGGCGTGCAGCCGGTGGTGATTTCGCTGCCGTATCAGCAGGCAATCAGCCCGAGCGATAGCCAGGCGGATCACTTCACCGTGCTGATGGTGAGCAATGGTCCCTCGCCCGCCCTGGAATCCATCCGCCAAGCCCTCGCGCAGCCCCAGGAGATGCCCCTTTCCGCCGCCGCGAATTCCACCGGATTGATCGGTTCCGCCGCAGTCGATACCTCCACAACCAACCTCCTGCCGAGCGACGACTGGCCCTTCCTCTACCTCAAGGAGCGCGGCATCCCCTTCAAGCCCAGCGTTACCGGGATGCTCCTCATTGGCACGCTCTCCGTCCTGATCCTTCTGGTCTTTGCCCCGGTGCGCCGGATACGCCCCAACGGCCAGATGTTCTTCCTGGGCGCTGGGTTCATGCTGCTGGAGACGCGCGGCGTCGTCCAGATGGCCCTCCTCTTCGGCGCGACCTGGGTGGTCAACTCCGTTGTCTTCGCGGCCATCCTGACGATGGTCCTCCTGAGCAACCTGACCGTCCAGCGTTTCCGCCCCCATCGCCTCTGGCCCTTTTACGCCGCCCTCGCCGCCGCGCTGCTGCTCAACGTCTTTCTCCCGCTTTCCAGCTTCCTGGCCCTCGGCGCTGGCGCGGGCCGGACAATCGCCGCCTGCGCGACGGTCTTCGTTCCGGTGTACTTCGCGGGCATCATCTTCAGCACGAGTTTCCGCGATAGCCGCCAGCCCGACGTGGACCTCGGCTCGAACATCGCCGGAATCATCCTGGGCGGCCTCAGCGAATACTTCTCGCTGATCGTCGGGTTCAAATACCTGCTCCTGATCGCGCTCGCTTACTACGCTCTTTCCTACCTTTTGGGCAGGCGGCCTACCCCGGCACTCGCCGCTGGGTCTTGATTCTGCGTCATCTGCGTTATCTGCGACGTATCTTCGCGCGTTTAAACCAATTCCGCCGCGTTAATTCCCCGGAAGGCGAACAACCGCTTTATCGTCTCCTCGATGAGGTGGTTAGGACACGACGCGCCCGCCGTCACGCCCACGACGATGTCGTCATCCGGCAACCAATTTTCCACCGTCACCTCATCCCCGACGTGGAGGTCGAAATGCGTGATGGAGTGCTCGCTTTCCAACCGGCTCGCGTCGCGGATAAAGTACGTCGGCAACTGGGCTTGTCCCATTTCCGCCAAGTGCGAAGTGTTGGACGAATTGTAGCCGCCCACCACCAGCAAGAGGTTCATCGGCAGCAGGAGCATCTCGCGCAGAGCGTCTTGCCGTTCCTGTGTCGCGCCGCAAATCGTGTCGAAAAAGCGGAAGTTGCTCGCCGCGCTCTCCGGGCCGTCGCGGTCGGTGATCGCTTGACGGATGCGCCGTTGGACCTCTTCCGTCTCGCCGCGCAGCATGGTCGTCTGGTTGGCCACGCCCACCGTCTTGAGGTGCAATTCGGGGTCGAAGCCCTCGGAATGCGCGTGCGCGAACTTCTGCAAAAACGCCTCGCGGTCGCCGCCGTACCGGATGTAATCGCAGACGTAGTCCGTTTCCTCCAAGGTTAATACGACGAGGTAATGCCCCCGGCCCGCCTTGCTGCGCGCCTGGGAGGCCGTGGCCTTGGTTTCCTCGTGTTGGGCCTTGCCGTGGATGATGCTCGTGACCGAATCCGCCGCGTAGGAGCGCACCCGCCGCCAGACGCTCATCACGTCGCCGCAGGTCGTGTCCACGATGTAGCAGCCCAGCGCCTTGATCTTTTCCACGATGGCGACCTCCGCGCCGAACGCCGGGACGATGACCACGTCTTCTGCCGTCAAGTCGTCAATCTCGGCCTCGCGCTTGGGGCCAATGAGGTTCTTGATGCCCAAGGCGCGAATCTGCGCGTTGACCTCGGGGTTGTGGATGATCTCGCCGAGGATGAACAAACGCCTGCCCTCGAACTCTTTGCTGGTGCGGGCGGCATAGGCTAGATCGATGGCGCGCTCGACGCCGTAACAAAAGCCGAACTGCTTGGCCAAGCGCACCGTCAGCCCGGCGGCGGACATGATGCCACCCCGCGCACGGATTTTTTCGACCAGTTCGCTGCGGTAATGACTCTCCACCTGCGCCTGCACCGAGGCCATGATGTCCGGCGTGCGTAGGTTGATGCGCTTGCGCGCCTCGGGCGTGGCGGCGGGTGCGGACGGAGGGGGTTCGACGGACGTGGAAGTGCTCATGCTAAGAAAAACGCAGGGGGGAGGTTAGCACAGGAGAAGGCGGAAGTCAGAGGGAAAGGCGGAAGTGAAAACGCGGAAAGATGCAGAAGGCAGGCGGCGGGGAAAATGAAGAATGCAGAAGTTAAGGGATTGAGCCGCCGCTCCCCCACCTCTGCATTCCGACTTTCACTTCTAATCTTTTCAATACGGCGTCAAGCCGCCGCCGGGGGGTGCCTGGAACACCTGCGGGGAGGCCATGAAGGACGCGGCAGGATCGGGATCATTATAATCCATGGGCCGCTGGATGTTCGCGCCGATGGTGGCATCCTCGGGCTGCGTCTGGGCAATGTTGACCGGCGTGCCGTTGTGGACGAGCGCGTAGAACTTCGGCGCGACATTCTTGTGCAGGCGCAGACAGCCGTGCGAACGCGGCGAAGGCCAGACGTAGCCCTGGTGGAACCCGTAGGACGGCGAAAACTCGCACCAGAAGGGCATCGGGTAACCGACGTACTCGCCGGAGCCGTGCCCGGCCTCGGCGGGCGTGACGACGCCGCCTTTGCGGTAGAAACCGTAGGAGCCGCTGCGCTTGCTAGCGATTTTGTTATAGATCGTGAAATTGCCCCTGGGAGTCGGCTTGGCGGGGATGCCAATGGTCGTGGCAGCGACGAGGAGCGGCTTGCTGCCCTCCATCACATACACCACCTGCTTGCTGAGCGACACTTTAACGCGGACCGCGCCGGGGTTATGCGGCTTGTAGGCCACGGGGTTATACGCGCGACCACTGCCGCCGACGGTCATGTCGGTGGTACAGCCGGTCAGGAAATTGAGCGCCACTGCCGCGGCAGCCACGGCGAGGAGCGAAAGGGAACGGAGCTTCATGCTTGGGATTTGGAGTAGGTGCTACAAGGCGGGATTCAAGCAGAAAATGCCCTGTTCGGAAAGCGGATTTTTCGGTGGACGCGGCGCGGTTGCGCACCCGGCGAGGACCCACGAAGTTGCCCGCATGGCTGAAGCCGTGCGTTTTGTGTGCGGAAGTTGCCGACGCGCCGTGACGGCGTGGTCGGACGGCAATCCGTATTATTTCGACGCCGCCGGGACCAAGCATTACGCCTATCACCCCGACCACGAGGCGCTCGCGCGTTGCGTCGGCAACGATTCGCCGCACCTGTGCCTGGCATGCGGGGAGGAGTTTTTGCTGGACTCCGAACGGCCAGCGGCGGCGTGTCCGGCGTGCGGAGCGGCGGGGGCGGCGGAGACCTACGAATTAGGTGGGCAGCCAGGCCCGTTTTGCAAGCGGGGCACTTTCGGGCAAGACGAGGATTTTTTTTGCGTGTCCTGAGGCAGGTGGGGTCAGAGTATGCGCTGACGGCCGAAACGTTGTTGCAGATGGGCTGCGCGCTCAGTGGCGGTGTCGAACTCCAACACATTGATTAACCGCGCGCTTGGGAGAGCCTCTTCTTCCAGCAGCCAAGCGATCGTACTTTCGTCTTCAATCACATGGAAAAGTTCACCCAATTCCGTTTCGTAAATGACTCCTCCTTCCAGCTCGCACACGCAGCGGCGGGTTGAGAATTGACCGGGGTCTAGTTGGACAACTTTCACGAGTGAATTATCGAGGTATCCGACGCCATGATTGTGCCGGTCTCAGAGCCTGCCACGAAGAAATATCTCGCTTCTCCACTATCATTGGGAGCAGCGGTGATGTTGATGGTGGTCTGTTCCATGCGCGGGGCCAAGGCAGCAGGGACGGCAGCCGTGCTTTCCTTCGGCAACGACGCCGACTAGCGGGCACAACTGAACAGTCTGCCTAATAGCGCTCAATGACAATGAGTCGACCATCACGCGCAGAGTGATGCATAACCAGCCCTCGCATCGACCCTATTGACCTTCAGAAAAGTAAAGTCCCGGGTAGAAGACGGCTTTGATGCTAGGATGGCGGCATGCGAAGTCAAGGCAGTGCGGCGGAGTTGGAGCGGCGCAGGCGGCTGGCAGTGACGCGCGTATTGGAAGGCTACAGTTCCAACGAGGTGGCGGCGTTTTTCGGGGTGGATAAGCGTAGCGTCAACCGCTGGGTCAAAGCTTGTGGACCCAAGGGACGGATGAAAGCGCTGACCGCTAAACCGGTGGCAGGCCGCCCGCGCAAGCTCTCTCGGCAACAAGAGAAAGTGGTTCTGGGCTGGGTGGACCAGTCCCCGCGCCGTTTCGGCTTTGCCGACGAATTATGGACCTGCCGCCGCCTGGCCGTCTTGATCTGGCAGCGCCTAGGCGTGCGCTTCCACTCGAATTACCTGGCAACCTGGCTGCGCGCCCGCCGCCGCATGGCGCAAAAGCCCGCCACCCGCGCCCGTGAACAGAATGCCGCAGCCGTGGCGCGCTGGGTGGCCGAGGACTGGCCACGCCTGCAAAAAAAGCCCGGCAGGATGGCGCTCACCTCGTGCTGATCGATGAGAGCGGCTTCTTTCTCAACCCGCTGGTGCGGCGCACTTGGGCCAAGCGCGGACGCACGCCGACCCTGCGCACCTGGGGTCGCCACCGCGACAAGGTCTCCGTGGTGGCCGCGTGGAGCGTGGCGCCTCATCGCTGCCGCCTGGGCCTGCACTTTCGCACTGACGCCCGGCGCTACTTTGGCGCGGAGATGATCGCGGCCTTTTTACGCGAAGAGGTACTCTCGCGCCTGCGCGGAGAGGTCATCGTGCTCTGGGACGGAGGCAGCAGCCACCGGGGTGGACCCGTCAGGGATCTCCTGGCCGCTTACCCACGCCTGCACGTTGAACCCATGCCCGCCTACACCCCGCAGCTCAACCCGGTGGAGTTCGTCTGGAGCTACCTCAAGTACGACCGCCTGGCCAACTTCGTGCCCGAAAACGTCTGGCATTTGGAGCGGGTAGTCCGCACGGAACTCTGCCAAGTGGGACAAACCCGGGGTCTACTGAAGTCTCTCTGGCTGGGTTCAGAGTTGCCCTTCCCACACCGGGATATTACTTGACTGAAGGTCAATAACCCTACTTTAGCTAACCGCCATTCAGCTCGTGCGAAAGCGTTCGCTCGGACGGACCAACCTGACAGGTTTCCGTGTTGGGTCTGCGAGAATTTTGCGCTTGCGGTGGTTCGGGACAGCACGGAAACTTCGCAGGTAAACTGTGTGCTGGAAGGTAAACAGGGGCAATAGCCGATGTGGCGAAATGGCAGACGCAGCGGACTTAAAATCCGCTGGGGAGAAATCCCCGTCCGGGTTCGAGTCCCGGTGTCGGCACCTTTATAAATCCTTCGTTTGCAGTAGTTTTTTCGTCTAGTCTGCACAAAGAAAAGTCTCTTAATCAAGCGAGTGAGGTCTGGGTTGTTGCCGGATTGTTGCCAGATTTTCATCGTTTCCGATGCCGATTTGCTCAGGCAAGGCCCGACTTTTACAAAATGGATACCGGTTTTCCTATGGTACCGGCGTGCCCAAGCGACCCCCTTTATCTGCGTCCGCCCGACCAAACACCCCAGATACAAGTTCCAGGTCACCGTGCCCCCTGAACTCAATGGGGGCAGCCGTGTGCGGAGATCTTCGCCACCCGTAAGGAGGCCAGACATACGCGGCAGACCTTCAGGTCCAGAAAGACAACTTTGGAACGCGACTGCTCCAAATACCTGAACCGCTTCGGCAGGAGGCCTTCGCTTGTGCGGAACGCCTGCAACCTTTGCAGACGACGTTGACCGAAGCCATCACGTTTTTTGTGCAACACCGGCAGAACGCTCAAAAAAGCTGCACGGTCACCGAACTGATAGCCTAGCTCCTCCCGGCGAAGAAGTCGGCGGGTCGCTCGGAACTGTACTTGAGAGACCTACGGTTGATCTGTGGAGACTTTGCCGACCGGTATTGCACCCGCTTGGTTGAGGATGTGACACCGGACGAGGTGGAAAGCTAGGCTAACCGCGATCCACGTTCCCCTACCACTCGCAACAACCGGCTTCGTACCCTCTCTTCACCCTTCGCACCTGCCGTCAGCCGCCGTTGGTGCGAGACCAACCCTGTCTCTCGCATGGAGCGAGCGATTGAGCGCAAACCGGTGACTGGGTATTTGCCGGCCCCGCAGGCGAAAGTCCTGCTCCAGGCAGCAGACGCAAAAATGCTACTCTGCGTCGCCATCCAGCTTTTCGCCGAACTGCGTTCTTGTGAAATGGCCGAATTGAATTTCGAGCAGATCGACCTCGCACGGTGCCAACTTTGGGAAGACAAAGCAGAACACACCACGCGCCACGCGTCGTTGAGACCGTGCCGAACTAGCAAGCGTGGTTGCTGCCGTATTGTTCGCACAAGGGGTTGATCCAGCCAAATCAATACCAAAAGCGTTGGAACGAGTTACGAAAGCAGGTAGGTCTCTACGACAACTGGCCTCACGACGGTTTACGGCACTCTTTCGGTACGTGGCACTTCGCCAAGTACCAAGACCTTGGAAAGACGGCGGCTCAGATGGGCTACAACAACCCGATGACCGCGTGCGCGGCCGCCAGGAGGGCCGCTGCTTCAACGGCTACTATGGGGACTACTGCTTTTTTTACCCCTCTCCTGGGACAAGCCGGGGCGCATCATCCTCACGGCCGAGCACACCGACACGGGCAAGAACCCGCGCTACCTGGTGACCAAAGAAGCCACCGCCGCCAACACAAAATCACCGAGAAAAATGGTCCATGACCCGATCATGTATTTCCCCGATAACAGCCGTGAAATATCCGGGCTAAGCAGAGAGTCGAAACCGCTTCCGGCGGAGTGCCGCCACTTTCCACCTGGTCCCAAATTCCCGCTGGCGAAAGATCGCAGATCCGCCTATCCCAGGCGGCGCTTGCACGAAATTTTGGACTCTGGCAACGTCATCACCTGCAGGATTACACCATGCACCTCCACATTCTTCCGCCCGCATCGTCCGCCATTTGGCAGCGTAGGCCTGCGGGCTGACCCGGCGATGCTGACGAAAGATCCTTCGCCTACGGACCGCCTGCGCCAGGCCCATGCTTTTTACGACCCCCTTCTTCCTGTTCGTTTTTCTGCCGGTCTTTCTGGCGGCTTACTGGCGGCTTCCGGTGCGCCGCGCCACGTTGTTCATCGGCAGCCTCGTGTTTTACGCGTGGGGCGAACCGGTTTTCGTCGGGGTTGTACTCGTTTCAGCCTTGGCGGACTGGTGGCTGGGTCGCCGAATCTATGCGTTGTCCCCGGGACACGGCTCGCGGCAACTCCTGGTTGGCATCGGCGTGGCGGCGAATCTCGGAGTGCTCATCTACTTCAAGTATGTCGCCTTTGCAGTCGGCAATTTCCGCGCGCTGTTGGGTCTGACGGCTTCGCCGTGGTTGAACCTGTCCACGATGGTTTTACCCCTGGGCGTTTCCTTCATCGTTTTCGAGAAAATCACGTATCTCATCGATCTATACCGCGGCGTGGCTGCGCCGGCGGCGGCGTTACTCGACTACCTCAACTACGTCCTGTTGTTTCCGAAGCTGCTGGCTGGTCCCATCGTCAAATATCATGACATTGCCGCGCAACTCGTCCGCCCGTCGTACCGCTACGAGGACGTGCGGGACGGCCTGATCCGGTTCATCCACGGATTCGCTAAAAAGGTGCTGTTCGCGGACGCACTTGCGCCCGTGGCCGACCGCGCCTTCGGCCTGCCGCGCGACGCGCTGGACACCGGGACCGCTTGGCTGGGATTACTCTGCTTCACGTTGCAGATCTACTTTGATTTTTCGGGTTATTCGGACATGGCGATTGGCCTCGCGCGCATGCTGGGCTTCCGGTTGTTGGAAAATTTCCGCGACCCGTATCTGGCCACCAGCTTCACGGACTTCTGGCGCCGCTGGCACATTTCGCTCTCCACTTGGATCAAGGAATACCTTTACATCCCCTTGGGTGGCAACCGCGTGTCAGAGGCCCGTTCCTACGCCAACCTCTGCTTCTGTTTCCTGCTGTCGGGACTCTGGCACGGCGCGTCTTGGAACTTCGTCCTCTGGGGTTGCGCGCACGGGTTGTTTCTGGTGGCCGACCGGGCCTGCTGGCTCCGGTGGCAGCCGGCATTACCCACCGTTGTGAATATTGCGCTGACTTTCCTGCTGGTGATGCTCACCTGGGTCTTTTTCCGCTGTCCAGAGTTTACGCATGCCCTGGACTTCTTCCGCGCTTTGGCGGGCGCGACCCAAGCCGTTGGGAACCGTCTCCCGCCGGTGGCTACCGACGCCATCATCATGCTCATCCTCGGCTGCGCCCTGATTCTATCCCCTTTGCTGACCAGTCACATCGCTGCTCACCAGTTTTTGTCGCCACCCCGCCGCCGCGTGCTCTCGCTGGCGGCCTGCGGCCTGTTACTCTTTCTCTCGGTGGGACGCATGGCCGTCAGCGCGTTCCAGCCGTTCCTGTATTTCCGCTTCTAATCCAAAAGGCGGTCCCTCACTCCAACGCACACCCTCTCTCTTTCTGCTTGCCGTCTTTTCCGTTCTGCTCGTGTCCGATGAATACTGCCACCTCCCACCGGCTGGAAAAAACGCTCGTGTGCACGCTGCTGGCGAGCATTGCTTTGCCCTTGCTGCTTGGCGGTTTGCTGCGGTTGCCGCCGGTAGCCAACCGCGCGCCCCCGTGGCTATTAAACCGCACCCTTGGTGGCATCCAGGCGAAACAGGCTCCGGTCGATTTGTCACGCGCAAGTCTGTTCTCCTCCCACTACCAGCAGGCCGCCGCCCGGATGTACGACGAAAATTTCTTCGGTCGTGAGCCGATGATTCGATTGGTCAACGAGCTGTATCTGCGCGTCTTTCACACGGCCTCATCCGGGGTGATTGTCGGTCGAAACCTCAACCTTTTCGAGTCGGTGTACGCCGAGGAATACTGTCTACAGCGAGGAGATTCTCGTAACCTTGTGCTCTTCGTGGACAACCTCCGACGGATGCAGGATTTTTGCGCTACGCGCGGCGTGGCTTTTGCGTTAGTGATCACGCCTAGTAAAGCTGCCGTCTACCCGGAAGATTTGCCGCCCGCCTGGCAAGCTAGGCGTCGCCCCGAGCCACGCTATTACGACCTGCTCCTGCCTTTGCTAAACCAAAGTGACATCCGGTACGTGGACGGCCACCGCATCACCGCCGCACTCAGGCCGACCGCCACCACGCCAGTTTTTCCCCGCGGTGGCACGCATTGGAGCGACCCTGCCGCCCTGGCCACCGCAAACGCGTTGTTGGATGAGCTTGCCCGTCAGGGTCTGGCAGTGCGTCCCATCCAGGGTTGCATCGCGACCGATTCGACCCGTCCGGGAGGCCAGGACCGCGATCTGTTCAATCTCGTCAACGTCGTCTCGCGGTGGAGTTACCCGACCACGAGCATCACGGTCCCGCCGTCGCCGCCGCGCGCCACGGCCCGGCCGAACTTGGTCGTGGTGGGCGGCAGCTTCTCGCGCAAAATCCTCCAGATTCTTGATGCCTCGCGGCAATTTTCCGAAGCGGATTTTTACTTTTATTACCGGAACTCGAAAAAATGTTGGTCAGACGGCCAAACGTTCACGGTCGGTGCTCCTACCCCACCGATCAATTTCGATGCCGACGTGTACGCGGCGGACTCACTGGTACTAGAATGCAACGAACAAACTCTGCACACCCCCGCTGCACATTTGACTTCATTTTTGCGTGACGCACTCTCTGGTTTGCCCGACCCACACGCGCCGAAAACTCCATTTCACCGCGAGGGTCAAGGAAATCTCCAATGATGCAGCTGGTGCACCTCACGCCCAACCTGACCGGACAACGACCTGCATGTATTTTCCAGATTGTCCCAGCTCAGCACTTGCAAGAGGGGAGCGGGTGAAGGGAATCGAACCCTCGTGTCCAGCTTGGGAAGCTGGCGTTCTACCATTGAACTACACCCGCGAAAATCCTTGACCAAACTGGTCGATTGCCCGACTTCACTGCCAAGAGTCCACGTCATCGCCAGGGGTCGGCGAGTATGGCGGCGTACCAACGGCCCCCTTGTCGCCTACCTGCCCATCTTCTCCCACGGAATAAGCGACCACAGCGGTTCGCAACTGCAACTTAGCCTGGCCCGCGTCATCGCCCCCAGCCGCGCCTGTGACTGTGTCGCTCGCGTTTTGGCCAGCATCGCTGTAAGGATTAACTAACACGTTGGAATAATTGGCGTCGATGCGCACGCAATACATGTTGCCGAACGGATCGATCAGATCACCCGCCTTGAGGGGCACGTTTTTGTTACCCATGGGCGTGCCGGAAAGGATAAACCCGTCCTTTGGCGCGCCAGAGCTCTTGACGTTACGTGCTTCGAAATAAGAGATGCGCCGGGAGTTTAAAGTACCCGTGGGCGACGTGGTGTCTTGATGATTGAGCGCACGCAACACGTTGAACAGGTCAAGGTTATGATTGTCCGCGTTCCCATTGCTCGCTACCCCGTAGGTGTAGTCCTGCCCGGCGGTCACAGTATTGGGAACAGGAAGCTGGCTATACTCGGTCTGATAGCTGTTTACGGCAGTGACGATCTGCGTCGCTGTTTCGCGCGTGGCGACCTTGCGAGCATTTTTCATCACTGTGTTGACCACCGGCAGCAACAGGCCTGCCAAGACCGCGATGATGGAAATGACGACCAACAGCTCGATTAGCGTGAAGGCCAACGTGCGGAAGCCGCGCCGGGACGGGGATACTGAAAAAGGAAGAGGGTTCATGGCAGGGGTAAACTATCATTCACCGGATTGCCCGGCTTGACAACGCTTTTTCTCGTCCGGTTTGCATGCTTTGCTTCAGGCAGGGCACCCGGCTCAAGTGGACACGAGCAGGAAACACACGGGCGTCAGTAACATCAAATCTGCTAGGACGCGCAAGGCATCAGCGGAGAACCGGTTGCGGTAGAGGTCCAGCAGCGCCAACCCGCCAGCGCTGACGGCGACCGGTAGCAAGCTGTCTGATCTCACCAGCAGCGCGACGCCCCCCGCCGCGACCGCTAGCCACAGGCCAACCCGGCCCAATTGCGCCGTCATCCGCGGGAATGCGTTCTGGAGCGAGGACGGGTCACGCCGATCCCGCTCGCACGCTTCCCAACGGCTGATCAGCGCACAGTTCAGGGCGAACACGACCGCTGTCATCAGCATGAGTGTCACTAATTCCCCATCCGCCCGTCCCTTACAGCAAAGCACAAATAAAGCTGTTCCAAGCGCGAACAACCCGCCGACCGCTGCTTCCTTTGGCAAAATTGCCGTCCAACGAGGCGCTGACCACCGGTGCGCCAACCAGAAATATCCACCCGCCGCCCCCAACATCCCCAAGCCCATCCCGAACTCCCGCGCCGACAGCGTCATCGGCGTGAGCACCGTCAGCGCGCATGACAAGACGAGGACGAGGCCGCTGGCGGCCCGGCGGGCACGGGCGTAGAAGGCATGGCGCGCCGTGCCGTACTCCGGCCAACCCAGCGGACCCGCCCGCGCGACGTCCGCTAGTCGGTCGGCCAAATAGATCAACCACACCGCCAAACCCAGCGTAATGTCGCGCGACAGCGGCAGGTTTACCCGGGCGGCATGTGCCCACCAGTGTTGCCAGACGACCGCCACCAGCGGCGCGTCGAGGCTCCACAAGTGCGGCCACATCCACCATATTCTCCACGCCGCTGGCCGGGCTGCGCGGGTGGCTTGGATAATTGCCGTCTGGCGGGGGGGATTAGTGACCGTGATGTTCACAATGGGCTCCTCCCCCTTCCCCAGCACCGGCAGTTTTGCCCGCTAAGTGCCGCCAACCGAGCACCGCCGCGACCACCAGCGCCGCGAGGTCGAACCAGGTTGTGTAATTCCAGGTGACGTGCATGTGCTTGACCATTGATGGCGGACGCGGGCCATCAGGCACCAGCCCCAGCGCCGTGAACAACAAGTCCACCACGATCCCCGAGCCGGACATTGCGAGATAAAAAACCGCCGTCAGGTACGCCGCCGTCCGCCCGCCGTAATACTTCCGGTAAATGAAGATTAGCGGGATAATCAGCAAGTCGGCGTAGATGAAAGAGATCACGCCGCCAAACGAGATGCCGCCGCTCCAGAGCACGCTGGCCAGCGGCACGTTGCCGACCGAGCAGACGAAGCTTGCCACCGCGATCAGCGGACCGACCAGCGAACTTTCAATCACCCGCAGCCAGCCCGGGCCACCCCGGAGAAAAAGCGCCTGCCAAGCGTCTGCTGGCACCAGCGCCATCAGGTATCCGGCGATCAGGAAACCGACGACAATCTCTTTCCAGAGCATCTGCCAGTCCATGACAAAGGCGTCCGCTAACGCTCGCCAGCGGCGGGCGGGGTCTGGCGCGTCGGGGGGTGCGGCGGCGTGCGTGGGATAGTGTCCGCAACTGTCGTCCGCGGGATCGGCGCGATGATGGCAATCATCGTGGTCCTGGTCCGCTTCTGTGACCCGCCGCCGCGCCTCGTCTTCCAGCCCACGCGGAAACAGCAGTTTCGACAGCGCCCACACCAAGGCGATCAGCACGAACGCGCCGACGACCTCAGCCAGCACGAACCGCCAGCCCAGCAGCAGCCAAAGCACCGCGCCGAGTTCAATCACCAAGTTGGTGGAGGCGAACATGAATGCGAGCGCCGGGACCAGCGCCGCACCTTGCTTGAACGCGCTCTTGGCTCCCGCCGCCGCCGCGTACGAGCACGAACTACTCGCTGCGCCCAACCCGGTGGCGAGCAGGATTGAGCGCGCGTTCGTCCGACCGAAAAGCCGTCCCATCCGTTCCTTGGAAACAAACACCTGCAGCGCGGCGGAAACCAGGAACCCGAGCACCAAAGCCCAGCAAGTCTCCCAGGTCATGATCAGGGCGTAGCGCGCGCCTTCCCAGAGCCAGTTCATTCCGGAATGTCGTGCAGGAGCATAGGGTCTCCAAACGAAACCTGTTTCTTTTGCTTGCCACCGAGCACGCAAAGGTTCATGGTAGCCACCGCCGGTGCCTTCGCGGGCGCGGGACCATTTTCGCGCGATTAGCTCAGTGGTAGAGCGCTTGCTTCACACGCAAGAAGTCGCAGGTTC
>CAXTBX010000122.1:0-14241 GCA_964242205.1 uncultured Chthoniobacterales bacterium
CGCTGGCGGAGGCTGGTCAACTCTCACGGTTTTTGACTGATTTCTATTGGTCGGGACCCGCAGCCTTTCTGGGGGAAAAAATGCTCCCGCCCGATCTTCTACGAAAGGCCCGCACACGCAGACATCCGGCGATTCCGGATGACCGGGTGCGGGTCTTGTGGTCGAGTTCGGCGCATCGCAAGTGGGAAGAGGTCTGCGGCCAACCACCCGGCATCCGTTACGCCCGCGAAGGCATCCGCTTCGCCGAAACGGCGCGGGACGAGGCGCGGCGGCGGCGCGCGCATCTGTTTCTTTACCCCCCCTGTTCGCACGAGGCGTTCACCGCCGCCTATCCCCGGCATCAGCCGAAACGTGTTCTTTTCCAATTTCACCCCCAACTCGATTACCAGGAGCGCACGTTGCGCGCAGACTTGGCAAAACACCCGGAGATGATTCAATCGTTCCACGAGGCGGACGACGAGTTGCCGGAAGTGCTAAAGCGACGCGACCGTGATTCTTGGCGGGACGCGGACCTAGTGATCTGTGCCAGCAGTTTCACCCGCGAAACGCTCTTGACGGAGGGGGCGGACCCCGCGCGCTGCTTGATCATTCCTTACGGCAGCACCAACCTTGCGCAAAGCGACGTCGCCGCAGGCCCCGCCCCCCGGGCAGGGTTTCACGCGCTGTTTGTCGGCACCGGCTCGCAACGCAAGGGGCTGCATCACTTGTTGAGCGCTTGGAACTTGGCAAAACTGCCAGCCGACAGCAGCCTGACGCTGGTGACCCGCCACTACGACCCCGGCTTGCAGCCAGCGCTGGCGGCCTCAAAAAATACGGCCCTTTTGTCCGGCGGCGTCACCGATCTGGAATTGGCGCGCCTGTACTCGGCGAGCACTCTGTTCGTCATGCCTTCCCTGATCGAAGGCTTTGGCGCAGTCTTTCTCGAAGCCATGTGCCAAGGGTGCCCTGTACTTGGCACCACACACACCTGCCTGCCGGACATTGGTGGCGAAACGGAGGGCGTGTTCCTCACCCCGGGTGGTGATCCGGCAGCCTTGGCGGCACGGTTGGAGACACTCGCCGCCACCCTTCCCGGGCAGACCGCCTTGCGTCGGGCGACGGCTCTCCGCATGTCAGAGTTTACTTGGTCGCGCTTCCGGGAAAGGGTTTTGCTCGCCTTAAACACGACGCCCGTCCAAGCTCCCGTTTGAGAAGCCAATGGCGAGGGTAAAAAATCTATGTCCGGTGAGTTGCTCCAGATTGTGCCGATGCTGCCGCCCGCTATCAGTGGCATCGGCGACTACGCGCTGCTGCTCGCGCGCGAGTTGCAGGCGGAGCACGGCGTGGAGACGCGTTTTCTGAACGCGGACCCGGCGTGGCGGGGAAGCGAACCGTTTGTCGCGCCGTTTGCCGGAAACGCGGTGGAGGAGCGGAGCGCCGCCGCCCTGCTGCGCGCGCTGGAGCGGGCGTCGTCCTGCCAGACGGTCCTGCTGCACTACGTCGGACACGGCTACGAAAAGCGCGGTTGCCCCTTCTGGCTCGTCCGGGCGATGGAGCAATGGAGGCTGCGCAGCCGTGCCCGTTTGATCGTCCTGTTTCACGAGGTGTCGGGCAAGGGGCCAATCTGGACCAGCGGCTTCTGGACGGAGAGCCTACAAAAATCGTTGGCGCGGCGACTAGCGCAGTTGGCCGATAGCTTGCGTATCACCACGGAAGTTACCGCTAGGCGTTTGCGCGCCATGCTGCCCGCTAACTCAAAAATCCCCCTGCGGGTACAACCGGTGTTTTCTACAATGGGTGAGCCAAGCACTTTGCCTGCCTTTCAGGAACGTGACCGACAGATGATCGTCTTTGGCGGAGGTGGGTGGCGGCGCTCTGCTTACTCCCGCTATCTGTCAAGTTTACAGCAAGCCTGTCGGCAGTTGCGGATAGAAAAGGTGATCGACATCGGTACGCCCATCGGTTTGCGCCCTGATTTGTCTGTGCCCTTCGTGGAAGCTGGGGTGCTACCAGCCCGGGAGGCTAGTGAGTTGATGTTAAAATCGACGGCTGGCTTCTTTATGTATCCGGTGCTGCACATCGGCAAATCGACCATCTTCGCGGCTTACTGCGCACACGGCATGATCCCGGTGACCATCGCAGAAAATGCCGTATCTGGTGATGAAGGATTACATTTTGGGAAGCATTTTCTTGTTATACCGGCTTCCTCCCCCATTGACGAAGCCAATCTGAGCGAAGTTGCGGCGGCCGCCCATGGTTGGTATCAGCAACATCGCCTATCTATACATGCCCAAGAAATCGCGCAAGCCGCTTTGTTGTAAGTCAATGAAACTTCTCCTGTTTACCCGGTTTCATCCTTTCGTGGGCGGTTTGGAAACGGTCATGGAAATCTTGGCGACGGAGTGGGCTTCCAATGGCTGCGAAGTTCAAGTCGCCACGGACGTGCCCGCCGTGCCCGTACCGACCACCAATGTCCGTTTTCCCTTCCCAGTTCACCATCAACCTTCCCCCGTGCACCTACTGAGACTTGTCCGCTGGGCCGAGGTTTACGTGCAAGGCTGCGTAGGCTTGAAAACCCTTTGGCCGCTTTTACTTTGTCGGCGCCGGTATGCAGCCACGCACCAGATCTGGTACCGGCGTTCCGACGGGCGGAGGGGTTGGCAAAACCGGATTAAATTGGCTGTTAGTCGTCACGCTATCAACATTGCTCCCAGTCGAGCCATCGCCGATGAATTGGAAACAGTTTGCACAGTGATCCCCAATCCCTATCGCGCTCACCTTTTCAAGCCTCGCCCGGAGGTACTGCGCGATCGGACCCTGCTGTTCGTCGGACGGTTGGTATCCGACAAGGGGATAGACCTTCTGCTTGCCGCGTTGGTTAGCCTGAAGAGCAAAGGATTGTGGCCTGATTTGACCATCATCGGGGATGGTCCGGAGCTACCAGAACTGCGTCGTTTCGCCGAGAAACACGGGTTACTTGAACAGATTACCTTCGCGGGTTCCCAACCGCAGGAGTACGTAGCCAGACAGATGAATCGTCACCGGATATTGGTTGTGCCGTCGCGTTGGTCGGAGCCCTTTGGCGTAGTCGCAGTGGAAGGAATTGCTTCTGGCTGTCTGGTGCTCGGCTCGGAGCAGGGTGGTTTGGCGGACGCCATCGGTCCCTGCGGACGAACTTTTCCCAACGGCGACGCGACCGCTCTGGCGGCGGGCATAAAAGAATTGCTTAACGCACCCGCCCAAGACATCGCGGAGAGTAAGTGCCGAAAGGCGCACTTGGTTCTTCATCACCCTTCCAACGTGGCCCGGCAATATCTCCAAGCCTTTCAACAAACAGTGAAGTAATGATCATCGTAACAGCATTAATTGGAGCAATAATTCTGCTCTGGCTTTGTTCCCGCAACTGGCGGGCTTCCGTGGAAGCGGCGCTGTACGTGGTGGTCTTGGAAGGGGCTCTACGGAAGTGGGTTCTGCCGCAGGCGAGCGAGATGATCTACTTCCTGAAAGACGGAATTCTGCTTGGTGCCTACTTCGGCTACCTGACCCGCGAACGCACACCATTTCGTACGTTGACCATGCGGGAAGTATTACTGTGCTGGATTACGCTGATTTGCAGCATGATGTTTTTTGAGGCACTCAATCCCGCTCTGAACTCCATTCTCGTCGGTATACTTGGCGTGAAGGGGTATTTGTTCTACGTGCCCTTGGCATTCCTATTACCGGATCTCTTCCGATCAATTCAGGAATTGCAACGCTTTTTGCGTTGGTACCTGCTATTTAGTCTACCTATTTGCCTCCTTGGTATCATACAGTTTTTTGCTCCGCCCGACAGCTTTATCAACGTTTATGCTCCCAGCATGGTTGAGGTGGAGGTGGTTGCTTTCGAAGAAGGAAACGTACGTGTGACCGGTACCTTTCCCTATTTAGGTGGCTATAGTGCGTATCTGACTCTTTGCCTCGGGCTGATTTTCGCGGTGCTGTTGCAACAACGCCTTTGGCGGTGGCGGCTAGTCGTCACCGTGGTACTTTTCCTTAACATCGTAAATTCGTTCATGACTGGTTCACGTGGAGTCATGCTCTCCGCGGCAATTCTTTTAATTGGATTCATGGTGTACTCGCTGTTCGAAAGCAGTCCACGCAGCCGGAGTCTTGCCATCATCTTGGTCGTAGCTTGCGGACTCTGTGGAGCCGTCAGCTTCAAAGTCTTTCCTGCTGCTATCGAAGCTTTTCTCAACCGGGCTAGCGATGATTCTGATAGTATTAGCCAACGCATGTTTCTCGGGTTCTCCGAACCTCTGGCGGGTGTGCAATACAGCGGGCTGGGAGGTTACGGAGCGGGGGCTACGCAGGTAGCAGGATATGCTTTGCGCGACCAACTCCGCCTAGGGCCGCCCTTGGCATATCCCCCACCAGCAGAGGTTGAACCGTTGCGCGTGATGTTGGAAATTGGCCCGTTCGGTTTCATTGCTTGGTATGGATTGCGAATTTATTTTTTGTGGTTGCTCTGGCGGCGAACTCGCACTTTGCGCCACCCGGCCTTGCGGCATCTCGCGTTAGCGGCATTGCTTTTCCATGCACTATTGCTACCCAACCAAGTTGTCACCAACACGGCGGTTGGTGTCTTCTATTGGTTCTTGGCTGGATTTGCCTTTTCGCTGCCCAAACTGGACCGGTTAACGCCGGGAATGCGCAGAGCTTCCCGGCACATTGCAGGCCGGAACAAGCTTGTCATCAGCGCGCTTCCAGAATTGACGCCGACCCCGGCGGCATCCTCGTGATATAGTTGGCAAGCGTAGCCGATCCCACCCGAAATCTGCACTTGCCCCGCATGACCGTCGTTTACTTCCAGCGGCGCCCTCTGCCCGGTTATTTTAGTCTGGAGCGGCTTTTCGCCGACGTGCGCGACGGAATGTCGCTGGAAACCAACTGCCAAGTGTGGATCGCGCGTTTTTTCAGTCTCGGGGTATGGCGACGTGTTTGGAACATTCTGGAGGCTCCCTTTCACCAGGGCGACGTAAATCACGTCACCGGGGACATTCATTACCTGACGTTTCTGCTCCGTAAACAGCGGACGCTGCTGACCATTCCCGACTGCGCCTCGCTGGATCGACTGACCGGTTGGCGACGCGCCGTGCTGCGTTTCTTCTGGTACACGCTACCGGTGCGCCGGGCGGGGCTGGTGTCGGTCATCTCGGAGGCCACCAAAACGGAACTGCTGCGTCATGTTTCCTGTGATCCGGCCAAGGTGCGCGTGGTGCACTGCTGCATTTCGCCGACGCTGCACCGGGAACCGTGCCCATTCAACGCGGCGCATCCCCGCCTGCTGCACCTCGGCACCGGCAAGAACAAGAACCTGCTACGCGTGGCGGAAGCCCTCGCGGGGCTGCCGTGCCAGCTGGAAATCGTCGGGCGACTGGACGCGGAACAACTCGCCGCCCTGCAAACCCACGGCATCGACTACACGGCGCGCGCTGACATAAACGATGCCGACATCGCGGCGGCTTACCGGGCGTGCGACATGGTCGTTTTCGCATCCACCTACGAAGGCTTCGGCCTGCCCATCGTGGAGGGCAACGTCACCGGGCGGCCCGTCGTGACCAGCAACCTGCTTTCCATGCCGGAGGTCGCCGGGAACGCCGCCTGCCTGGTGGACCCGTTCGACGTGGCGTCCATCCGCGCTGGGGTCCGGCGGGTGATCGATGATGCCCCTTACCGCGAGCAACTCATCGAAAATGGCTACCGCAATGCCGCCCGCTTCACTCCGCAGGCCATCGCGCGGCAATATGTGGAGCTTTACCGCGAATTGCTCGCTGGCGTACCCTCCCGCACGTCGTGACCGTTCCGTCCAGCCTCCGCATCACCCACGTCCAGGGCATCTTCTCGCCGGAGCACGGCGGGCCGACGCACTCCCTGACCAACTACTGCCGGGCACAGGTGGCCCTGGGCCACCACGTTGCCCTTCGTGCGCTCGAAGGCTATCCGCACACCTCGCCCGCCGTGCGCCTGCCGCCCCCGGTGGACATGGCGGTAGACCCCGTGGATCGCCCGGCCCGGCTGGGAGGCAGCGCCGCGCTTCGCCGCCGTCTGCGCGCCGACCCGACGCCCGACGTGTACCATCTGCATGGTGCCTGGCTGCGCGCCATGCACTACGGCGCGACCGAAGCTCGCCGCCGCCGCCGCCCCTACGTGGTCGAGTTGATGGGGATGTACGAACCGTGGCCCTTGCGGCAGAAGTGGCTGGTCAAGCGAATCTCGCGCTGGTGGTATCAGGACACCCTGCTGCGTCACGCGAGCTGCCTGCACGTCAATTCTCGCAACGAGGCGCGGGCGTTGCGTGCGCTGGGCTTCCGCGCGCCCATCGCGGTGATCCCGGTCGGGGTGGACACTTCCCGGGTGGACGAACCGTTTCCGGCGGACGGCGGCCCGCCGGACCCGGCATTGGCCGGGCAGCCCTTCGTGCTCTACCTGGCGCGCATCCACGCGAAGAAGGGCATCGAGATGTTGCTGCAAGCCTGGGCCGCCTGCGCGCGAGAGTTCCCGGACCATCGCCTCGTCGTGGCGGGCAGCGGCGAGGAAGACTACGTGGCGCGCTGCCGCCGGACCGTGGAGGACCTGGGGTTGGCGGACCGCTGCCGCTGGCTGGGCCCGGTGGACGACAACGCCAAACGATGGCTGTTTCGGCAGGCCGATCTCTACGTGCTCCCGAGCTACTCCGAAAACTTCGGCAATACCGTGGCGGAAGCGCTCGCCCACGGCACGCCGGTGCTCACGACCTCGCAGACTCCTTGGACAGACCTGCCGGCCGAGGGTTGTGGCTGGATCGCCGACGCGACAGTGGATGCGTTGCGCGGGCGGTTGACCGAGGCACTGCAAGCCAGCCCCGAGGAACGCCGATGCATGGGCGAGAGGGGCCGTCGCCTGGTGGAGCAACGGTATTCGCTGGCGTCGGTGGTCAGCCAGATCGACCGCGTGTACGCTTGGCTGCTTGGTGGCCCCAAAACTGAGGAAGTTTTCTACGAGTAGTAGTCTTTAAGACAAGGTCGCCCGCTTGGGAGATTATTGTGCCAGAAGAAAAAATCTCCCACGGGCGGCAAGGTTGTGTGTCGAGGCATGTGCCGCCTTGCGGACCTGATGTCAGGAGCAATACTGGGCAGAAGCGACTAGGCAGAAATGGCCGAGAAGCGGGCTCTTTATTTCGAAGCCGGCGCATTGGAAACCTGGCTCTGCGCAGACGATGGTCGGATGCCCTTCCACGGCGCAGCCGGACGGTTGCCGCGATCGGTGTTGTGCCCCGCGTTCCCGGCGCAGGTCGATATCTGACGCGGAGTCCGGCAGAGTCTCGCTCGTTACTAAGCTCCGGCCTAGGCGCATCTATGCTTTGGAGAACTTTGTTTTCTCCCTCGATGTAGACGTAGTTGCGGATGGTCCCGCGCGTTTCACGCGTCGTTGCAGTCCGTGGTGACACATCGGGATGGCTTCCGAGCCCACGTTTTTCGTCAGCGTGCCCTCGGGGAATTTTTCCTGCGTGGAGACATAACTTTGCCCATGTTCTTACCCTTCGGCAAATCGCTGCCCCTCGCTGCGGACGCCGACTTTTGCGTGCTTCGTGGCGTCTTCGACACCCTCTCCGTTGTCGCCGCTTGGTTTTTTGCGGATTTCATCGTCACCGCGCTTTGCTTGGTGGACGGCTTTTTCCAGGTAGCTTTGGGCGTCTTCAGGCCTGACTTGCCCGCTGCAGTTTTCTTCGTATGGACACTAGCCCGCTGCCCGCGTGGTCTGGCGGGTTGGGATCCTTTTCGCGCGGTGACTTTCCGGGCGGAACCCGGCTTCCCGCCGGGTGTCTCCGGTGGCGGTACGGGTTCTAACTCGATCCCGAAAACGTCGGCCAGATCGCTCTCGCTCAGAGTCGCCGCTTCGTTTGGCGCCGCCAGGTCCGAGGCCAGGTTCTGCGTAGACTCGGAGAACAGTTCCAGGTGGTCCACCCCGCGCAACGTGAACAGGAGTTCCGGGCTCTGGTCCAGCCGCGCCCCGACTCCGTACAGCACGGCGGCGAGGTGCTTGCAGAGGTCGGCGTAGTCGGGGCAGGAGCAATCGAGCCGGATCTCCGCCGGTTTGGGGAACAGGCCACCGTCCTTGCGCGTGATGACTTCCATCACCGCTCCCGAGAGTTTCCCGCGCAGCAGGTCGATGAGCGAACCGACTTTCCCGGCACATTCGCTCTTGAGCTTTTGCCACGCCCCTTTCTCCAGCGGTTCGACCTTGATCTTGATCTCGTAGAGCGACGTGCCGTTGACCAGCGCCGTTAGGCTGCCCCGCTGGATTTGCAGATCCACCACCGCGCCGTTGCGCACGTAGCTGCGCCCGCGCGGCAGCCGCGAGGCATACGTGCCGTAGCTCTCCAGGTTCCGGCACCACGCCTTGCCCCAGAAGGTGCTGGCGATGGAGCGGCCCATCAGCCGCACGGGCGAAAGCTGGCGGCCTTTTTTCTCCAGCTTGGCGACAAGCGCGTCCGCCCGCCGACGTTTCTCGTCGACGCTGACGTAATCTCCGAAGTCTCCCCAGCCCCAGCTCATCAGCAAAAACAACCGTGCAGCTTCCTCGCCATCAATCCTGCAAGGCACTCTTGAAATCAAGCGCCACGAACTTCAGCAGCTCGTCGTCCGGCAGTTCGGTGAGCGACGCGGCCCCGGCATCGCCACTCTCCCCGCCGCCAAGCAGTGCGGTCGCCAAACCGTTCGTTGCTTCGATGAGCGCGTTGATCTTCTCTTCCACCGTACCCCGACAGGCAAATTTGTGGACCAGCACGTTACGCTTCTGCCCGATGCGGAAGGCCCGGTCGGTCGCCTGGTTTTCCACTGCCGGGTTCCACCAGCGGTCAAAGTGGATGACGTGCGAGGCGGCCGTGAGGTTCAGGCCCGTGCCGCCCGCCTTGAGCGACAGGACGAAGGAGGGCGGCCCGTCGTCGCTCTGGAACCGCTCCACCAGTTTCTGCCTTTCCTTCACCGGCGTCGAGCCGTGCAAAATCAGCCCCGGTCGGCCAAACACTCCGCCCAGGCAATCCGCCAGCGGCGCCGTCATCTCGCGGAACTGCGTGAAGACGAGCAGTCGTTCCTGCCGCTCGGCGATTTCCTCGCTCAGCTCGCGCAGCCGCCCGAACTTGCCGCTCTCCTCCGGCGCGAAACCGCCGTCACCCAGCCACTGCGATGGATGGTTGCAGATTTGCTTGAAGCGCATCAGAAACGCCAGCACCAGCCCGCGTCGTTCGATCCCGGTTTCGTCCACCGCATCGAGCCGCTGGCCCAGTTCGCGCACGGATTGCTCGTAGAGCGCCGCCTGCGTCTTGGTGAGGCTGCACCAAGCCGTGACCTCGGTCTTATCCGGCAGATCGGCGATGATCTTCTTGTCCGTCTTGAGCCGCCGCAGGATGTATGGGCCGGTCAATTCACGCAAGGGCGCGAAATGCCGCTGCTCGTCGCCGGTCAATTTCTTGACCCACCGGCCAAACTCCGTCGCGCCGCCGAGCAGGCCGGGGTTGATGAAGTCGAACAGGCTCCACAGGTCGCCCAACCGGTTTTCCACCGGCGTGCCGGTCAGCGCGATGCGGCCCCGCGCGCGGAGCGCCTTCACCGCCCGCGTCTGCCGGGCAGCGGGATTTTTGATGGCCTGCGCTTCGTCGAGGATGACGAGCCGCCACTCCCGCTCTCGCAGCCAAGGCAACCGGGATAAGAGCGCGTAGGTGGTGACCACGAGGTCCTTGCCACGCGCCAAGGTCATCGCGTCGTCCGCCTTGAGCTTCTGCGCCAGGGTCTCGGAAGGATGGGCGAAGGACACCTCAAGCGACGGCGCGAATCGCGTGAGTTCGCCCTTCCAGTTCGCCAGCAGCGAGGCCGGTGTTACCAGCAACGAGGGCGGTGGTTCTGCCAGCGGCTTCTTCGCCTTGCCCGGTGCCGCGCCGATCTCGTTTCCTTCCCGCTGGAGTTGCAGCAGCAGCGCGATGGTCTGGATGGTTTTACCGAGGCCCATGTCGTCGGCCAGGCACGCGCCCAGGCCGAGACGCGTCACGAAATGCAGCCAGCGCACGCCGTCGCTCTGGTAAGGCCGCAGCCGCGCCTGCAACCCGCGCTCGGGATCAAAGCCCGCCAACGCCGCCGGGTCGCGCATGGCGGCGAGCGTCTCCTCCAGCCAAGAGCCCGCCACGACCTGCGCCCAATCCCGCGTTTCCGCCTGTGCGCTGGCCGCGTCCTGGCTCGTGCCCTCGCCACCCGCTCCGGCGAGCAGCCGCATCCCTTCGAGAAAGGAGACGCCGTCCCCGTGGCTTTGCTCGACCTTGCGCCAATGGTCGAGCACCTGCTGGAGCCGGGCGGGATCGACCTCCACCCACTTGCCGCGCAGCAGCGCCAACCCGGCCTTGGCCTGCATGATCCCTTTCCATTCCGCCTTCGTCAGCGTCTCGCCGTCCAGCGACATCTCGACCGAGAAATCCAGCAGGCTGTCCAGCCCGAGGTTCGCCGCGCCGGGCTGCTGGCCGATCTTGACCTGCACCTGCGGTCTTGTCGGTTGGCCGCGTTTCCACCAGTCGGGCAGACGCACGAGCAGTCCGCTTTCTTCCAGGACAGGGGCCTCCTTGAGGAAGCGATGTGCCTCCTCGGGCGTCCACGCCAACGGCTGGAAGATGCGCCGGGTTTCGAGCAGTTCCCGTGCGAGATCGCTCCGTTCGACTGCCCGCTGCACGGGGGCCAGCAAACCGTTGAGTGCTGCCTGGTTCCTGGCCCCGGCATATTCCTGCAACGCGCGGGCGAGCGGCAGGTGCTGCGGCTTGCCTTGCGCGGAAACGCGGTGCGTGTAGGTCGCCAGAAACGCGAAGGGCCGCTGCTCGTCGCGCTTGTTCTCGGCGAGGTGGAACGTCACCCGCCCGACGCTGTGCCAGTGGAGATGATGGGTCTTGAGCCACGCGGACACTCCACTGCCGCTGGTTTCCCGGACCACCCGCTCACCCAGTTCTCGCCAGATCCTCTCCAGCAAATCGACCGTCACGAACTCGCCACCGTGCATGGGCGGAGCCTGGAGGATCAGTCCTGCCATCTCCGCCGCATCCGCTTCCAGGAGCGGGGCGGCAGCGGACTCCTCGCCTCCGCCCGCTTGACAGAGCCGCTGGAGATAGCTCCGGGCGAAGTCCCGCCAGTACGCCAACGAGGGCGACAGAGCGTTGGCCATCACTGCCCCTTCGAGGAGCAGCAACCCCTCTGCGTTGGAGCCCGCAAAAGCTTTCTCCAGGCGTTCACCCCACCGCGCGTCGTGAGCGGACGCGCTCTCATCGGATCGCACCCGTTCCACGGACAGCCGTCCAGCGGGCGAGAGGGCAAGCTCCAGACTCATTTCACAACGTTCAACCTCCCCGAACCCCCTTCGCTCACCGTTCCCTCACGAAACCGGCCAGAAGTGTATCTGCTCGCGGATGGCGGCAAACGCCTCGTCGAGCGTCAGGCCATGGTAGATTTCCCACCATTGGCCCGTATGGCGCATGTACCCCAGATCGAAGGTGCCGCCGGCCACGTGCCGCAACCGCGTAAACGGGGCTTCGAAAGTGGGCGAGAGCGCGTCGGGACCCGGGCAGGCGTAGATCGACACGAAGTAGTAGAACCCACGGTGCCAGCGTCCCACGATGTCGATGACGTAGTTGAAACGCGGCTGCTCCGGCGGCGGCTGGATGTGCTTGGGCTTAAACACGGTCTCGATCAATTCGCGGGCACGCGTCTCCACTTCTTCCCGCGTCGCGTCCTGCGGCTTGATGGTCGCCGGAGCCCAAGTCCACACGGCGCGCGGTTTCGACTTGGCTTTGCGGGGCCTCGATGATTTCGGCGGCATCAGCTTTTTTTAGAGTTGAGTTATCACGAAGTAAACACTCCAAAATTTGCGACGACCAGCTGTGCCAAATTTACGGCGGATTCGCCTGTCCAAACGCGCTCTTGGCCTGCTCTACTTCGAACTGATTTCTTTCTTGCGCAAAGAAGCGGCTCAGTTCCACAACCGTTGGCGGGTCGGGCAGCAAGGAGGCAAATCCTTCATCGCCGATTCCCGGTAGTCGTGAGAGCAGAATCTGTTCATGGTAATCTCGAACTCGGCTCGTAGTCCCGCACGGTCAAAGACTTCCGCGAAGTCTCTCATCGTGTAGCCACCGGTCGTAAATAAGTGGTAGAAATCAAATCAGTCCCGGGTCTTGGAACGATCCGCCGCGACCAGCGCCTTGAAACGGAACAACCCACCCACCTCGGCCAGTCGCACACCGCTGCTTTCTCCCGGACCGAGCGAAGCGGCGAGTGACATCTCCGGCGTGAAAAAACTCACTCGAACACCGTCAACGAGATGGTTCTGTTTGAAATTGAGCAAATCCAATCCCGCGACCTCGTACTCCTGCCAATCCGCCGGTGCGTCGTTGGCTTCGACGGACCTTCCCTCCACTCCATCCGATCAAACACGAGAGTGAGGCGATGGCGCGGTAAAGCTTCCACCGGTTTGACGCCTGTTCCGACGAAAGAAAAATCCAAATCTTCGCTGATTCGATGGCGGAAGTGCAGGGCGAGCGCCGAGCCGCCAATCAACACGAATCCCGCGAGCCCGATTTCAGCCCGTAGTTGCTCCCACAAAAGTTGTGCGTGCCGCCTGAGCACAACGGTCATTCGCTCGGTCCAGTCGATGAGCGTGCGAGCCAACTACCTGGCGTCGAGCGCCGAGGGCACGCCGCGGAAGGTGTCGTGGCCGGGAATACCTGCGGGCAGTGCCAGCAAGCCACGCAGCCACGATTACTTCTGCTGGCCGAAGCGTGCCATGGCCGTAAACTCCCCCTGGTCGCAGAGCACCGTGCAAAGGCGATCATCAGGATGTCGCCCAGGCAATGTCGCCGTCCGTGCAAGGCGCGCAGATCGTCCAAAGCACCAAACAGTTCGACCAAACCAACGGCGGGGGCGGCAGCTTTATCCATCCCGCCAGCTTGCCAGTGCCCACAGGTCCAGCGCTATTTTGGCGCGTAGGCCCTGGGAAAATCCGTTTGATCAATTTACAGCGCAGCGGTGGCTTTGGCATTTTCTTGACGATCACTTCGCGGATCAACTCTGCCTGCTTGTCCAAAGCGCCCATGTCATCGAGTGCCTCGTACGCCTCCACGCTCAGCGGAGAGACACGGGCGCGCACTTCTGGCAGATCAAGGATGGCCAGCATGGTGTTACAAGACTACGCGATCCAGAGCGAAAGGGACAATGAGTTCTTGCCGGTGATCATGGAATCGCGCGCTCATAGAGCCAGAAAATCCTTGCATTTTCTGGGGGATTTACCTACCAATTCCTGAAGCCTGCGCGTGGGAAATGCAGAAGTTAAATCCTTCAGCGGGCAAGGAAAGGAACGAGCATGACTACCGAGCCCATCAAAAAAGGTTGGTGGCAACGGATGCGCGAGCGGATCGGGAGAATCCTGCTTCGCTCGCATCGGCGGAAGCGCCGCAAGATCAGGGGCGGGTACTACTACCTTTGAGGCCCGCTTCAAGTTCCATCCGTTACTGTGGGCAGGACTTACGCACCGTGACGCTTGAGGGCGAGTGAAAATGAGCAGGTTGATGGTTATTTATGCGCGTTTTGACCAAGCCTTCGACCGCTCTTTGCACTTTGGATCATTACAGGGCCTTTCTCTTGGCTAAGAGCCAGAGCGCGGGCTGCGTGCGTCTGGCAGAGGTCAGCGGGGGCGAGTTCGCCCACGACGCGGCCAACCGTTTTTTGAACCGTGAGCAGTTCAGCCCGCGGGACTTGTTCTGGGAAGCGCGACCGTTGATGGAGTTGGCGGGCGGCACGCTCAGCGCAGCACCGTTTTGTGGCACACCCCAAAGGTTCTGTGGATGCCCCGGATGCTCAGGCGATCCTGGTAAGCGGCGAGCACTTGCGCCTTGAAGGGGGCGTCGTAGCGCGCCCCTCTGGGTTGCAGGATCAAGGTGCGTTCACAATCCAGGCACTTGGCCCGTTGCGCTCCGTTGATCGCGTGGCCGTTTTTGCGGATGCGCTCGCTGCCGCACCGCGCGCAAGCGTGGACAATGGTCGTTGAATGCATTCCAAACCCTGGCCTCCGATCAGGCTGCTCGCAACAAAGAGGTCAACACCACCGAAAAGTGATGATTGACTACATCTTATAAAGAGACGCCTATTTCAACTTTCAAACGGTGTAGGGTAAGCGGAACGCCGAGCACCTCTTGACAGCTTCACTGAAAGTGTCAGCAGAGTC
>CAXTBX010000123.1:0-14156 GCA_964242205.1 uncultured Chthoniobacterales bacterium
GGCTGGTTCTCCTCCTGCGGCTACATGTTAAAGTAAAATACTCTAGCGTAAGTTGTCACGGAAGTTTCTTGCATAGAGAAGCGACCTTTTCGAGAATGGACTCGGTGGTAGCGGTCCAGCGGAAGGGTTTGGGCGCTTCGTTGTGTTGGGTGATATAGTCGTCAATCGCAGCTTTGAGTTCATCCACACTGCGAAAGACCCCGCGCCGGATGCGTTTGTCGGTAATTTGGGCAAAGAAGCGTTCGACCTGATTAAGCCAGCTCGAATGCGTGGGAATGAAGTGCAACTGCCAGCGCGGATGCCGCCGCAGCCAGTTCTCCACGGCCGCGGTTTTATGCGTGGCGTAGTTGTCCAGGATGGCGTGGATGTCCAGGTCAGAGGGCACCGTCTTTTCCACCTGACGCAAAAAGCTCAAGAACTCGATGCTGCGATGTTTGGCCCTGGTGGCGCTGATGACCCGGCCCGTCGCCACTTCCAGCGCCGCAAAGAGCGAGAGGGTGCCGTGGCGGTAGTAGTCGTGGGTGCGCCTTTCGGGCGCACCCGGACGCATGGGCAGCACCGGCTGGCTGCGTTCGAGCGCCTGCACCTGGGTCTTTTCGTCCACGGAAAGCACCAGCGCGTTGGCGGGCGGATCGAGATAGAGGCCGACCACATCGCGCACCTTGTCCACGAAGTACGGGTCGCTGAAAAGGGTGAAGCTTTCGCTGCGATGAGGCTGCAGTCCAAAGGCGCGCCAGAGGCGGCTGACGGTCTGGCGCGAGAAGCCGCAGTGTCTGGCCATCTCGCGCGTACTCCAATGGGTGGCGTTGGCGGGCTTGCTCTCCAGCGTCTGCGCGATGATCGCTTCGACTTGCTCGTCGCTGACCTTGCGCGGCGCGCCCGAGCGGGGCAGCTCGCTCAGGCCCGTACAACGGTGCGCGATAAAACGCTGCCGCCACTTGACGACCGTCGGCTCGCTCAGGCCTGTGCGGGTGGCGATCTCTTTGGTCGCGGCACCTTCACTGGCCAGGAGGATGACCTGCGCGCGTTGCGCATCGGCTTTGGCAATGCGCCGCCGACGCAGCAAGCCTTCCAAAAGCTCGCGTTCTGCGGGGCTGAGATCGATGACGACCGGTGGACGACCTGATGGCATCCGGTCATCCTCACAAAACTCTCACCAACTTGCCAATACTATTTAACTAACTTCCGTGACACTACACTAGTGCTCAACCATTTTGAAAACCGCTGTAGGACAGCGCGAATTTCGCCGTGGCCACGCGCTCTATCGCCGGGTTGCGCTGGAGCACGGCAACGGCCCCCACCAGCGTGGCGCAAGCCGCTGCGCAGTGCGCTACCGACGGCGGACCGGTGCCGGCGCGTCCAACGGTTCGCGGTGCATCCCTTCGATCTCGGGCATGTTGGCCAGAAAGGCGAGGAACTCGTGGTGGTGCCGGTGGACGCCGCAGTACCGCAGGCGCAGTTGTGCGCGCCCGGGCCCATCGACGGTCACCGTTTCGTCCGGCAAGGGGTCGATGTCGACCCTCGGAAAACGGTATTCGTCGAGCACTTCCTCGATCTTGACGAGCGTCTTGCCGCCCGCCGGGTGGAGGGTCAGCACGACCCAGCGGTAACGGCAGGGGCCGATGTAGCGCTGCTCGCAGACCGAGATGACGAACATCGCCGCGACCATGAAGAGGCTCAGCGCCAAGCCCGCGCCCGCGTACCCGAAACCCACCGTCATGCCCACGGCGGCCATCGCCCAGATCGTCGCCGCGCTGGTCAGACCCGTGATCCCGAAAGGCCCCCGCAGGATCACGCCCGCTCCCAGGAAGCCGATGCCGGTGACGACCTGCGCGGCGATGGGCGTAACATGTTGCAACGAAGCGCCGAGCATCGTGAACACGGTCGAGCCGAGGCTCACCAACGCCAGAGTGCGGAAGCCGACCGCCTTCTGCTTGCGCTCCCGCTCCAGGCCGACGAGCCCGCCGCAAAGGACGGCAACGAAAACCAGGGCGGCATGCGCCCAGGGAAAAGGCAGGAGATTTTCCCAATTATCGATGATCCAGCGCATGAAAAACGGTAATCTTCCGGCCACCCCGATGTTTCTCCCACGCTTTCCGCGTTCCCGATCTCCCGCCCGGGGAAGCCTTGCTTGTTTCGACCGCTGGTAACAGGCCAGACCTGTCGGGAAGGGTTACTTCGCGTTCGGCGGTTGGACGAGAAAGCTGAAACGCTTGTTGTCACCGTTCTCTTTGTAGGAATCCATGACGTAGTAAACCCGGGCACCGGTTTTGGTCTGGTAAACGGGCATGACTTTCCACTTCCCGACCGTGGTACTGTTGTTCGTGCCAATCGTCAGCTTGACGTTGTCGCGGTAGACGCTCTCGGGAGTGGCGTCGGAACTGATCCGGGGCTTGGCGTGCGGCAGGCCGTCGAAGGCACCCTGTTCGAACTGGGTGTCGAGCAAGGCGTTGTCGTAGACGCGGAAGGCGAGCGTGGTGATGCTGTTGTCGAGGAACACGACCTGCACATCGACGTTCTGACCGGGAAAAGACGTTCGCTCCTGAAACGTCGCCATGACAGCGGCTCCGTCGTCCGATTCGGCGGCTAGGGAACAGACCGTGGAAAAAGTCAGACCGAGGCTAATGACACCAGCGATGAGTTTTTTCATAGGAATCGCGTTTTCTCCGTTCTTCGTTCTGCACCTGCGCAAGTCCGGGGTCAAGTCGTCGGTCAATATCAGGCCACATCCTTGGCTGTGACTCACCTCGGCACGGACACCTTCTCCAAAATCTGCCCGATCACCTCCGCCAGCGTCATCCCTTCGATCTCGAACTCCGGCCTCAACACCAGCCGGTGCTCCAACACCGGCACCGCCAGTGCGCGCACATCGTCGGGCGTCACGAAATCGCGCCCGTCGATGGCCGCCGCCGCCCGGCTCGCCACGAGCAGCGCCTGTGTCGCCCGCGGACCCGCCCCTACCAGCACGCTCTCGTGCGCCCGCGTACCGCGCACCAGGTCCACGACGTAACCTACCAGTTCCTCGCGCACCGTGATTCCCGTCAACTCCGTGCGCAGCGCCGCCAGCGCCTCCGCGGTCGCCACCGCCCGCACCGCGCCGCTCGCCAGCAGCGCCTCGGGCGACTCGTGCGCGCTCAACGTCTTTTGCGCGAGCGCGTACTCGTCCTCGCGCGCCGGATAAGGCATCACGATCTTGAACAGAAACCGGTCGCGCTGCGCCTCGGGCAGCGGATACGTGCCCTCGCTCTCCACCGGGTTCTGCGTGGCGAATACCGTGAAATTCGGCGACAGCGCGTGCGTGTCGCGGTCGATGGTAACGACCCGTTCCTGCATCGCCTGGAGCAGCGCGCTTTGCGTCTTGGCCGGGGCGCGGTTGATCTCGTCGGCCAGCAGGAAACTCGTGAAAATCGGCCCCTTGACCAGCGTGAACGCGCTCCGCTGCAAATCAAAGACGCTCGTGCCCGTGATGTCGGCGGGCATCAGGTCGGGCGTGAACTGGATGCGGTTGAAATCCGTCCCCAACACGTGCGCCAGCGTGCGGACAAGGAGCGTCTTGGCCACGCCCGGCACACCTTCGATCAGCGCGTGCTGGCCCGTGAACACGGCGACGAGCGCCTTATCGACCACGTCTCCCTGGCCGATGATGACTTTGCCGATTTCCGCGCGGGCGGCGGCGAGCAGTTGCTTGAGGGCGTCGAGGTTTTCGCTCATGGAAACGGCACCGTGGAACGGACGGCACATTTAATCAACAAAAAGGGCGCTGCCCTCGCGGACAGCGCCCAGTTTTGAACGGTTCTAAACCGGTGTGCTTACTGCAGCGGAGTCACCACGGCTTGCTCCATGTTGACGAACCCGTAGCCGTCGAGCACCGAGTAACCGGAGCCGATGCGGTTGTTGATCGTCCCCACGAACGCGCCGCCATCGGCGGTCGTACCCGAGAAGGTCATGCCCGTGCCGATGTTGGCGGCGGCGGTGTTGCCCGTCGGGAGCAGGAACGTCCCGCCAAGCAGGTCGCCGTTGTAGTTGTTGGTCGTCGTACCCGCGCCGATCGTGCCCGCCGTGTTGCCGGTCGCCGCCGAGTGCTGGATGGAGCGACCCACGTTGAAGCGCAGCACGTTGCCACCGGTGAAGGTGCCGCCGTTGAAGGCGAGGCTCAACGTGTAGTTCTGCGTCGTGGACGGGGCGGGTGCCAGGTTCGACGGCGTGGCGACCACGTTGGCCGTCGCAATCGTCGAAGCGCTGCCCACCGTGAACGCCTTGGACGCCACCGCGAACACCATGCCCGGATAGTCGTTCGTGAAGTACGTCGCCGTGCCGCCCGAGGCGGTGGTGCTGTACTGGACGCCGTTGTTGCCGTTGCTCGTGCCGCCAGCCGTCGCGGCGGTGCCGGTCGGGTTGAACACGAAGCTGGTGATGGCGCTGCCGCCGACGTACGAGATCGCAATCGAGTTGTTGTCGTTGCTGCCCGTGCCGCCGTTGGCGGTGTTGTCACTGTTGACGGTGATCGTCACCTTGCCGCTGCCGGTGGTGCCGCCGGTCACACGCGCCGCGCCGGACGAGAAGCCCGGGTCGAGGTCATGCGGGAACGTGGAACGCTGCAGGATGTTGGTCAACTGCGCCGGGGTCAACGAACGGCGACCGCCGTGCGACTGGAGCGTCAGCAACCCGCAGGACATCAGGTGCGGCGAGGCCGCGCTGGTGCCCGAGAAGTTCGGGTTGGTGTCCGTGTCGTTGCCGCTGTCACCCGAGAAATAACTCATGTTGGTCGAGATGTTTCCGAGGTCGGTCGCGGCCAGGCTCGGCTTGAGGCGCACCTGGGGCGGGTTGAGCGGGACGCTGTTCTTGTCGTAGAAGATCGTCACCGGGCCGGGCGAGCTGAAGCCTTCCGGGATGCTCGGACGCGAGAACGGGTAAGCGCACGCGCCGTTGCAGCCAGCCGCGGCGGCGTGGCCGCCGGTCGTGACGCTGTTGTACGTGAAGTACTCCGCCGGCCCGAGGCCCGAGATACCGTTGCCGGGCAATTGGTAACGCAGATGGACCGGCAGGTTGGCACCCGCCGCCGGCACCGCCGCGCGGGCGATGACGTACTGCAACTGCGTCGAACCGGTAATGCGCGGCGTCACGCCGACCTGGATCGGTTCGTTGGTCGCGGTGGTGTCACCCGTCAGCGAGGAGGCAGGCACGTAGGCACCCGTCGTCACGTTGAAGGCCAGGATGCTCAGACGCGAAGGAATCGGGCTGGCAAAGCCAGACGACGAGCGCACGATCAGCGAGAACGTGCCGGTCGTGGTGCTAAAGTGGCCGATTTTGATCACGAAACCCGTGTCGTTGACCGGCGCGTAGAACCGTACCTGCTCGTCGCCGCCCGTGTCTTGGGGACCGGCGATGACCGTGGTTCCGTCCGAACGGTAAACGGTCACGATGCCATCGAACACGCTACCGTTGGTCGCCGCTTCGGAGACCTCGTACAAGACGCCCTGCGTGACGGTGCCGGTGGCGGTGAACGTCAGGTCCGCCGTGGTGTAATTGCCGGTGGTCGAGAGCAACGTACCGGTGTAAACGGGCGTCGTGTTCTGGTCGTACGGATCGGTCCATTGGAGGATCGTCGGCACGGCGTTGGCGGTGGTCTGGACATTGACAGTCTGCGCCACGTCCAACCCGGCGGGATTGAAGTTGTGGAAACCACCCTGGTACAGGTTGGTCGGGACGTTGGTCAGGTCGATGTTGGTGTTGGCCAAGGCCGTGTTGCCCGCTGCCGCCGTCAGGCCCGTGCCGTTGGCGACCCAGCGGGTGTTGGAGTCATAGCCGTTGACACCCACGTCGTTGGCCGCGCTGGAGAAGTACGAGATACCTGCTGCATTCACGTCGTCGATGCCCTGGGCGATGATGCCATCCTGGAAAAACGGCTCGTCGTAGTAACCCACGTCGTCGCAGATCACGTCCGCACCGAAGGTGCCCGTGACGCCGTTGACCGTCAGGCCGCCCAGCAGGCGGATGTTGTTGGCGAAGCCGAGTTCACCGCCGTCCGCCGTGGCGAACGCCAAGGAGGCCTTGGGAGCCATCTTGTAGGCGATCTGGCACATGGCGCGGCCTTCGTCGTCCACCGTGCCGTCACCCACGTCGTCCTGGAGAACATACACGGGGGTGGTATTGTAGGCGTTGCCCGTCCCGGGCAAGTCGCCGTTGTTCACGTCGATGGCCGGGGTATTGGTCGGGTTTGAGCCGTAGGAATTGGAGATGCAAGCCTGCTTCAGACCCTGGCCCTCCCAGTCGGGGCCGGTGGTCAGGCCGTTGTAGCCACGGTTGATCGTGTCCACGCGATGCTGGAAAACTCCCTGGTCGAAGGCGGTGCCCAGCTTGTTGAGCACCTGGCCGTTGGTCGCCTGCGGCTGGCCGCCCTTGCCTCCGCCTTTGGTGTTGGCCAAGGCTTCGGGGTTAACTTTCTTGGTGTAAGGCTTGAGTTCGAGGATGACCGAGCGCACGCCGGGTTGGCCGCCAAGCTTGGCGGCATCGTCCACCGAGACGTAGGCTTCGAGCACGCCGACGCCCTGGTAATCCTTCACGCTGTTGATGATCGACAGAGAATCGACGTTCGCCTTCAAGCTCTGACGCAACTGCTTGAGGGGCAGCGTGCCGTCCGGGTTGATGCGCACCATGACGCGGTCGCTCGTGCTGTCTGTCAGGGCCAGCGTGGCATAGCTGGCAGTCTGCTCATCGGTGTAAACCTTGCCGCCGACGGTGACCGCTCCCGAGAGTTGGACACCGCTCTTGGTGGCTTCCGCCACGGCACGGCTGCTCTCGGCGAGTTTGCTGAGGCCATTGCCGAGGTTATCAGGAATGGGTTTCGCCTGGACGGACATCCCGCTCAGAAGCGCGAGGCCGCAAGTGGCGGGGAGGGTAAGGGCCGTCAACCGCAAGCGACGCCGCAAGCCGGTGAGGTAGGATTGGGATGTGATCATGTGGATGGTCTGACTAACTGTGAACTGGCAAAAAGTTTATCGCTGAAATCGTTGACCGGCGAGCTTGCCGTTTGGGTTTTCCTCGGCCCGCTCAAAGAAAATCGCCGTGGGTTACACCGAAAAAAGGGTGCCGTCTGTTTCCAGACGGCCCCCTTGATTCCGCGCTTCGGGAATCACTCCCGGAAGGTTGACGGTTTGCTTATTGGATCGGCAGGGTCACCGCCGTAGCGGCGTCGATGAAGCCGTAGCCGTCCACCGGCGAGTAACCCGCGCCGATGACGTTGCGGATCGTGCCCGAGAACGAGCCACCGCCGGTGGTGGTGCCGCTGAACGTCATGCCCGTGCCCTGGGTGCCCTGCGGCAGGATCACGCCGCCGCCGAACAGGTCGGCGATGGAGTTGACGGTGGTGGTGCCGACGGTGAAAGCGTTACCCAGGTTGTTGCCCGTGTTCGCGCTGCGCTGCAGACCACGGCCAATCGTGAAGCGCAGCACCTTTCCACCGGTGAACGCGGCAGTCGGGAAGCTGAGGCCCAGGGTGTAGAAACCGTTGCCCGTGGAGGACGGCGAGCCCGCCTGCGCGGACGGCGTTGCCACCACGTCCGCCGCGACCAGACCCGTCGAGGTCCCCAGGGTGAACGCCTTGGTCACCGGTTCGAAGACGAGGCCGGGTTGGAGCGTCTCGAAGTACGTCACCGTCGGCGACGTAGGCGTCGCGTTTGTGTCGTACACACCATTGATGCCGCCGCTGACCGCGCCACCCGTCGCACCCGTGCCGCCGGGATTGAAGACCAGGGTCGCCAACGAGCCAGGCCCGACGTAGGACACCTGGAACGAGTTCGGATCATTCTGCGCGGTGCTCACGTTGGTGCCGTTGTAACCATCGCTGTTGATGGAGATGACCACCTTGCCGCCGTCGCTGGTGCGAGCGCTGGCGCTCGCAAAGGACGGATCGAGGTCATGCGGGAACGCGCTGCGCTGCAAGATGCTGCGCATCTGCGCGGGCGTCACGCTGCCCGGGCCGCCCTTGGCCTGGAGAACCAGACCCGCGATGGCCGCCGCGTGCGGGGCCGCCGCGCTGGTGCCGAAGAAGTTTGGCTGCGTGTCCGTGTCGTTGGCCGAATCGGTCGCGAAGTCCGAATCGTTGGCACCGTCGGCGGCTGCCACCGTGGGGCTGAGACGGACTTCCGGCGTGGCCAGCAGGTTCGCATTCTTGTCGAAGAAGATGAACGCCGGTCCGGGCGAGGTGGAGATTTCGGGTAAGCTCGGACGGAACACGCTGTAAGCGGCCGTGCCGTTGCAACCCTTCGCCGTCGCGTGGCCCTTAGTGGTCACGGCGTTGTACGTGAAGTACTCGTCCGGCCCGATGCCGCCAGCACCGTTGCCACGAGTGGAGACGCGCACCCGGGTGGGCAGGCGCACCCCCGTCGCAGGCGTGCTGGAACGGGCGATCACAAACTGCGCCTGGGTGTTACCAGTGCCCGCGTTGACCGTGCCGAGTTCCACCGGACGGTTGTTGGCGAAGTTATTCGTCGTCAACGACTTCGTCGCCAGGTAATTGCCGTTCGGATCGAACACCAACAGGTTGAGGTCGGTGGTCAGCAACAGCGTCGCGTCGGTCCGGTTCACCACCAAGGTGAAGTTGCCCGTCGTGGTGCTGTAGGGAGCGACCGTCACGGTGAAGTTGCCCGAGGCCGGCGCGAAAAACGTGATGACTTCATCCGTGCCGGTGTCCTGGGTCACCACGACGTTACCGCTCGGATCGGTGATCGTCACGATGCCGTCGAAGTTGCCACTGGTGGCGGTTTCCTGAATGACGTAAGCCAGGCCCTGCGTCAGGGGCACCGTGAACGTGCCGTTGGTGGTGCCAGTGCCGGAGAAGACCGGCGGCTGGATGAGGTTGGGAACCCGGATGTCGTACGGATCATCCCACTGCATTTCGGTGTTGGCGGTGGTGGCCGCCGGGATGTTCCAGCGGGCCGCCACGTCCAACCCGGCAGGGTTGAAGTTGTGAAAACCACCCGCGTACAGGTTAGTCGGCACGTTGGCCAGGTTGATGTTGGTGTTGGCCAAGGCCGTGTTGCCCGCGGCCGCCGTCAGGCCAGTGCCATTGGCAACGACGCGCAACGCGCTCTCGTAGGCGTTAATGCCGATGTTGTTGCCCGCCGAGGAGAAGTAGGACACGCCCGCCGCCGTCGCGTCGTCGATGCCGTTGCCGATGATGCTCTCGCCGTAGAACGGCTCGCCGCCGTAGGAGATGTCGTCGCAAATGACGTTGGCCTTGAAGCCCTTGAAGGGCACGCCGTTGCTGTTCGGGAACGTGTTTTCGTAACCCGGGATGTTGGCCATCGCGCGGATGTAATTGGCGAAAGCGACCTCGCCGTCCACGCCGTCGGCGTAGGCGAGCTTGGCGCGAGGGGCCATCTTGTGGATGATCTGGACCATGCCGCGGCCCTCGTCGGTCCCGGCGGCGGGATCGTCCACGAGAACGTTGACCGGCGTGGTGTTGTAAGGGTTAGTCGCTGCGCCCGGCAGGTCGAAGCTCGCCACGTTGTCGGCGGCGTGCGGGGCGGCGGCGCGGGTGTCGAAGCTGTCCGACATCGCGCCGATGGAAATGCCCGAGCCGTCAATCGTGCCGGTCACGTTGGGATTGTAGATCTTGTTGATCTTGTCCACCCCATGCTGCGTGACGCCCTGGTCAAAGGCAGTGCCGATTTTGGTCAGCACCTGGCCAACCGTCACCTCGGGCAGCGGACCCACAACGGGCTTGCCCGCAGCCTTCTGGTCCCGGGAATCCACCTTGAGCACGCGGTCCAGGTCGGGCTTGAGCGCGAGGATCACGGCCTGCACGCCCTTGACGTTCGCCAGGGCGGCGGCTTCGTCCACGCTGACGTAGCCTTCGATGATGCCCACGCTGCGGTATTCCTTGTCAACCGCGCTGATCGTGAGCGAGGGCGCCGCCGCGAGCGCGGCCCGGCGCACTTCCTTGAGGCTCTGCAAGCCGGAGAGCGTCACGTCCACCAGCACCCGGCCGTCCGCGTTGAGGATGGCGCGGGAGGCGAGGGCTGCGGAGTCGGCGTCGGCGTAGGCCACGCCGTTGACCGTGAACGCGCTGTCGGGCTGGCCGCCCTTGGCGTTGAGTTGGGTCACCGCGAGGCGGCTGGCGACGAGTTTATCCAGCCCGTAGCCCAGGTTTTCCGGGACGGGTTTGGCGTGGAGGGGGCTAGTGAGCGCCAGCAAACCGGCGCACGCCGGCAGGACGAGCATGAAATGGGAACGAGTCGAAGTCATAACAAAGTAGAGAGATGACGAAGGGTAATCTGGACGGGAAATGAACTGCGGACGGCCCCCGCCAACCGCGCTCCCAACGGGGGGCGCACCAGCCAGGGTCGCAGGGAAAGATCAGGCGGCCTGCTGGCGGCGGATCCGGCGGACGAAGGCGAGGCTGGCACCCGCGCCGAGCACGAGGCTGACGACGGTGGAAGGCTCCGGCACGGCGGTGGCAGCCCCGGTCAACGCGATAGAGTACGCGCCGCCTTCGGCGAAGAAGGTCTGGCCGTTGAAGGCGGACAGGGTCGTCGGGTTGAGGCCCGAGGCGATGCCGCGGATGTTGGTTGTCGGCTGATCGACCGTGAAGAGTTGCTGGTTGGCCAGATTGACCGGCTCATTGCCCGAGAGGCTGATGCCCAGGTAGTAACGGCCCGGGGCGAGGGTGGTCAGCAGCGAGTTGCCCGCCGGAATGGCGCCCTGGAGGGTGGTGCCGTTCGCGTCGTCGTTGGCGATGATCGCCACGCCGGAGGCGTTGAAGAGAAAGAGCGAAGTGTCGATGCCCGGAGTGCCACTGCTGGCGATGGCCGAGAAGGTCGTCGTGTTGGTGATGGTCAGGACGTAGAGGTCGGCGTCGAGGCCGTTGGTACCGGCGATGGTGCCGGTGATGCTCGTCAGCGCGGCAGTGTTGTTGGTGCCCGTGAAGCGTGCGGTGGCGAGGGTCTGGCCCGCGTCACCCGGCTCGGCGAAAGTTTGCGCCTTCACGGAGGCGGCGGCGGTGGTGAGAGAGGCCGCGGCGAGCAGCGAGGTGGCGAGTTTACGTTTTCCTTGATCCATGATGTTTTGGTTTCTCAACGACTGAAGATAGTGGGAGGCGTCCAAAGATGGAAAAACCTGCCGTCCAACAGGTTCCTGCTGGCAAGCGTGCTTCCCTCGTCTGACCGCCGCCGTCCCCGGGGCAGGGAGCCACGACGGCTTTCCGCCGTAATCAGGGCGGTTATAGCGATGTGAACAAGGGTTTACAACCTTTTAATTGGAATTTTTCGTCGCCGTGCGGCGGCATTGGGGTCAAAATGACGACGCCGGAACGTGGAACAGGGCGGACGCCTGTGTAGAACAGTGCGGAAACCGGGACGGATACGGATCATATATTTATTCGTGGTGGTGGGAGGGGGAAGACAGGAGGCGGGCGAAATTGGCGCGGCACCTCTCTACTTTGCGGACTGCGAGTTGAGGGCGCTCGCCTTGAGCCCTGAATCTTGAGCCTTCCTTGCAGCTTGAGGCTTGAATCTTGCAACTTCCCGCCGTAGGCGGGTCCTGTGCTGGTTCCCCAACCCCGTCTGCTGACCGTCACCGGCCTGGTCGTCGTGCCGCTGGCGACCGTAGCGGGATTGTTGCCGCCGCCCATCGCCTGGGGGGCGGTCGCGGGGATCGGTCTGGTCGCGTTGCTCGCCGCGCTGGACGCCGTCCTGGGCGCGGTGGGGCGGGGCCGGGAGATCACGTTCGAGTTGCCAGAGGTCGCGCGGCTATCCAAGGGCAGGCCGGGCACGGTGCCGGTCGTGGTGCGCAACGGGCGTCCCGGCGCACCCGCGCGGGGACTGCGGGTCGGCCTGGGCTGGCCGGAAGCCATCCACACTCCCCGCGCCGAACTGACCCTGCCGCTGGCGGCGGGCGTCGAGCGCACGCGCTTCGAGTGGCCTTGCGCGGCGGCGCGCCGGGGGCGGTTCGGGCTGGAGCGCATCTATTATGAGGAAGCGTCGCCGCTGGGGCTGTGGGCGGTGCGGCGCGTGGCGCGCGTGCGGTGCGAACTGCACGTGTACCCGGACCTGCGCGCCGAGCGGCGGCAGGCGGCAGCCGTTTTTCTGCACCGGGGTAGCCTGGGCAGCCACGCGCAACGGCAGATCGGGCGCGGACGGGACTTCGAGAAACTGCGCGACTACGTCCCCGGCGACAGCATCCAGGACATCAGTTGGAAAGCCACGGCGCGCCGTCAGCGGCCCGTGAGCAAGACCTTCCAGGTCGAGCGCACGCAGGAGGTTTACGTGCTGATCGACTCCTCGCGCCTGAGCGCCCGTCCGGCACGGGAAAGCGCGGAGGTCGCGGAGGTCGCGGAAGACGCGGCGACGGCGGGACCGGCGGCCGGCGTGGAGGCCGCGCCGAGCGTGCTGGAGCGGTACCTATCGGCGTCGTTGCTGCTCTGCCTGGCGGCGGAGCGGCAGGGCGATCTGTTCGGGCTGGCGACCTTCGCCGACGGCGTGCGGGCGTTCCTGCGGGCCAAGAACGGTCCGGCGCACTTCGACGCCTGCCGGGAAGCGATCTACGCGCTGGAGCCGACGCTGGTCAGCCCGGATTTCGATGAACTTTGCACATTTTTGCGGCTGCGGCTGCGGCGACGGGCGCTGCTGGTGGTGCTGACCTCGTCGCTGGACGATCCGGTGCTGGCGGAAGGGTTCACGCGGGCGGTGGCGGGGGTGAGCAAGCAACACGTCGTGCTGGTCAACAGCCTACGGCCTGCCGGGGTTGCGCCGCTGTTCGGCGACGCGGACGGCGGCGTGGCGGTACGCACGACGGATGACGTCTATGGGCGGTTGGGTGGACATTTGCGCTGGCAGAAGCTGCGCGAGATGGAAAACCGCTTGCGGCGGCTGGGCGTAGGGTTCCGGTTGGTCGATGAGGCGCGGATCACGGAGCAGTTGGTGACGCAGTACGTCAACGTCAAGCAGCGGCAGTTGATTTGAAGGCAGGGGAAATGGCAAGGAGTGGGTGGAACCTCTACGCGGTTGGTATTCCGTGCGAGACGAACGAGGATTGCATCTTCCTACGGCTTTCCTTCATCCGTTAGCCCGTGAAGGCTGGAAGATCACGGTTGACCAATTGGCTCGTTCTTGCCACGTTTTTGCGTGCCGTTTTCCAGCGTGTCCACGTTCCATGATAGGCGAAGCAACTTCGCTTTATTTTACGAAATTAGTTCGTCCATTTCATGTTAGGCTTCAAGCGGCGTCATGACCAAGGACGAGTTTCTCCAGAACCCAAGCGCGTCTATTCTCCGATCAGGCGAGTCTATCCCGGTGGATTGGGTTGCATCTGCTTGGCAGGACACGCAATTTCGCCAGAACGTCACCTTCGCCCTGACACGCAGCGTGTGTAAGAACGGGGACTTTGTGGTCGCGGGCTACTGGCTGCGTACCCTGCCCCTGTTCTTGTCCGCCGCCGACACCATCGAGCTTTACGAACGCATTCGTGACGAGTCTGGCCGCGACGAAGCCGAGTGGAAGCCGGGCTTTGTGCGTGCCTTTGCTGCCCATGCCTCTCTCTTGCCATCCATCCAAGCCTAACCACACGCTGCAGCCGACCGCTGGGGCGTCGGGCTCACCGTCGAAGTCAGCGTTGACCTCGCCCCGGCGGCGGCTGAGCTTGGCGGCGTTAGGCGTTCCTAATCTTAGACCCTCACTCATGAACGCTGACCAAGCTAAACGCACCCTGAGCAGCGGTGCTTACGAAGCTTTGGAGTGGTTGCGTGGCGACTCCCATCAAGTCTCCACCATCGGCGAGTTTGGCTTCATCGAATCGTTGGGTGCTGTGCGCCGGGGCTACGCTGCCGGTGCCAAGTGCATTCATGTCTACGAGGTTTACTGCCGCAGGGATACCGGCCTTCCTTTCTCTCACCGACTTCTGGTCGAACTGCCCACAGAGCAGCCCGCACGCGAGCGGGTGTTTGCTTGGGCGCGTTCATTGGAGAGCGATCCGGACGGCGACCGAGGGCAGGAATTTCTTGCCCTGCGACTGCCCCGTCCCAGAGGAGAGTCCATCGCCTAACCAAGCGCTGCAGCCGACCGCCGGGACGAGCGGGCTTACTCTTGGATTCGGCGTTGACCCCGCCCCGGCGGCGACTGAGCTTGGCTTCGTTAGTATTACTTCGTTAGGTCGCTAGG
>CAXTBX010000124.1:0-13999 GCA_964242205.1 uncultured Chthoniobacterales bacterium
CTGGATACTCACACGATTCAACCCGCTGGCAACACACGGTTCATCACCACCCAAAAATGGCTGATTCGACCAAATGCACGGCTAAGCCCCACGCTTGACGCTGTGATCGTTCGCCCCTATAGTGGACAGCCCGACTGATCCCGGTCAATCGACGGAGCGTTCACTTTTGCCCGCACGCCCTGCCCGGCGGCCCCTGCCGCCCCGGTCACCGGTCGGGCTTGACCTATTTCTATGAACAGCGAACTGATTGCCGCCCTGGACTACTTCGAGCGCGAAAAAGGGATCAAACGCGAGATCCTCATCGAAGCGGTCAGCAGCGCGCTGCTCCAGGCCTCTAAAAAGAGCGTCGGCCCCGCGCGAGACCTGCGCATCGACATCAATCCCAAGTCCGGCGAAATCCGCGCCCTGGCCAGCCTGACCGTCGTCGAAAAGGTCATGGACCCGTTCAGCGAAACCCTGCTCGCCAAAGCCCAGAAAGTTAAACCGGACGCGCAGGTGGGCGAATCGGTGGAAATCGAAGTGACGCCGCGCGATTTCGGGCGCATTTCCGCGCAGACCGCCAAGCAGGCCATGCTCCAGCGCATCCGCTCCGCCGAAAAGGAGATGATGTACGACGAGTTCAAGGACCGCGCGGGCGAGATCGTCAGCGGCACCGTGCGCCGGTTCGAGCGCAGTGACGTGATCATGGACCTGGGCAAGTTCGATGCCATCATGCCCAGCAAGGAGCGTGTGGTGACGGAAGACTACAACGTGGGCGACCGCCTGCGCGCCTACGTCATGGCCGTGGAGAACGGCGTGCGCGGACCGGAGATCATCCTGTCGCGCTCGCATCCCAATTTTGTGCGTCGCCTCTTTGAACTGGAAGTCAGCGAGATCAACGACCGCACCGTGGAAATCCGCGGGCTGGCGCGTGAGGCCGGGTATCGCACCAAGATCGCCGTCCACTCGGCCAACGAGAAGGTCGATCCCGTCGGCGCGTGCGTCGGGATGCGCGGCTCGCGGGTCAAGAACATCGTGCGCGAACTCAACAACGAGAAGGTGGACATCATCCGCTGGCACGCCGAGCCGCGCGAATTCATCCTGGAGGCGCTCAAGCCCGCACGCATCAAGAACCTGACGCTCGACGCCGAGCGGAAGGTCGCGCAAATCCGCGTGGACGAGGATCAGCTCTCGCTTGCCATCGGCAAGCGCGGCCAGAATGCACGGCTGACCGCCAAGCTGACCGGCTGGGAGATCAACATCGAGAAGGACGAGAGCGCCGCCGTCGCCGTGCAAAACAAAGTGACGCAGGCCGCCGGGGTCCTCGCCGCCAACCTGGGGATCGAACTGCCACAAGCGCAAATGCTCGTGCAGAACGGCTTCTTCAACACTGAGAGCCTGCTGGACGCCGAGCCGCAGGACCTCGCTGACATCCTTTCGCTCGATCTGGAACAGGCGACCGCGATCCACGAACGGGCGCGGCAGGAGCCTGCGAAACACGGCTGATTCCATTGCTTTCAATGGACCCCGCCGCCATGCACCCGCCCACCGCCGACCGCCCGACAGCACCGCCCGATTTTCCTAACCTTTTCTCTCTTTTTCATTCATGCCCAGCCCTCGCGCCTCCTCCAAAGACACGTCCTCCGGCTCCAAGCGCTCTGGCGCGGCCGGCGGCACCAGCAGCCGAGCCGGGAGTTCGGTAGGCTCCCGCGCCGGTAAAACCGCCGCTGCCTCCGCGCCCGCCGAGGTTCCCGCCGCGTTGCCCAAGCCCGCGCCCGTCGTGCCCAAGGAGAGCGTTTCGCTCATCGACGACGCGAAGCCCGCCACCCCGGCTAAGCCCCGCGTCATGCGGGCACTGCCGACCATCGGCGGCAAGAAACCCGCCGGACCGCCCGCCGCGCCCGCCGCGCCAGTCGTCAAAAAGCCCGCTGCTCCGGCTGCGCCCGCCGCCGTGGTCGTGGACCTGATTTCCAACCGCCCGAACGTGCGTTCGGCGCGCACCAGTGCCCCGGAAGCGTCCACGCCCGCCGCGGCGCTCGTGCTGCCCGGCGTACCGCCGACGACTCCCGCCGCGCCTGCCGCCCCTGCCGGTGGCAGCGACGCCGGCAAAGCAGTTGCATCCGGTGGGATGAAGACCCTCCCGACGATCAACGAGTCCAACGCCAGCGAGTCCGGCGAGAAGGTGCTGCACATCAAGCCGCCCATCGTCGTCAAGGAACTGGCGGCTCACTTGGGCCTGCGGCCCTTCCAGCTCAACAAGGACCTGATCGAGATGAACATCTTCCCGGCACCTAATCAGGTGCTGGAGCAAGATGTCGTCCTGGCGTTGTGCAAGAAGCACGGCTTCACGCTGGAAGTCGAACGCCGCGAAAAGGGCGCGGGCGTCCATAAGGTCGAGGCCGTGGTGCACGCGCCGGTCGCGCCGGTCATCGTCAACCCGGAAGAAGAACTCAAGGCGCGGGGACCGATCATCGTGTTCATGGGTCACGTCGATCACGGCAAAACCTCGCTGATGGACGCCATCCGCAAGACGCGCGTGGCCAAGGGCGAGGCGGGGGGCATCACCCAGCACATCGGCGCGTACAGCGTCAGCTACCAGGGCAAGCCGATCACGTTCCTCGACACGCCCGGCCACGCGGCGTTTACCGCCATGCGGGCGCGCGGTGCGCGGATCACGGACATCGCCGTCATCGTCATCGCGGCGGATGACGGCATCATGCCGCAGACGCAGGAGGCCATCAACCACGCCAAGGCCGCCAAGGTCACCATCATGGTGGCGATCAACAAGATCGACCTGCCGGGCGCGAACGTGGACCGCGTCAAGCAGCAGCTCCAGCAGCAGAACCTCACGCCCGACGACTGGGGCGGCGAGACGACCGTCTGCGAGGTATCGGCGACCAAGGGCACGGGCATCGACCACCTGCTCGAACTGATCAATTTGCAGGCCGAATTGCTCGAACTCAAGGCGTCGCCCACGGTGCCGCCGCGCGGCACGGTCATCGAGGCGCAACTCGAAGCCGGGCGCGGGCCGACGGCCACGGTCATCGTGCAGATGGGCACGCTCAAGGCGGGCGATGCGTTCATCTGCGGCGATTTCTCGGGCAAGGTCAAGGCGATGTTCGACGACTTCGGCAAGCCGCTCAAGGCGGCGGGGCCGTCCACGCCGGTCAAGGTGGTCGGATTCTCCGGCCTGCCGGACGCGGGCGACGAATTGCTCGTCATGGCGAGCGAAAAGGACGCCAAGACGCTCGGCGAAGAGCGCCAGAGCGCCGCGCGCAAGGAGAAGCTGGTCGCGCCGCAACGCGCGACGCTCGAAAGTCTGTTCGACCGCACGGATCAAAACGCGCACAAGACGTTGCGGCTCATCGTCAAGGCGGACGTGCAGGGTTCGCTCGAAGCCATCTGCACCTCGCTCGACCAGATCGAGAGCAAGAAGGTGGACGTGGACTTCATCCACACGGCCATCGGCCCGATCACGGACAGCGACGTGCTGCTGGCCAGCGCGTCAAACGCGGTCATCATCGGGTTCAGCACGAAGGTCGAGAACAAAGCGGTGGACAGCGCCAAGCGCGAGAACGTGCAGATCAAGCTGTATTCCATCATCTACGAGTTGATCGACCAAGTGAAGGAGGCGATGGCGGGGCTGCTCGACCCGGAGTTGCGCGAAACGGTGATCGGCCACGCGGAAGTGCGGCAGGTGTTCCTGCTGACGCGTGGCAACGTGGCGGGCTGCATGGTCACGGACGGGCGCATCGCGCGTACGGCCCGGGCGCGGGTGTTGCGCCGCCGTCAGGCGGTGTACGACGGCGGGTTGGCGACGCTGCGGCGGTTCACGGAAGACGTGAAGGAAGTGCGCAACGGCCTGGAGTGCGGCATCAAGCTCGGCGATTACAGCGACTACAAGGTCGAGGACATCATCGAGTGCTACACGCTGGAGAAGATCGCGCAGAAGTTGTAGCGGGCGCGGTGCGGGCGGTGGCTCGGTCTGACGTTGCCGACCGCCGCGAAAATTGGTAATGATGTGCAATGAACCCGGAACTTACACCGCTTCTCAAGCTGGGTCGGGCCGAACGTCTGCAGTTGGTCGAAGACCTTTGGGATAGCATCGCACAGGAGGAGGTAGCGATGCCCGTTCCCGACTGGAAGCGGGACGAACTCCGTCGGCGAAAGCAAGAGTTTTTACAGAATCCCGGTTCGGAGCGCAGTTGGGAACAGGTCAAGCAAAGGGCGCGCGCACGCAATGATTGAGCGGGCAATCTACACGCCACGGGCCGACGATGATGTGGCGAAGGCTTATGGTTGGTACGAGGACAGAGAGCCGGGATTAGGCGAAGATTTTCTGCGTTGTATCGAGGCAAGCGTGTCGATGATCCAGCGTCATCCGCAGCTCTATCCCGTCGCTGTAGATGAGTTCAGACGTGCGATTATCCGTCGGTTTCCGTATGAGATATTTTACGAAGCCAACGAAACGATCCTAATAGTTCATGCGGTGTTTCACTGTTCCCAAGACCCGCAGAAATGGCGTTCGCGCCTTGGCTTGGATGATTGAGTCTGGTGGTTTAATCCGGGTGCTTCAGTCGGCCATTTGTCGAATGAATTTGATCCGGTTTGAGCTTACCTAATGCAAGCAACCTCCGCCGAACCGGGTTGACGCCTGAAAATCTCGGCAAACTACTTCGTTAAAATGAGCCACGCCATGATCGACGAGCGCAGTCTCGCCTTCGGCGAACACACCGCCCGCCGCCTGCGCGAGCAACCCGAGTTGTTGACGGCAGCTCGGGGGCAACTTGCGCGTTGGCGGAGCGGTGGCGCGCCCAACGTGCAGACTACGCTGGACGAGTGGCAGATGATCTTGGACGGCGGCCTGGACGTCACGGTGGAGGCGCTCACGGGGCGGGGGGAGCGGTTCGTTCGCCTGCGTCAATCCGCGCCGTTCGCGGGCGAGCGGTTCATCAGCCGGGACGAACGCAACGCCATCCTGCGGAGGTTCGCCGCGTGACACGTCTGGAACTGGAACACGTGATTCGCGCCGCCGCTGCCGTCGCGGACGTGAGCCATCTGGTCGTGATTGGCAGTCAGGCGATTCTCGGCGAGCACCCCGATGCGCCGACCGCCTTGTTGGCTTCGATGGAGGCGGACGTTTATCCCAAACACGCGCCGGAGAAGGCCATCGTGATTGACGGGGCCATCGGCGAGCGTTCGATGTTCCACGACACGTTCGGGTACTACGCGCACGGGATTGCCCCAGAAACAGCCGTCTTGCCCGTTGGTTGGCAAGCAAGGGTGGTTGTCATCTGTAACGCCAACACGAACGGCCTGACCGGCGAGTGTTTGGAGACGCACGACTTGGCGGTCAGCAAACTGGCAGCGGGCCGAGAGAAAGATTTGGACTATGTGCACACGTTGCTGAACGCGGGCCTGGCAGAAATCATCCTTTTACACGAGCGTATTGATCAGGTGGTAGACGTGGACGAAGCCAATCGTCAAAGGATGCATCGACGGTTGCAAAGAGTCACCACGCCACCGCAAAAAAGCGGATAGCTCCTACGAATGCCATGAAAAACCGACCTGCCCGCGTGCGGGAACTCATCCAGCGTGAACTCGGTGCCGTCGTGGCGCACGAGATGAATTTCACCACGCTCGTCACCGTGCAGGCCGTGGACCTCACGGCGGACTTCAAGCATTGCCACGTTCACATCGGCGTCCTGGGCAGCGAACGCGAGCAAAAGGATGTCATCCACGCGCTCGCCGAACGCCGACCCTACTTGCAGCACGAGCTTTCCAAGCGCGTGATCCTCAAGTACACGCCGCGCTTGCATTTCCACCTGGACCATTCCGTCGAGCGCGGCACGAAGATCACCGAGATCATGCGCCAAATCGACGAGATCACCCCGCCGGAGGAAACCCCCGGCGACGATGCCCTCCATCCGCGCGCCGCCAAGGAAGCCGTGGACATGGAAGCGCAGGACGTGGCCGAACAGCAGCGCGAGATCGAAGAAGCCGCTCGCCGCGAGGTCGAAACCGACGGCGCGGACGAAGCGCAGGACGAGACGTTCGAGGATTTGGCCCTGCCGACGCAAAGCGACGAAACCCCGGCCAAGGGCAAGGAGGAACGACAGGATCGTCCCGCACGGGGAAGCCAGAACCGCGCCGCGCTCCAGGGAGAGGAGGCCGATGAATAGCGCAATCACCGCCGTTCCGCCTGTCACGCCCGCCGAGGGCAGCCAGGGGCGGCAGAATCACAGCCTCGCGGAAATCGCCGAGGCGTTGCGCGCGCACCAACGGTTCGTCGTGGTCAGCCACCTGCGGCCCGACGGCGACGCGCTCGGCTGCACGCTGGCGATGGGCCTGAGCCTACGCGCGCTGGGCAAGGACGTGACGATGTGGAACGAGGACGGGATGCTCGACAAATTGCGCTTTTTGCCCGGCTCGGAACTCATCGCTACGCCGACCGCGCACGTGCAGGACTTCGACGTGCTCGTGGCGCTCGACACGGCGTCCCACCCACGTCTGGGTACACCGCTGAAATCCATCGGCCACGTCAAGCTGACGGTCAACATCGACCACCACATCAGCAACCCCGGCTACGGCGACTTGGCGCACATCAACGCCAACGCCCCGGCCACGGGCGAGATTCTCTACGAACTGCTGGCGGGCGAGGGGATGCCGCTGGACCGCGCCATCGCCACGAACCTCTTCGCGGCGATTTCCACGGACACCGGTAGCTTCCAGTATCCTTCTACGACCGCGCGCACGTACGAAATCGCCGCGCGGCTGATCGCGCTGGGCGTCAACGTGGGCGAAATCTCAAAGCTGCTGTACGAGAGCTATCCGTTGCGTAGGCTGGAACTGTTGCGCGCGCTGCTCAACAGCCTGCACCTCACCGCCGAAGGCCGCGCGGCGAGTTTTGCGCTGTCGCAGCACACGGCGCAAACCCTGGGCGTGATCCCCGAGGACAACGAGGGCCTGATCGACCACATCCGCGCCATCGACTCGGTGTTGGTGGCGGTGTTCTTCGAGGAATTGGACGGTGGGCTGGTGCGCGTGTCGATGCGCTCCAAAGACGCGCGTTTCGACGTGAGCGCGATCTGCGGACGCTACGGCGGCGGCGGGCATAAGCTAGCAGCGGGCGCGCGGATTCGCGGCGAGTTGGGCGAGGTGGAAGCGCGCGTCATGGCGTATATTCAAGAAGAAATCGCGTCGAAGACGCGCGGCGCCAGCGGGTAAACGGCGCTCGGCTAACCATTCAAACGTCCTGTTATGTTGCGCAAAGTTGCCTGGCCGCTGCTGTTGCTCACATGCCCTCTACTAGTTTGGGGACAAACCAACCCTAAAGCTCCCAAAGGGTTCGACATTCCGGCGAACACGCTTTCGCCGGACGGACGTTATGGCGTCACCGTGCCCCTGCTTGCCGACAACCCATCTACAGGGGACGAAGCGCACGACCGGAAGTTGGACGATCTTCGCAACAGCCTGGTTGAGGTGCAGACCGGGCGGGTGTTGGCGGTGATCCAGGCGGGTGTTGTCGGCTGGAACCGCATGGGGCACGGTGGGATCCTGCCTACCCGCTGGTCGCGGAGCGGGTCCGTCGCGGTGTGGAAGGTTGACGGCAAGTGGAGCGATGTCACCTTGGTCGTGCTGAGGTTGCGTGGCGGCCAGGTGGAATGGCAAACCAACGTTTTGAAGGCAGCCCAACAAGCTATTCTTGAGCGCACCAAAAGGGCGTCACCAAAAAAGTACGCGAAGGTGCTGAAAACGAACGTCGGGATGGGGACGCTCCGCGCCGACGAGCTTGGCGAGGTGGACGACCCGCGCTCCGTGTACCCGCAGGGTTTTACCATCCAGGTCGATGTGGTCGGTTCGATTTCTTCTTTTCCGCTACGCGTCACGACTGAGCTAACTTCAGAGGCCAAACCCGGCACGGAACTGTACGATTATCTGACCTCGCACCTGACGGGTTTGCTCGATGAAAAGGGCAAGCTGACCGTGACGGATTTTCACCTTGGTCTCGCACCGCACGGTAATTTCTCGGAAGAATAATTTCATCGTCCGCCGCACGGAAATTCCTGAAACGGGTTGGAGAAACTTTTATGGAAGTCCGCAGCGTTGAAAAAATCATCACCGCGCTGAACGCGGCAAACGTGGAATACCTCATCGTCGGCGGCTTGGCGGTGAACGCCCACGGTTTTGTACGGTTGACCCGCGGTTTGGACTTGGTCATTCGTCTGACCCCCGAAAATGCCACCAAGGGTCTGCACACCCTTTTGTCCATCGGCTACCGGATGATGATCCCGGAGCGGCCCGAAGCTTTCGCGGACGCATCAACGCGCGAGCGTTGGCGCGAGGAAAAAGGCATGGTTGTCCTCAAGCTTTGGAGCGACGAGCATCGGCGCACACCGATTGATATTTTCGTGTACGAACCGTTTTCCTTCGAGGAAGAGAGGGCGCTCGCATCCATCCGCGAGGTGATGCCCGGTGTCTCCGCTCCAGTGGTAACGTTGGAGACCCTGCTGGAAATGAAACGCGTTGCTGGACGCCCGCAAGATTTGATAGATATTCAGGAACTCCAACGCATGCGATGAAACCTGTTGAGCCAGACGTCGTTCCTGATTGGAAATGGGGAACTTTTGAAGGCAGCCGAGACCTGGATCGGCTGCTGGACCGGCGAATGACCTTCCGCGAAATCCTTGAGTGGCAGGAGGAAGCGGAAACCTTGTCTCTTCACTTCCAGGCGCAGCGCGAAAAGGCGAAGAACAAAGCGGTCTGAGCCTCGCGCCTAGCCGCTTGCTTCCCGGGCGGTCTGTCCTACTGTATCCGCCCGCCGGACGACGGTTCTGGCCTCATCCTTCATCGTTATCACCCTGCGGACAATTTCTCGCAGACTCGAATCATCCTTTATCCTTTCTCCGTAATGCACTCCCAGCCCCAAGGCCCCGACGGCGTCCTGCTCGTGGACAAGGCGCCCGGCATGACCTCGCACGACGTGGTCGCCATCGCCCGCCGCGCGTTCAACACCAAAAAGGTCGGCCACTGCGGCACGCTCGACCCGCTCGCCACGGGCTTGCTCATCGTGGTCATGGGCCGCGGCACCAAGATCCAGGACCTCCTCATGGCTGAGGACAAGGAATACGTCGGCACGATGACCCTCGGCACCACCACGACCAGCCAGGACCGCGAGGGCGACATCGTGGAGAGCTGGCCCGTGCCGCCCGACATCGACCGCGCCAAGATCGACGCCGCGTTTCAGAAATTCCACGGCGATTTCTACCAGACGCCGCCGATGGTCAGCGCCATCAAGATGGGCGGCGTGCCGCTTTACAAGCTCGCGCGCCAAGGCAAAACGGTCGAGCGCGAGGCGCGTTTCGTCCACGTCTTCGCGCACGAGATCAAGAACGTCGATCTGCCTGACGTGGATTTCCGCGTGGTGTGCTCCAAGGGTTTTTACGTGCGGACCTACGCGCACGACATCGGTCATGAACTCGGTTGCGGCGCGCACCTCAAGGAACTGCGCCGCACGCAGTCGGGCCGCTTCGACCTGAGCCGGACCGTGACGGTGGAAGAACTCAAGACGCTGCCCGTGGACGAGTTGCGCCGGCGGGTGCTCAGCCTGCCGGAAGTCTCGCGCCTGCGCGGGGCGTGAGGTGGGAGCAAAGGGTTCTCATTGGCAGGCCGCAGGTTTTCGTCTAATTTGCAGGCATGGAAGTGACTTTGCCGCTTAATGAGATGACCTTAGCGGAAAAATTGCGCCTGATGGAAACCCTCTGGGATGATTTGACCCGCAACCACGAGGAAATGGAACCACCGGCATGGCACTTGGATGTTTTGCAGGAACGCCGACGCTTGGCGGAAGCGGGCTTGGAGACGTACAGTGATTGGGAAGACGTGAAAACGAGGTTGCGTAAATTGTACGAATGAAGCTGCGCGTCTCTCGAAGCGCGGAACGAGACCTCTCCTCCGGCTATACCTTCTTTGAGCAACAGGAAGAAGGGTTGGGAGCATATTTTCTAAAGTCGTTGTACGCCGACCTTGAAGCGTTGCCTAGTTATGCGGGTGTTCATCGCAAGGTTTCTGGCTTTCACCGCAGCCAAGCTAAACGCTTTCCTTACACAGTTTATAATTCTGTCGATGCCGATGTCGTGACCATCAGAGCGGTGCTTGATGCGCGGCGAGAACCCGCTTGGATTCGTCGCAGACTACGTGATCAGTCTTGAAGCGGCCACGTCGCAGCTTGTGCAACTCCTCCATTCTACCGATACTCTACGCGACCTCGGCCCGGCGTACCTCGCCATCGGCGTGTTCGACGGCGTCCACCTCGGCCACCAGGCGGTGATCGGGCGCGCCGTGGCCGACAGCCGCCGCGAGCCGGGGGCCGCCGCCGTGATCGTGACGTTCGATCCCCATCCGCTGCGCGTGCTGCGGCCCGATGGCGCGCCGCGCCTGCTGACCTCCACGCGCCACAAGTTTCAGTTCTTCGCCGACCTCGGCGCGACGCACTGCCTCGCGCTGCCGTTCGACCAGACGTTCGCCGCGACCCCGCCGCAGGACTTTATCACGGCGCTGGCGGCGTCGGCCCATCCGTTGCGGCAAGTTTGCGTCGGCTATCACTGGTCATTCGGGCGCGGACGCGAGGGCAACCTCGACCTGCTCACGCGCCTGGGCGACCAGCATGGCTTCGCCGTGGTGGGACTGCCCTCGGTGGTCGTGGACGGCGAGACGGTCAGTTCGACGCTGATCCGGCAGGCCGTGGAAACCGGCGAGTTGCCGAAGGCCACGCGGTTGCTAGGGCGGGCGTTCACGATCTTGGGCACGGTGGTCGCCGGGCAGCAGCTGGGCCGCAAGCTGGGTTATCCGACCGCCAACCTTGCCGCGCACAACGAGCAATTTCCGCCCGACGGCGTGTACGCGGTGGTGGCACGCTGGCAGGGGGCGACGTACCCGGGCGTGGTCAACCTCGGGTATCGTCCGACGGTCGCGCAGCCCGGCGGCGAGCGATTGCTGGAGCTACACCTCTTCGATTTCGACCAACAGATCTACGGCGATGACGTGGAAGTGGAGTTCCGCGCGTTCATTCGCCCGGAGCGGAAGTTCGCCAGCGTGGACGAGTTGCGTGCGCAGATCGCGCGCGATGCCGAGACGGCACGTTCCACGTGGAACGTCCCGTAGCGGTTTCGCGTCGGGAAAACTGGCCTCCGTGCCCGGGCTTTCCAACGCCCCGTCTGCTGTGCTAACTAATCAACCGCCCAGCCACCACGGGCCTGCCCTCGCGGCAGCCGCCACCCGACGCCGATGCACTACGCGCACATCTTCGTTTTCCTCCTGGTCTTCATCCTGGGACTGGGGCAACTCGCCCGCGCCTTGGTGGTTCCGTATCCCATCCTCTTCGTGTTGGGTGGCATGGGCGTGGGTTTCCTGCCGCACCTCCCCGGCCTGAAGCTCGATCCCAACTTCATTTTCTTCATCTTCCTGCCGCCGCTGCTCTACAGCCAGGCGTTCCAGACCTCCTGGCGCGACTTCCGGTTTTACCTCCGCTCGATTATGCTGTTGGCCATCGGCCTGGTCGTCGTGACCACGGTGGCGGTTGCCTACACGGCCCACTGGCTCATCCCCGATTTCCCGCTCTCGGCGGGTTTTGTGCTCGGCGCGATCATCTCGCCGCCCGATGCCATCGCGGCCTCGGCCATCGCGCGCCGCCTGGGCTTGCCGCGCCGGGTGCTGGTGGTCCTCGAAGGCGAGAGCCTGGTCAACGACGCCACTAGCCTCGTCATCTTCAAACTCGCCCTGACGGCTACGGTCGCCACCGTGGTGCCCGTCAGCCATCCGCTGTGGATGCCGTTCCAGTTCGTTTACGTGCCGGTCGGGGGGATCATCGTCGGTCTGGCGGTCGGCTGGCTCGTACACCGGCTGGGCCAGCGGGGCCTGCACGACGATCCGCTCCTCGCCCTGACAACCTCGCTCGTCGTGCCCTTCCTGAGCTACCTGGGCGCGGACCTGCTGGAAATGTCCGGCGTGCTGGCGGTCGTGGCCACCGGCCTCTATCTGGGGTGGAAAGCGCCGGAAACGACCTCCTCGCGTATCCGCCTTCAGTCCCACGTCGTCTGGGAGACGCTGGAATACTTGCTCAACGGCATGGTGTTCGTCCTGATCGGCCTGCAACTGCCCGGCATCCTGCACAGCATGCGGGAATACTGGTGGCCGCGACCGTTCTGGTACGCCGTGGTCATCAACGTGGTCTGCGTGCTGGTGCGATTCGCCTGGGTCTTCCCGGGGGCGTACCTGCCCCGGCTGTTGAGCCAGCGGATTCGCCGCGGCGAAGGCATGCCCGACCCACGCGAGGTCGCCGTCGTGGCGTGGTCCGGGATGCGCGGGGTCGTCTCGCTGGCGGCGGCGCTTTACCTCAACGGCTACGCGGGTTTTCCGCGCAACCACCTGATGCAGTTTCTGGCCTTCAGCGTCATCCTGACAACCCTGGTTTTGCAGGGGCTGACCCTGCCTTCGCTCATTCGCTGGCTGGGGCTGAAGGACGACGGCATCCCCGCCCGCGAGGAGAGGGCCGCCCGCCACCGCCTCGCCGCGACCGTGCTCGCCCGGATGGCGAAACTGCGTGACAGCGGCGAATACCCGCCGGTGGCCATCGACCGCGTCGCGCAACTTTACCAGGAGCGGACCTTGGTCCTCCAAACGCTGGAAGGCGTCGGCGGCGAGGGCCGTTCCCCGGGAGTGGTGAGCCATCAGCAGTTGCACCGTGCCATGATCTTGACCCAGCGTCAGGCGCTCCTGGCCATGCGCCGCGAACGCCTGATCGGCGACGACGTAATGCACAAGATCGAGCACGAACTCGACCTCGACGAATTGTACGAACGTTACAGCGGCTTTCAAAATGGTTGAGCAGGTGGATGGCGACCTCCGGGCGCCATGGCAAATATTTGCGGCGTAGCCGCCTGACTTTCTAGAGCGGATTTCATTTGAGTTAGCCATAGCCCTTGGCTAGAAGCGGAGGATGGCGAAAGCATATTCCGTGGATCTGCGGTGGCGGGTGTTTGGGGCGTGGCAACGTGGCGAGAGCACGCAGGCCCAGGTGGCGGCCCGCTTTGCGATCAGCCCGAGTTGCGTGCGGGATCTGTCCCGGCGTTTTCGCACCTGCGGCGACGTGGCTCCCAAGCCCCGCGGGGGCGGGCGGCGCTCCTTGCTCTCGGCGACCGTGCGGGAGTGTCTGGCGGGTTTGGTGGACGCCCGTCCGGACGACACCCTTGAGGAACACCGCCGGGGCCTGCTGGCGGCGGGCTTTGCGCTGAGCCACACCACGGTGCACCGCGCCCTGCTCGCCTGGGATTGACACGCAAAAAAAGACGCTCCACGACGACGAAGCGGCCACCGAGCGGGTCGAGAACCTGCAGCGCGACTTTGCCTTGAGCATCGTGGAGATACCACCCGAGGACCTGGTCTTCGTGGACGAGAGCGGGGTCAACTGCGCCATGACCCGGCTCTACGCGCGCAGTCCCAAGGGCCAACGCGCCTTTGGCCACGCCCCGCGCAACTGGGGTGAGAACGTGTCGATCATCGGTTCCCTGAGCCTGCACGGCCCGCTGGCCAGCGTGTACCTGGCCGGGGCCACCGACGGAGCGGCGTTCCTGGCCTACGTCGAGCAGATGCTCGCCCCCGAACTTTGGCCGGGCGCCGTGGTGGTCATGGACAACCTGCGCGCCCACAAGGTCAAGGGCGTGCGCGCGCGGCCATCGAAGCCGCCGGGGCGCGCCTGCTTTACCTGCCACCCTACTCGCCGGACTTCAACCCTCTCGAACTGGCCTGGAGCCAACTCAAGAGCCACCTGCGCCACACCGCTGCCCGGACCCGCGAAAAGCTGGGTCTGGCCATCGGCGCGGCCCTGGAGGCGATCTCTCCGCAGGACGCCCATCACTACTTCGCCGCTCGTGGTTATGGCGTAGGCTAACTCAAATGAAATCCGCTCTAGAGCATTTTACTTTAACATGTAGCCGTGCAAGCCTTGGTTCATGCGAGCACT
>CAXTBX010000125.1:0-13798 GCA_964242205.1 uncultured Chthoniobacterales bacterium
TCCTGGATACTCACACGATTCAACCCGCTGGCAACACACGGTTCATCACCACCCTCTAACCTACCAGCTTTAACTGGTAGTGGTTTAGATGCGTTCGCCCTGCGTTCGCTAGATGCTTCGATCAGGACAACGCCTCTTAGCTGGCTGTCGCTGTGGGGGTGGTGCTTCCACTCATGGGTCAAACGGGCCTTTTTCGCGGGGCCAACGCGCCAGCCCACCCAATTGGCGAGCAAAGTCGCAGACTCGTCTGCGAGGGGAAGCCTCTTTTTGAGGTGACGCTCCGACTGGCTGTCAACCAAACTTAAGATGTGTTCGCCCTCATGCCTTGATTGACAAGCGTGGACAAACGCAGACATAATAGGCAGATCGTTTCTTCCCATGGCTTGTGGATGCCGCCGTTGCATCCGCCAAAACTATGAACCGTCGCCCCCCTTTCCGGTTTTGTCTCTGGCTCCTCGTCTGGGCAGGAACCGCACTCGCGGGAAGCTGCGTACCTTTGCGTGCAGACACTGCACAAGACCTCGCGGCCTACGTGCAACCGCTGTGCGGCACGCAGAACGGCGGCAACACGTTCCCTGGTGCCGTCGTTCCCTTTGGCATGATGCAGTGGAGTCCGGACACCCCGTCGGGCGTGCAGGGGGGCTCCGAGCAAGGCGGTTACCTCTACACCGACCCGTCAATCGTCGGCTTCAGCCTGGATCACCTCAGCGGCGCGGGCGGTGACTACGGCGGCGATTTTGCTTTCACGCCGCTGCTGGGCAGCGTCACCACCTCGCCCGCCACCAGCACCAGCAATGGAAACAAGGCGCGTCCATCCACCTTTTCCCACGGCAACGAAAGCGCGGCTCCCGGTTACTACTCCGTCCTGTTCGACAACGGTATCCGCACCGAACTGACCGCTTCCACGCGCACGGGCTTCGGGCGGTTCACCTATCCGTCCGGCAACACGGCCAGCCTGCTCATCAACGCGGGCAGCGGGGCGTCCATCACCACGGCTTCTCTCCAGATCAACGTCAGCGGCAACGAGATCAGCGGCTCGACGACCGGGCTCGGCTTCCTGGGTTCCGGCCAGAACCACACGCTCTACTTCGACGTGGTGTTCGACCAGCCTTTCACCACTTACGGCACCTGGAGCGGGGCCACGTTGTCGGTGAAGAAAACCAGCGTCACCGGCTCGAAAATCGGCGTCTACCTGACCTTCAACCTGCCGAACAGCGGCAGCGTGCTCGCCCGCACGGGCGTCTCCTGGGTCAGCGTGGCCAACGCCAGGGCCAACCTGGCGGCGGAGAGTCCGGCGGCCTCGTTCAACGCCGCCGGATTCACCGCCATGCAGGCTGCCGCCCGCGCCAGTTGGAACGCCTATCTCAACAAGATCCAGGTTAGCGGGGGCACTGCCGCGGACACGAACACGTTTTACTCGATGCTTTACCACTCGCTGCTGGCACCCAGCGTGGTCAGTGACGTGAACAACCAGTACATCGGTTACGACGGGCAGGTCCACACGGCATCTGGTTTCAACAAGTACGAGTATTTTTCCGGCTGGGACCTTTACCGCAGCGAATGCCAGTTGATTGCGATGCTCGACCAGGCACGGGCCAGCGACATGGCGCAGTCGCTCGTGCAGGATTACCGGGAAAGCGGCACCATGCCGCGCTGGAGCATCCCCACGGGCGACACCGGCATCATGGTTGGCGACGACGCCGCATCGATCATCGCTGGGATGCATGCCTTCGGCGCGACCAATTTCGACACGGCAGGAGCGCTGGCCGCCTTGGTGAGTGCGGCGGAGAACGACGTGACCCAGGCGCGCAACGGCATCGTCCAACGCGACGCCAACCGCGACTACCTCAACCTGGGCTACGTGCCCGAAGGCGAGATCGGCGGTTACGGCCCCGCCTCCATGACCCTGGAGTATTGCAGCGACGATTTCGCACTCGCCCGCTTTGCCAAAGCGCTCGGCGACACCAGCCACTACGCGTCCGCCATGAGCCGTGCCCAGAACTGGCGCAACCTCTACAACCCGGACTCCGGCTACCTCCAGATGCGCAACTCTACCGGGGCCTGGTCCGCCGGGTTTCCCACCTATGGCGGTAAGGGGTATGTGGAGGGCACCGCCTACCAATACGTCTGGATGGTGCCGCACAATTTTGGCTCCCTCACCAACGAGATGGGCGGTGCCCAGGCCACTTCCGCCCGGCTGGACACGTTTTTCACCAAACTCAACGACACCGACACCACCAACACGCACTACGCCTACCTGGGCAACGAACCTTGTTCCGAGACGCCTTTCCTCTACGATTTTCTCGGCAAACCCTACCGTTGTTCCCAGGTGGTGCGCCAGGCAATGACCCAACTTTACTCGTCTGCCCCGACGGGGCTGCCGGGCAACGACGATCTCGGGCAAACGTCCTCCTGGTACGTGTGGGCGGCGCTGGGTCTGTACCCGGTGATCCCGGGCGACGACGTGCTGGTGCTCAACGGACCGCTCTTTCCCCAGGCCGTTTTGCACCTGACGGGCGGCGACGTCACCATCAACGGCAACGGCGCGGCGGCGGGCGCTCCCTACATTCAGGGCCTGACGGTGAACGGCCAATCCTCCAACCGGCCCTGGCTGCGGTACGCGGACCTCGCTGGCGGTGCCACTCTGACGTTTGCGATGGGTCCGGGTGCCTCCCCCGGCTGGGGCGCGGACCCCGCGCTGGCCCCTCCCTCCTACCGGGACGGGATGACGACGCCCGTCGCGGGAAGTCCGGCGTGGGGAAGCGGGCTGGAGGCGGGGCAGACCCAGCCGACGTGGACCAACACGGTGGATAACGGCTCGCCCGGCGGGGGCGGCCTCAGCAACGTCGGCCCCGTGGCGGGACCTTCGACGCCCGAACTGGGTGTGCGCAACGAGACCTACCAGAGTGGGAGCGCCGCCCTCATGTACTCGGGGCAGGCGCAGGGAGGCTCGACAACCTTTGCTTACCTGAAACTCTTTGACTTCAGCAGCCAACCTCTCGCCGTCGCCGCCGGGATGCGCTTCTCCTACTGGATCTACCCGCAAAGCTCGGTGACCTCCAGCTTGGTTTCGGGGCGGAACAGCGCCTACGTCGCGCTGGACTTCGTGTGCACGGACGGAACCACCCTGCGCGGAAGCGGCCTGCGGGATCAGGACGGCGTGGGCATTCACCCCAGCCTTCAGGGCGCTTCCCTGGCCCTGGACACGTGGAACTACGTGACGGTTGACCTGACGCCCCTCGCGGGCAAGGCGGTGAACCGGGTTTCCCTGGGCTACGACCAGGGCGGCAGCACGGGGGGCTACCGCGGCTACGTGGACGACATTGCCTTCACGGTCTCTCCCTTCGCCGGGTCCGGGCGCGCGCCCCTGACCGCATTTTTGCGCCAGTACGGATTGCCCGTCGCGGACCCGACCTTGGACTCTGACGGGGACGGCGTTTCCAACCTGCTCGAATTCGTGCTAGGCTCCAATCCCATCGTTCCAGACGCAGCGGGCCTACCCGTGGCCAAATATGCGGTCGTCGGTGGCGTTGACTCCCTCGTGTACACGTTCTATCCGGCGACGAACCTCGGCGGCGTGACGTGGGTGGTCGAGACCTCCACCGACCTGGTGAACTGGACGACGGCGGCCAACGGCGTCAATGGCGTGACGGTTGCCGTCTCGCCTTACAACGCCAGCGCGAACCGGGCCGTGGTGACGATTCCTAGGACGGCGGGTAACTCCCTGTTCGCCAGACTTCGCGCGACGGTACCTTCACCCTAGAGAAATCCGGCTTATCAAAGCAATCACTCTATTCTCAGCGATTCCGATCGATTCTATCCCCGGGGTTTTCTCCGGTCGGCGGAGGGGGCGGTTGCTCGCGTTTACCCTGTGGTTGATCGCGAGCCTCGCGGCTTTGACCGGGACCGTGCGTGCCTACGTCGCAGCCGATGCGGACCTTGCGTTCAGCGCCTATAACGTTGCGTTTTACACGTCGAGCGGTTCTGGTAGCACCAAGGTTTATTATTACAAACCCAGCACGGCGAGTAGTTCGAACACCGGCTTCTGGACGTTTTTGGAAGAGATCGAGATGGTGGCCGACGTGTACGACCGCACCAGGGCGGCGGGCACTGCCACCATCCTCGGCAATCTCTGCAACGGGTTCATTTCCAAGCATGGTTCGTCCTGGAGCAGCAACCTGTACAACGACGACCTCGAATGGGGTTGCATCGCGATGTGCCGGGCCTATCTAGCCACGGGCAACACGGCGTTCCGGGACTGCGCCAAGACGAACTTCGACACCGTGTGGGCGCGCGGGTGGACCACTGAGCTGGGCGGCGGTATCCTCTGGTGCATGGACTCGGGCGTAACCCGGCAAAAGAACGCGTGCAGCAACGGCCCGGCGATCATCGCCAGCTGCTATCTCTCCCAGATCCTCGGTGACTCCTCCTATCTCACCAAAGCGCAGCAGATTTACGCGTGGGAACGCGCCCACCTTTTCAACCCTTCCGTTGGCGCCGTGGCGGACAGCCAGGTCGTCAGCACCGGCGCGGTGAACACCGCGTGGATCTTCACCTACAACCAGGGCACCTTCATCGGCGGTGCGAACGCGCTCTACAAGGCCACGGGCACGCAGTCCTATTATCAAGATGCCTTGCTGACGACGCTCTGCACGAAGAATCTGCTTTGCAACGGCAGCGGCATCTTCCCGGTCTCCACCGACGACGGCGGCGACGGTGCGACCTTCAACGGCATCGGCTTCCGCTGGGTCGCCCGCTTTGTGAACGACCAGAACCTCTGGGGCGACTTTTACCCGTGGCTCAAGGCCAACGCCGACGCCGCCTGGAACCTCCGCCGCACGGGGGACAACCTTTCGTGGTGCAACTGGACGACGGCCACCGCGACCGGTACCCGCTATTCGAACGGCTGCGCGGGCAGCGTGGTCGCGCTGCAGGTGGTGCCTCCGCTCAATCCCAGCCTGATCATCCCCGCCGCGCCGACCGGGGTGAGTGTCGCCATGGTGGACGGCACGGCCTCGCTCGCCTGGAGTCCCACGACCAACGCCAGCGCCTACAACGTGAAGCGGGCCACCAACAGCGGCGGGCCTTATACCACCGTAGGCTCTGGCGTGAGTACCACTTCCTACCGTGACAACGGATTGGCCCTCACTGGGAAGTATTTCTACGTCGTCTCATCACTCGGTACCGGGGGCGAGGGGGCGAACTCGGTCGAGGCGCAGGCCAGCGATTCCTACCAACAGTGGGTACTGCAAAATGGGATGACGCCTGGAGCCGTCGGCAGTGGGTTTGCCGACGTTGTTGCCGGCATGTCCATGCCGAACGGCCTCCGCTACGGGGTGCCCACAGGCCTGGCGATCACGTCGGGCCCTGCCGCGTCGACGGTGACGTTCGATCTCCGCTCAGACCCCGCTCTTTCGGCCGTGCTGTGGGTTTCTACGGACTTGTTGAGTTGGAACGTCTCGAACGCTCCGGCAGCGGTGGCGACTGACCAAAGCGGGGTCGCCCAAGGATTCACACGGTTCGTCTTTCGAGATGTCGCCACGCAGGCGCCCGCAAAGTTTTACAGACTGCAACTCTCCCGTTGAACCATCGACGGTTTGGATAAAACGCTGCCGGTTGGTGTCCACCGGCAGTTGCATGAATTGACCTGCCGCCTCTTCCCTGCTGACCGCGCTCGCGCCGGCTTACGCACTGAGTAAGTTTCCTTGCTTGCCATGCGGTCAATTTGCCAGCGGCAGGGTGACCGTTTTGCGACTCTGAGCAGACTGTCTGGCCGCGTCCAAGATCTCGCTCACCGTCACGTTGGTTTTCAAGGCTGAAACGCTGTTTTCTTCGGCTACCTCGCCGCGTAGGACGGCTGCCAGATAGTGCAATGGGTCATCATACGGTGCTGGGATGGCAGTGCCCTTGGTAGTCTCGGCCTCTTTGTCGCTCTGGCGACGTACTTCCAGACCCTCGGCGTCCAGTGCCTTGGCGTAGCCGGTCCGGCCGTATACATCCATCTGCTTGACGTTGAAAGGCCAGTTCCAGGAACCCTGAACAATGGACACCGCACGAGGGTAGTTGAGGATGATCTCGGCCTCATCATCAACCTGGGGATACTGGTCTGGCTGAAGCTGTTTGGTCACGGCAGTCACGGAGGCAGGTGCCTCTCCCTCCATGAGCGAGGTCATCAGGTCCGCACCGTAGCAGCCAAAGTCCACGAGCGCTCCGCTGCCGCCCGTCAGCTTGGGATCCATCAGGAGCGTCAGGAACTCTGGGCTGACCCCGATGCGCTTGGGTCCCTGGTGACCATCCCGGAAGACCGTCTTGACCACGGGTCCCAAAGCATTCTCCTTGAGCAGTTGCCGGGCGGCGGCCACGCTGCGGTACCAAGAGGTCTCGTAGTTGACCAGCACATGGATCTTGCCGCGCTCGGCTGCCGCCTGGATGCGCAACGCGTCCGGGTAGCTGACGGCCAAGGGCTTCTCCATCATCACGTGGATGCCCAGGGCGGCACATTCTTCCACCACTTGCGGATGCTCGCTGATGGCGGTGAACACCAGCACGGCTGCCGGGTGCGTCTGCGCGGCCAGTTCCTTAATGCTGTGGAAGTGCAGGGAAGCTGGCAGGTGCAGGCGTGCCGCGTAAGTGTCGAACAACGCTTGGTCGGGCTCCACGATGCCCACCAGTTCCATATCAGACCGCTTGAGCAGTCCACCGGCAGGCACCAGCCCTCCGCCGCCCAGGAAACCGCCCACATGGCCGTGAGCTAGGCCAACGATGGCTATTTTGAGGGGCGCGGGCGCAGGGATGGGGGCGGCCGAGCTGGTGTAGAGGCCTAGGCAGGATAGAACGAGAGCGAGGGAGGTTTTCACGCGGCAGATTGGAGGGTACATTTACCATAAAGCAGACAAGCCGACTTTGACAGGCGTTTGGTTGGCCCGCTTTCGTCCTTTTTACTTTTGGCAGGATACGGCATCCTCTGACACACAGCCGCCCATTTTCCAAGCTAAGGCTGCCAAACTTTTGTTTCTTGCATCCACTCAAATTAACCCTCGTTTTGTCCTGAAAAAGGTTTTTTCGCATTTGGGGTGGAATCGATGCGAACGACCGTCGGTTCGAGCATTTTCAGAGGAACATGATCAGAAAAGTTGTGCCGGTCCCTGCCGATCCACCCAGGACGCGGGAGAACTGCATAACCGGGACTAGATCAAGCCGCCAATCCGACTAACTCCGCCGTGCGGTGGGAGAGGGGGGCCGCACACAAAACGCAGCATGTGTAAGCGTAAGAATTGTTTTGCCTTCGCATCGAACGTGTTTCACTGTGCAAGGTAGGAATTCTGCCCCCCCGGCTATGCGTTTTTTTCATTGCCTTCTCTTCGCCGCATGTGTCTTCGCCTCCAACGTCGGGAGGTGTGCGCCGGTCATCTCGGAATTCATGGCGAGCAACAAGCACGCCATTTACGACGAGGACGGAGACGCATCCGACTGGCTGGAAATCCGTAATCCGGATTCCCTGCCGGTGAACATGAACGGTTGGTTTCTGACGGACACAGCCACCAACCTCAAAGAATGGATGTTTCCAGCGGTGACCATTCCCGCCAAGGGTCATTTGCTGGTCTGGTGTTCGAGCAAGGACCGGCGCATCGTGGGTAGTCCACTCCACACCAATTTTGATCTCAAGGCGAGCGGCGAATATCTTGCGCTGGTCGCACCCGACGGCAGCACGAGGTCCACGGAGTTCACGCCGGCGTTTCCCGCTCAATACACGGATGTCAGTTACGGAACGTCGCTGACGACCACGAACGTGACGCTCGTTGCTCCCACCGCCGCCGTGCGCGCGTTCGTGCCGGCGGACAACTCGCTGGGTACCGCGTGGCGGGCCCGTGCTTTCAGCGATGCCTCGTGGCTTTCGGGCGCGTTTCCGGTCGGGTTCATGAATTACGGTAAGGCGTCCAGCCCCGATCTTCAATCCACTTTGTCGTTGGATTTCAAGACGAGTTACCCTGCCATCCTCGGCAGCGGTCGGAACGCCTTCCTGCGGACCCACTTCACCGTGTCGAATCCGTCCGCCGTCGCCCGGCTGACTTTGAGCATGAACTATGACGACGGGTTTTACGCGTGGCTCAACGGTTCGACGGCGGCTGGCTCCCCCGGCGCGCCCGCCGAAGGTGCCCTGGTGTACAACTCGTTTGCACCGGATCACAGCCCCGGTTCGTTCGAGAGCTACGACGTTTCTTCGCAAATTCCGTCCCTCGTAGCGGGGGACAACGTCCTCGCGTTGGACGTGCTGAACGCCAACGCATCCAGTTCTGATCTCTACGCTGTCCCGCAGTTGGTTGCCGGGGTGGAAACCGGCGCGGCGGAGGTCACTGGCTATTTTTCCGCCGCCACCCCCGGGCAACCCAACGGCGGCCCCGAAACGGTTGTCCTGCCGCAGACGGTGACGGCCTCGCGCGCGAGTGGTACGTTCAGCGCTTCGTTCAGCCTGACGTTGACCGGGGCCGTGTCCGGCCAGCAAATCCGCTACGTGCTCGTCGATCCAACGAGCACTACGGGAGCCAACGTGGCTGACCCGACGTTGTCTTCCACGCTTTACTCGGGAGCGATCACCGTCAGTTCGAGTAAAATTCTTCGCGCCGCCGTTTTCAATCCGACGAATGGCCAGAAGGGGGCGACGCTCACCGTGCAGTATCTCTTGCTGGAAACCGCCACGACCAACAACACGTCGAATTTTACCTCGACGATGCCGATCCTCGTCGCCGACGACCACGGCGCCGGTCAGCCCATCGACAGCAACGCGACGACGTTCCCGGCCAGCGCGGCGGACACGAAGACGGCGGCGCTGTTCTACGTCTTCGACGTGAATGCGACCAGCGGGCTGGCTTCGCTGACGGCGACCCCGACCACCTTCACCCGTGCCGGGATGGTCGTGCGCGGCAAGTCATCGCAGAACTTCCCCAAGAAAAGCTACGGCTTGGAGGTCCGCGACGAAAAAAATAACGATGCCAAACTTTCGCTGCTCGGGATGGGCAGCGATTCCGATTGGGTGCTCAACGGCCCCTGGACTTACGACGACACCTTTTTCCACAACGCCTTCGTCTACGAACTCAGTCGCCAGCTCGGCCATTGGGCACCCCGCACTCGCTTCGCGGAAATGTTCACCAACTCGAACGGTGGCAAGCTGGATTATGCCGACTACGCGGGCATCTACGTGCTCAACGAGAAAATCGGGTCCGGCTCCAACCGGCTGGACATTACCTCCATCAAACCAAGCGACAATGCGGGCAGCGATCTGACGGGCGGGTACATTTTCAAGATCGACCCGCCGGACGCCGACGAGAATTACTGGGTGACTTCTCACAACGTGCCTTCCAACACGGCGGACGGGGTGAAACTAATCGTCGTCGAGCCGAAGTCGAGCAAGGCCACGAGCACGCAAGTCGGCTATCTGATAAACTACGTGCAAACCTTCGAGAACACGTTGTACAACGAGAAATCGGCAGGTTACCCCACGCGTAACTACCGTAGCTACATCGACACGCCTTCCTGGATCGACTACCACATTATGAACGCCTTGGCCTTCAATGTGGATGGATTGCGTCTGAGCGCCTATTTTTACAAAGATCGTGATGGCAAGATCATCGCCGGGCCCACCTGGGACTACGACCGGTCGCTGGGCTCTGACGACGGACGTGACGCTAACCCGCGGACGTGGAACAACATCAGCTATTATTTCACGCTGGATTGGTGGGGTCAGCTTTTCCAGGACGCCGACTTTGTGCAGAACTGGGTGGACCGGTGGTGGCAGTTGCGCCAATCGACGCTTTCCAACGCCAATCTCAACGCGATTGCCGACACCATGGGCGCGCAGATCAGTCAGGCGGCGGATACGCGCGATGCTACCAAATGGCCGGACAACGCCGCCGCGGGTGGCGTTTATCAAAACGAGGTCAACGCCCTCAAGACGTGGCTGACTTCCACCACGGCCGGCAGCCTCGGACGTGCGGCATGGATCGACAGCCAATTGCCTGCCGCGCCAACGGCTTCGCTTGCCAGCGGTATTGTGAATCCGGGCACCACCGTTAGTCTGGGTGCCACCGGCACAGTGCGCTACACTGTCGATGGCTCCGACCCACGCTTGCCTGGTGGCATCGCCTCTTCCGCCGGGTTATCCTACGGCGGTCCCATCGCCATCAACCAGACCACGGTGGTGACTGCCCGCCAGCAAGGAAATTTCACGCCATTTCCCGGAGCGGTCAGTACCGGGTGGGGAGGAATCACCACGCGGGTCTATCTCGTTAACGAATCATTCGCTGCGGCGGGCGACTTGGCGGTTAGCGAGGTCAACTACGCCCCGCTGGCGCCTTCCGCCGCCGAAAGTGCGCTCGTGCCATCAGCAACGGCGAGCGATTTCGAATTCATCGAATTACGCAATGTGGGTGCTCGGAAGGTAAACACCTTCGAGGTAAGGTTTCCCCAGGGATTTCCCTTCGCGGACCTCAAGCTTTCCCCGCTGTCGCTGGCTCCCGGCGACTCTGCGCTGGTCGTCAAAAATCGGGCTGCCTTCGCCGCCCGGTACGGCAGCGCCCCGGCCAGCCGGATCATCGGCGAATGGGGCACAGGTTCGCTGTCTAACTCCGGCGAAACGATCACGATCCTCGGACGCGACGGCACTACCATCCAGAGCTTTACGTATGGTTCGGGGGCAGGTTGGCCTGCCCGCGCCAATGGCTTGGGCTCCACGTTGGAGTACGTCGGGACGGCCTTTGATGATGCCAGTTACAACGTCCCTGCGAACTGGCGCGCGTCTTCGGAAATTCACGGCTCGCCCGGCGCGCTGGGCGCGGGTCCCGACACCCGCCTCGTGATCAACGAAATCCTTTCCCACAGCAACACTCCGCGCGTGGATGCTATCGAGCTTTACAATCCTGGCGCCTCCTCGCTCGACATCAGTAACTGGCTGCTCGGCGATGCAAAGACGCCGGAAAGCGCGGACGATTACGTGCAATACCGCATCCCGGCTGGCACGGTGGTCCCGGCCTACGGATACAAAGTTTTTACCGAGGCGGATTTTAATCCCAACGGGTCATGGAATCAGAATGCAGGGACGCCCGGAGCAGGCGAATTTGCCTTCGACGCGCACCATGGTGACCGCGCCTGGGTCATCCAGACCGATGCCAACTCCAACCCGGGCAAATTCGTGGACGACTATTCTTTCGGTGGGACGGCCAGCGACGAAAGCTTGGGCCGTTGGCCTAACGGAAGCGGTAATTTCTATCCCATGCGGCAGCGCACGCTGCTCAACGAGAATACCAGTGTTTACCCGCGCCCGGGTCTGGGTGCGGCGAACAGCGCTCCGCGCGTGGGGCCGTTGATCCTCAACGAAATCCACCATTCGCCACCCAGCGGCAACACCGATCTGGAATTTGTCGAAATCCGCAACGCGGGAAGCGCTACCCAAGCGTTGGCTCATTGGCAATTGACCGGCAGTGTCACCTACAGTTTTGCGGACGCCGATTCTCTGGCGGCCAACGCGTTGCTGGTCGTCGTGCCCTTCTCGCCGACGGATGCCACCAAAGCTGCGGCATTCCGCGCCGCCTACGGTATTGGCACCTCGGTGACGCTCGCTGGCCCGTGGTCCAAGGGCGATCATCTAGGTGTAACCGGTCAACTAACCCTATATCGGGCGGATTCTCCTTCGCCGGATGAGCCGAATTTTTATCCTTTACTGACCGAGGACCAATCTGCTTATGCCAGCGCACTCCCCTGGCCGAATGCGGCGAATGGTTTTTCGCTCAACCGCCGGGGAACTACCATCGTCGGTGATTTTGCCGGAACGTGGAAGACAGACGTGCCTTCGCCTGGCACACTGGGACCGACGTATGCGCAGTGGCAGGCACTTTATTTCCCCGGGGGCGGCGCGGGCACCGGCGGCAACGAGGATTATGATGGCGACGGCGTCTCTAACGCTCAGGAATACGCCGCTGGCACCAATCCGCGGATCAGCGATGCTGTCCCGCCCTTTGCGCTGTCGATAGCTTCGCCAGCCGCAACCGGCAATGGCGGCTACAACTTCAGCTACACGATACCCGTTGATCGTCCGGGGGCGCAATACAAGGCACAGGAATCGTTTAACCTTTTGGATTGGAACGACATAGCAAGTATGTTGGCTTCTACGAATCAGGACACTCAAACCTACGTGATAACAGTCCCTGCAGACAGCGGCAAACCGACGGTGTTCTTTCGGCTGCGCATCAACTTGAGCACTCAATGATTCTTCCCTTGGCGTCGAACACACGGCCAACCATCCCCGATAGCGTCCGACTGGGTAGTGTCGGCAGACAAAAATTGCAGGGCAACGGGCTCCGTTGTCCATAATCGCCGACTGCCAAGCAATCCTCGGTTAAACACCACCGCTACGGGCTTTAACTAATGAGTAGCAGCCGGGTAGCATCACCGGACAACGTCAGCGGAGCGCGGTGAACGCAAGGGGGCACCGAGGAGCCGGGGTACTCAATGGCGATGCGCCAGAGGTTGCCGAGGCGGAAGGAGAAAGGTGGCTGTGCGCCGGGCAGGGGTACGTAGTGCAGGTCGTAAAAGTTTTCCGCGAGGTAATCCAGAAACCCGGTGCCATCCTCCCCGCCGTAGAGCCGGAGCAGTTCCGCGCGCGTTTCAAGCACGTTGACCCGCCGCACGGAATCCTCGTTGCTTAAACCTTCGGAACAGGCCCCGACGTAGGTGCATAGGAAGGTGTCTGCTGGCACCGTGGCGGTGTCGATGTGCCAGGAATGCACGTCGGTGTGAAAGAGTCCCTCCGGCTCCCCGCGCTCGCTGCCGTGAATGCAATCAAGGCTGGGCTGGAGGGCGTAGGCACGAAGACTCCGCTGGTCGGCGAGCAACGTATCCCGGGCAATCTTGCCCGCCTCGCTCAACGTCAAACCGTGCAAAATGGATTCCTCCACGGTGACGATGCCTTCGTCTTGGCCAAGCATTGCGGCCACCTCCTGGAAATTTCCAGGCAACGTGCGCGGCCAACAAAGAGCGTTGATGCCGTCTGCAAACGGCGTGGTGATCAGCTCATGGAGGCCGTCGACGATTTTAACGCTGGCGTGGTGAGAAGGCAGGACTAAAGCAGGGGGATTTGTTGCCACGAGATCGCAGAGGGAAAGTCTGAAGCCAACGTCGTTGTTCGGCCGCAGCATCTCATCGGTGTGCTGTGTTTGAAACCGTCTGCTCGCTGTTTCACCCGAAGAATCAGGCGCTGGCAGTTGTCGCGCGGGTTGTGCAGGCCAGGTTCGCGCGTCCGGTTGCCACGCCAGGTCCGACAGGAGTTGCGGGTGGTCAGCGCCGTCGTCCCTTCGTGACCGTGCATACTACTACATTCGGACGAGTGCGCGATTGTACGCAATCCGCTTAAATCGGTTTTTGTCACCGCTCAAAGGTCATGAAAACATCCCGCAGCCTCACCCCGATTCAACAACGCCGTCACCTGTTTCAAATCGCTTGTTTCGGCGGCTTATTGGCCCTTGATGCCATCGTGCCAAACCGGGCCTCCGCGCTTGAACCCGCTGCCCGGCACCCCGCGCGTTTGCACGTGCGCCGCTTAGACGGCGGACTCTCCGCCGTGATCGCCAAAAGCCGTGCGCGCGGGGGGCGTATCGTCCCGCGTGCGGCTGGACCCACGACGGATGTGGTGGACAACCAGACCGGGGCGACCGGCGCGGACGGCAACCCCGGCGGGGCGGGCGGCGGAGCCACGGCCAACGCCACCTCCGCCGACGCCTCCAACACCGCCACCGCCACCGGCGGGGCC
>CAXTBX010000126.1:0-13750 GCA_964242205.1 uncultured Chthoniobacterales bacterium
GGCCAGGACCTGCCGGAGCGAGTTAACCAGGGGAGGGGGGGCGAGACGGTCGTTGCGCAGGGTGAGGATGTTCTGGATGATGAACGTCACCATCGTCACCGACGCGCCGAGGATAGCCACCCAGATGGCGATGCCCAGCGGCCCGCTGCCCAGGATGGTCTGCAAGACGTTACGCTCCTTGGCCGGGGCGGCGGCTTCCTGGGCAAAACCGCTGTCAGCCAGGAGAAGAAACCCGCCGAAAACCAGCAGGACGAGCAGGGAACGCAAGCGGAGCTTGTTCATGGGAGGCATGAGGTGGCCCCAGCATGAACGCGGGTGCCCTGACGCGCAACCATTAACGGCATCGGAACCACAAGATTAAGGCGCGACGAGGTCCTTGTGCGCCGCGCGCAGGGCGTCCGCTGCTTTGCGGGCGCGGGCGGTGGTCGCGGCGTCCTGGTAAAAGAGCGTCACGGTACGGAGGTAATCTTCGAGCGCGCCGGGCGCATCGCCATCTTTTTCCCGGATCAGTCCGCGCAGGTAGAACGCCTGGCCATAGGCGGCGGCATCGCTACGCGAGGCGTCGGCGGGGTTTTTCAACGCGGCGGTGGTGATCGGTTCTAGCGCCCTTTTGGTTTCGGAAACGTTGTTGCGCGCGAAGGCGATGCGCGCCTGCCCGAGGTTGGAACGCACAGAATTGCCGCTGGTCGCCGGGTAGAGCTTGCGGTAGTCGCCGTAGGCTGCTTCCGCACGGGGCAAGTCGTTTTTCTCGACGTAGATGTCTCCCAGCATCCCGGCGGCCTGTTGCGCCCAGGTGGTCGGCAGGCCGCGAAACTGATCAGTGACGGGTTTGAGGGCAGCGAGCGCCTTGTCCCAGTCGCCCACGCCGTAGGCGGCGACACCCGCGTTGTAAGCGGGCGGCGGGGCGGCATCCACGCGGTTGAGCAAGCCCATGTTAAAGCTGATCTGTCCCGGGGCGCCGGAGGCGGTGGTGACCGTCATCAGCACCGTCGGGCCGCTCATGCCGACGATTTTGCCGTCCTGAACATGGCCATCCTTGAACACCAGCCGGTCCTGCGCCCGCAACGGCTGCCAGCCGAGGCCCAACGCCGCGAGGCACCAGACCACAAGGAAAGTCGCGCGGGGGAGGCGGCACCGGAGAGAAACCATGGACGACCAAGGTAGAAACTCCCTCAAAAAAAATCAACTGCGGAACGTCGGCGGGCTTGTGCTAGAATGGGCGCATGTTCGTAAACCTCATGCGCACCAACCAGCGCTGGCTGATGGCTTTCATCTCGGTGCTGGTCATCATTTCCTTCATCTGGTTTTACAGTGACCGCACTCAGTACGACCGCATCGTCAGCGACAAGGTCGGCACGATGTATGGCCGCACCCTGACGCACACGGAGGTCGAGCGGGTGCTGCGCCAGATCCAGACGGCGGCGAGCTTGGGTTTATCCAACGTGCTGGACCGTGACCTGATGGGCCGGGGCGATCAGATCGACGCCGTGGTCAACCACCTCGTAGTGGCTCACCGGGCCGAGGAGATGGGCATCCTGCCCACGGACGACGACGTGTTCGAGGCCGAGAAAAAGCTTCCCGTCTTCCAAGGCACAAATGGGGAGTTCGATTCGGCGAAGTACGCGCAGTTTGTCAGCGAGAACCTGTCACCGCGCGGTTTCAGCGAGAGCCAGTTGGCGGACCTCGTGCGGCGCGATCTCCAGTTTGCCAAGGTGCGCGCCCTCGTGGACGCGCCGGTGGTGGTGAGTTCCATCGAGGCGCGGTTGGCCTACGATGAACGTTACGCCAAAACCAATGCGAGCGTGATCCGCTTTCAGGACAGCGATTTCAGCGCCGGGGTGGCGGAGCCAACGGAGGACGAAATCAAAAAATCGTTCGAGGATCAGAAGGACCAGTACGTGCAACCCGAGAAGCGCAAAGTGCAGTACGTGAAGTTTGGGTTGACCGATGAACAAAAAAAACTGGCTGGGAAGGAGAAAATGGACGTGCTCAAGCCGCTGGCAGATCAGGCGGTGGCGTTTCTGACCGATCTTCTGGACAACAAGGGCAAGGCGGATTACGCCACGACGGCAGCGAATGCGAAGCTGACCGTCAAAGAAACGCCGGACTTCGAGCAAAGCCAGACTACCGGGCTGGAAGAGGCGGCCATTCCCGGTTTCACTGAGGCGGCGTTCAAGCTCGCGCAAGGTGACCCGGACAGCGACGTGCCGTTGCAAACGGCGGACGCGTTCTACGATCTGCACCTGTCCGGGGTTACGCCCCTTCGTCCCCTGACGCTGGACGAAGCGCGTCCGAAGGTGATCGCGGCGCTCAAGACCGAGCGCGCGCGGGCGACGCTGGCCGCGAAGGCAGAGGAGATTCGCGGCAAGGTGGCGGAGGCCATCAAGGCGGGGAAGCCGTTCGCCGATGCTGCCAAGGAAGTGGGCCAAACCACACAGGAAATTCCCGGTTTCTCAGCGGCGGAACCGGCGCGCGCCACGCCTGACGGTGAGACGGTTGCCGACACGGCGTTGGAACTGGCGACGGGCGAGCTGAGCAAATTCGTCACGACGCCCACGGGCGGGATGCTGGTGTACGTGCGCAGCCGCGAAGGGGTGGAAGAAGCGAAATTCGACCAGCAAAAGGACATGATCGCGGGAAGGCTCGCGCGGCAGAAAGCGGGCTTTTATTTCTCTGAGTGGCTGCGTGTCAGCCGTGATGCCGCCAACGTCGAAATCGTGCCGCAGCACGGGGGACGGAGCTAGTTTCCCTGGCAACCGTTGCGATGGACCTCGACGAAACCTTCGACCAAGGCCACTCCCACCTCGCCCTAGGCGAACTGGAGGAGGCCGTGGTCCAGTACCGGCGCTGCGTGGAGATGGACCCGGATTTCTTCGACGGGTGGCACGCGCTGGGCATGGCGCTGATGAAGCTGGGGAAGTATCCCGAAGCCATCCAAGCGGGGGAGCGGGCGGTCGAACTGCGGCCCAACGATCAGCTCGGATGGTCCAGTCTCTCGCTGTTCTACGTTCGGAATGATCGGATCAAGGAAGCGGAGGCCGCCGGAGCCAAGGCGAGGATTTTATCTTGGGGTGGGAAGGTGGTCAGAGAGGACGGCAGCCGTCCGCTGGATCAATTGTTAAAACCATGAAAATTAACGTCAAACTGCTGGGTGGTGTTGCCGGCACCGCGCTGTTCTTGGAAGTTGTCTTAGGCTCCGCCCACGCGCAGGCTCCAACGGTCGAGGGCCAGGTTGTCAGACGCTCCGCCGAGGTTCTGATCAAAGCGGACACCGACTTCGCCAAGCTCGCTGAAACCGGCGGCGCGGAAAAAGCGTTCGACATTTACTTCGCCGCCAACGCTATCAGCCCAATGGCGGACGAGGACAAGGCGGTGGATCGCGCGGGCGTCATCGCGCGCATGAAAAAGATCGACGACAACGGCTTGAAGCTGACCTGGAAACCGTCGGGCGGCGACCTCGCCTCGTCGGGCGACTTTGGCTACACCTACGGCAAGTGGGAAGTTATCAAAAAGGACGGCGGTAAATCGCTCGGGCACGGCTTCTACGCGACGGTCTGGAAGAAAGGCGCGGACGGCGCGTGGAAGGCAGAGCTCGACATCGGCAACGAGGCGCCTGACGCCAAATAGAATTTTTTCGTGGATCGCTCATTTTTTGTTACCACCGCCATTGATTACACCAACGGCGCGCCGCACCTCGGACACGCTTATGAGAAGGTGCTGGCTGACGTGCTCGCGCGGTATCGCCGCCTGGCCGGCGACGAGGTTTTTTTCCTGACGGGTGTGGATCAACACGGCCAGAAGGTGCAGCAATCCGCCGAGCGTCAGGGTGTCGCGCCACAAGCGTTCGTGGACGCGCTCACCGGGCAATTCCAAGCGCTTTGGGAGAAGTTGAACGTACGTTACGACGGATGGGCCGCGACCACGAATGAAATGCACAAGTCCTGCGTGCGCACGATCTTGCAGCGGCTTTGGGACGACAAAGATCCTGCGACCGGCGCGAGCCGGTGGATCTACAAGGACAGCCGGGGCGGGTATTACAGCGTCCGGCAGGAACAGTTTCTGACCGACAAAGAACGCGGACCCGACGGGCAGTTCGGGCCGGAGTGGGGACAGGTCGAATTCCGCGAGGAGGAAAATTACTATTTCCGGTTGGAAGATTCCAAACAGTGGCTGCTCGACCTGATCGACGCGCGCAGCCGAGCGGGGAAACCGTTTGTCGTGCCAGACTTCCGAGTCGCCGAGTTGCGCAACGCCGTGGAGAAGCTGGCGGGCGATTTGTGCATTTCCCGCCCGAAGGCGCGGTTGTCGTGGGGCATCGAATTTCCGTTCGACCCCGATTTCGTGACCTACGTCTGGTTCGACGCGTTGGTGAACTACATCTCGTTCGCGCCCGGGTATGGAGCGGCGGTGGGGGCGGAACTGACGGAGTTTCATCGGTGGTGGCCGGCGCTTCACGTCATCGGCAAGGATATTTTGATCCCAGCCCACGGCATTTATTGGCCCATCATGTTGCGGGCGCTGGGATTTGCCGACGAGAATATTCCCACCTTGCTCGTCCATGGTTGGTGGAACATTGACGGCGAGAAGATGAGCAAAAGCCAAGGGAACAGCATCGATCCGAACGAGTTGGCGGACCGGCACGGGCCGGAGGCATTGCGCTACTATCTGATGAGCGACATCGCCACGGGACGAGATGCAGACTTCAGCGAGGAACGGCTGATTCAACGATACAACGGCGAACTTGCCAAGAACGTCGGAAATTTGCTCAACCGGACGTTGAACATGATCCAGAAATACCGTAGCGGGACGCTGAAAAAGACGGAAGCAGCCGCAGACCCGACCGGGCTGGCGACGGCTTCGGCGGCTGCTGTGTCTGGGATCTTCGAAAATATGGCGGTGTTCCAGGTGCATAACGCCGCGAGTGCGATCATCGCCTTCGCAAGCCAGGCCAACGCCGCCATTGAGGCCGCCGCGCCGTGGAAGCTGGCCAAAGACCAGGCGGCTACCGGGATGCTGGACGCCGTGCTGTACGCTTTGGCAGAGAGCTTGCGCATCATCGCGGTCGCTCTAGCGCCGTTTATCCCCGTGGCGGCGCAGGGGATGTTGAATCAATTGAATTGGAAAGCCGACTTGTCCGGCCAGGCAGATCGGTTCTGGCTAGCGGACACGGCCTGGGGCGGGTTGGAGAATGGCCACCGCGTCAACGCGCCGGTGCCTTTGTTCCCGCAGATCGAGGTGGCGAAACCGGTGTGAACGGTTTGCGGAGGTGAAAGGCCCGCCAGCGCCCGCGCCGTTTCGTCGTAATCAGTTCCAAGTCAGATGCCGTGGCAGCGAGCACCTCGTCGGCTTGGGTTGCCAGGACACCGGAGAGGATTACGTCGCCACCCACGGCGACCGAAGGAACGATGATTTCCGGCATGAGGCGAATCAGGAGTTCGCTGAACAGATTGGCTGTCACCACCGGCCAAGTGCGCGTTGGTCGGCGCGGCCAAGTGGGCAAGTCCGCGCGTGAGAAGCGGATCTTTAGGCCAAGCAAGCCATTGAGCGCGGCATTCTCCTTGGCGGTACGGACCGCGTGAGGATCGTTGTCCACGCCATACGAACTGGTTGCGCCGAAAGCCAATCCGGTCAGCGCGAGGATGCCGCTACCTGTGCCGAGGTCGAGCAGGCCCCAGCGTTCGGCCCGCCGCTGGCGGGCCACGTCGAGCAGCAGACGCAGACACATGGAAGTCGTCGCATGTTCACCCGTGCCGAAAGCCATCGCCGCCGGGATGCACAAAACCTGTTGTGTAGGGTGGGCAAGCCGAAGCAGCGCCAACTCCTCCTCCCGACTGGTGACGAGCAGGCGACCGCCGACACCTAATGGTTTGCCGCGCGCCGTCACCGGGGACGGTTGCCACTGCTCCGGGCGCACTTCGCTGACCGAGCCTCCGAAGCGGTTCAACAGTGGGATAATATCTTGCGCAAGACCCGCGTAGACCTCGACCCGCGCCGAGCGGCCATGAGGCGGTTCAATCACGACCAAACGCTCGGGATCGACCAGGGTGGCGAGCGTGTCGATCAAGGCAGCCGAATTACTGGTGCGGACGGTTTTGCGCCAGACGTGCATGAGTGACAACCTGTTTATCAACCACCGGCGACGATCCGCAAAATTTCCAACCTATCGCCGTCCGCAAGTTGGAGACCTTGCCACTCGTCGCGCAACAACGCGCGACCGTTGTGTTCTACCAGGGCGGTTTGCGGCGGCAAGCCGAGGCTGGCAATCAACTCGGTCAGGCTGATGGCCGCAGAGAACGCGCGCGCCTCGCCGTTGACTTGCAAGTGGATGGCTGGACGATTCATCGCGCGACGATCACGAAACCAGCGTCTCGTCCCAATCTTTCCAGACGGGTTCAATGTTGTGCCGATGGCGTAGCAGTTCGGCGATTTGGAGCGGACTGCGTGCGTCGGCGATCTCGAACTGACCCTCTGCCCGGGCGTCGTCGGGCAGTTCCTCACCGGTTTCGCAGCGGCGACCGCGGACGGTCAGGTGGAGGTCCGTGCGACCCGCGCCGGTGTAACCGCCGGGCTCGGTGTGACTCCCGGCGCTCATGTTCGTCACGCCGAGCGGGATCAGGGCATCGCGCAGTTCCGGCGACTCGCGCGTGGACAGGACCAGGCCAATTTGCGGGAAGGTCACGCGGAACGCGCAAAGGAGTTGGACCAGGTCGCGGTCGGTGAGATCGTACCGGGGCGCAAAGCCGCCCGCCGCCGGACGCAGGCGCGGCAGACTGACGGTGACGTGGGCCTTCCAGCAACGGCGCAGCAAGTGATCGACGTGCGCCGCCAAAGCCAGCGCTTCCTCACGCCAATCGTGCAAACCGAACAACGCGCCGACCCCCAGGCGGCGGAACCCGGCATCGTAGGCGCGCTCCGGGCAATCGAGTCGCCACGCGAAGTCGCGCTTGGGGCCGGAGGTGTGCATCTCGGCGTAGGTTTCGGGGTGGTAAGTCTCCTGATAGACCACCAGACCGTCCGCGCCTGCCGTGACGAGTGGCCGGTACTCCCCCGTCTCCATCGGGCCAACTTCCAGCGAGACGCCAGGCACCGCCGCTTGTTCGCGGACGCTGCGGATGCAGTTCTCCAAATAGCCGTTCGAGACGAACCTGGGGTGCTCGCCCGCCACCAACAGAATGCTGCGGAAACCCTCGGCGGCGAGGTGTCGCGCCTCCCGCACTACCTCGTCCACCGGCAGGGTGACGCGCAGGATCGGGTTGTCGCGGGAAAAGCCGCAGTATTTGCAATTATTGATGCATTCGTTGGACAGATAGAGCGGCGCGAACAGCCGCATCACCCGCCCGAAATGCTGACGCGTCAGGGCTCGCGAACGCATAGCCAGAGCTTCGAGCGCGCCGTCGTCGCAGGACGACAGGAGACGCGCGAAGGCCGTCATCCGTGACGAATGACGCCAATCCTCCTCGGTCAAGATATTTGCGAATGACATAGACGACGTTCTCAGGTAACAACTAAGGCCATAACCTAACGCAAAACACCCCGGCAGCATCCGAAAAAGGCCGGTTTGCGTAATATCCCAACGTGCCAGGGCTACCTTTTCTTTCTACGACCGATGCCGTCCGTGCCAAGGCGTTCGGACGGTACACGTTGGCGGACGTGGCAGAGGTTCCCACGCTACGGCGGGCGATTGATGCGCGGATGGCCGATTACCTCTCGCGGCAACGCGCGGATTACCTTCGGCAACCGGTATTTGCCACGATTTACGATGACTTGGCCGAGTTTGCGTGCCGTCCCGGCAAGCGGCTGCGGTCGTTGTTGTTTCTGTTGGCGCACCGGGTCTTTGGCCTGGCCGGGGGAAACACGGGGTCAGCGGCGACAGATGAGGGCTGTTTGCTCGACATCGGGGTCAGCCTGGAATTTCTCCATGGGTTCATCCTCGTCCACGACGACATCATCGACCGGGCCGAGACGCGCCGGGGCCAGCCGACGCTGCACCGCCTGATCGAGGGCAGGCTTTCGTCGTTCGCGGACCGCTCACGCACGGGCCGCAACCTCGCGCTGGTGATGGGCGACGTGCTGTTCGCGCTGGCGCAGCGTTGTTTGCTCGAAGCGTCGCTGCCGCCCGCCGTGGCCAACCGCCTGAGCGCCATGCTGCTCGGCTGCATGGTTGAAACCGGCTTCGGCGAGGTCGCGGACATCATTCACGGAACGCGCGACATGGCCAAGGTCAGTGCCGAAGAAATCGAGCACATGTACTGCCTCAAAACTACCTGTTACACGGTCGAGAACCCGCTGGCGATGGCTGCCGTCTTGCAGGGCGTCAACGCGGCGGGCATTGAGGCGCTGGGGCGGGTCGCCCGGCCTGCGGGGTTGGCGTTCCAAATTCAGAACGATCTGCAGGAGTTCGAGCGGTTCGAAGTTTCCGACGCGGAAGTACCGGCGGACATCCTTGAAGGTAAGAAGACTCTTTTGATCCGCACGGCTTACGATCTATTGAACGAAACCGACCGTGGTTTTCTACAACTGTGCTTTAGCACCGGGACGCCGACGGAGGGCACGGTGTCGAAGGCGCGCGACCTGATCACCAAAAGCGGCGCGGTCGGTCGCCTTACTCGCAAGATGGATGAATTGTTCGCCTCGGCGGACGAGGAAGCGAGGCGCGCGCCTTTCCGCACCGACGTCCAAGCGGGGTTGTTGGGGTTGATTCGCCTCGTGCGGGACGTGGCCCGCCGTTAGCTGCTATGGAAATCGCCCGAGTTGTACCCGTCCGCCCTGCGGCGTCGAACGCTGTGGTGATCGGTAGCGGTTTGGGCGGCATCGCTGCGGCGATCAGGCTGCAAGCGCGAGGCTACCAGGTTTCGCTGCTCGAAATGCGTGACCAGCCCGGCGGCCGCGCGGCCGTTTACCGGCAAGATGGGTTCACCTTCGACGCCGGACCGACCATCGTCACCGCGCCGTTCCTGGTGGACGAATTGTTCGCGCTGGCAGGCAAACGCACGGAGGATTACGTGAAAATCGTCCCGGTGACGCCGTTTTACCGCATCGTTTTTCACGATGGGCGGGTGTTCAACTACACCGGTGATGAGAGCGAAATCATCGCGGAGATAGCAAAGTTTGAGCCCGGCGATGTGCCTGGTTACCGGCGCTTCGTGGAACGTTCGCGGGCGATCTTTGACAAGGCGTTCACCGAGTTAGCCGACCAGCCGTTTTCGACGGTTTGGGACATGCTGCGCGTCGCGCCGGACCTCGTGCGCTTGCAATCGCACGAATCGGTTTACAAGCTGATTTCGCGCTATATCAAAAACGAGCAGTTGCGGCAAGTTTTTTCGTTCCACCCGTTGCTGATCGGGGGCAACCCGTTCGATTCGAGTTCGATCTATTCGATGATTCACTTCCTCGAACGAAAGTGGGGAGTTCATTTTGCGATGGGAGGGACGGGGGCCATCGTGGATGGGCTGCTGCGTTTATTCAGGGAGATGGGCGGCGAGCTGCATTTGAACGCGCGGGTGGAGGATATCGCCGTGGACGCGAAGGGTGGGGTAAGCGATGTCCGCACGGCGGATGGACGGGTTTTTCCGGCAGATGTCGTAGTGTCGAACGGTGACACGGCGAACACGTACCGGAAACTCATCGCGCCGGAACACCGACGGAAGTGGACCGACCGCAAGTTGGAACGAATGCGCTATTCGATGGGTTTGTTTGTCCTGTACTTTGGGACGGATTGCACCTACCCGCACCTGGCTCATCACACGATTGTGCTCGGTAAACGCTACGAAGAACTGCTGCGCGACATCTTTAAAAACAAGATTCTTGCCTCGGATTTTTCGCTGTACCTGCACGCGCCGACGCGCACAGACCCGACGCTCGCACCACCGGGCGGAGAATGTTTTTACGTGCTGTCGCCAGTGCCAAATCTGTTGGGCGGAATTGACTGGACAGAGGCCAAGGAGCGTTATGCCGAGGCCATTCTTGCCAGTCTAGAAATCTCGGAGTTGTGCCCAGATTTAAGGCAGCACATCGTTACGCGACGCATCATGACGCCGCAGGACTTTGAGACGGATTTAGACGCCTTCCGGGGCAGCGCGTTTCAATTCGAGCCGATCCTGACGCAGAGCGCCTGGTTTCGACCACATAACGTCAGCGAGGACGTGCGCGGGCTCTACTTCGTCGGGGCGGGCACCCACCCGGGCGCAGGCATTCCCGGCGTGCTTTCGAGCGCGAAAGTGCTCGACCGCGTGGTGCCACCCCCCGCGAGGGCCTGAGCGATCTCTGGGACCGTGAGCAGACCGTCGTCATTGGAAGCGAGCCACCGCTACTGCCGTCGGCAGGCGCGGCAACATGCCCGCAGCTTTTACTTCGCCTCGGTGGCGTTGCCGCCCGAAAAGAAACGCGCCGCCTACGCAGTTTACGCCTTTTGCAGATACGCGGACGACTTGGTGGATCGCGCAACGTCGCCGGACGCCGTCGGTCCGGCGCTCGACCGCGTAAGCAAGGAATTCGACCGGATGCTGGCGGGCGACATGAGCACGCCGCCGTTCGTGCCAGCCTTTGCCTGGGCGGTGCGCCGATACGGGATCGAAAAGCAACCGTTTCTAGACCTGTTGAAAGGGGTAGCGATGGACCTCGGGCTGGTGCGCATCGCGGACTGGCCGCAACTGCGTGATTACTGCTATCACGTTGCGTCAGTGGTGGGCTTGATGATGGCCCAGATCTTTGAACTGCGAGACGCGCAGGGGCGCGAGCGGGCGGTCGAGTTGGGGTTGGCCATGCAACTCACGAACATCTTGCGCGACGTGGGCGAAGATTACCGCATGGGCAGGATTTACTTGCCAGCCGACGAGATGGCCATTCACGGAGTGGCTCCAGAGGACCTCGCCCGCAAAAGGGCCACCCCGGCGTTGAAATCGTTGTTTCGTGAGCAAGCCGCCCGCGCGCGGAATTATTATCAGCGATCTGAGGCAGGCATACCTCTGCTGGCGGACGATGGTTCGCAGTTCACCGTCTGGCTGATGCGTCACGTTTACGCCGGAATCCTGGACGAGATCGAACGGTTGGATTACGAAGTGTTGCGACGGCGCGCGACCACCTCGTTCCCGCGAAAGCTCCTGCTCGCGGCGCGGGCATGGAGGGACCTGCGCCGGAGTCGCCGGCGATGATTCCCGCACGCAAGCAACCGATCTTCAATGCCCTCCTGCGCCGTTGGCTGACGCGCGTGCTGCGACGGCGTTTTCACAACGTTTACGTGGCGGGCGGCGAGCATCTGGCGGCACTGACGCAGGATGGTCCGGTGATCGGTTGCGTGAACCACACGAACTGGTGGGACGGTTTCGTGCTCTACGTGTTCGCGCACCGGCATTTGCCTCACGAGGTGTATCTGGCGATGGAAGAAGCAAACTTGCGACGCTACCCGTTTTTTACGTGGATGGGGGTGTTCGGCGTCGATCTGCGCCGCACCGGACACGCGTTGCCGACCCTGCGGTACGCGCTGAGCCTGTTACAGGGGAAGAGGGCTTCCAAACCAACGTTGCTGTGGATGTTCGTCCAAGGAAAACTGGCAAGGCCGAACACTCCTGTAGAGGTCAAACGCGGGGCATCGTTCCTCGCCGCGCAAGCACGCGCGCAATTGCTTCCGCTGGTGATCAGATACGAATGGCTCGGTGAGTCGCGCCCGTCGATTGTCATCCGGGTTGGCGGACCGATGTCGCCGGACACCGAAACCGCCGAAATTGGTGTGACGCTCAATCGAATGCTCGCCGAGGTCGATGATTCGCTCGACGGAACCATTCCAAGCGCCTACAAACCGTGGTTCGAGCCCAGTATGTCGATGAACAAACGCTGGGATCGCTTTTTGCACCGGCTTTTCCAGCGACGAGAGGCTTTTGACACGCAGAATCATCACCCCCGATGAACGTTCTTCTTTGGTACCATCTGGCGGTGACTGCCTTCCTGTTGTTGGTGACCGTTCAAACGGCGTTGAACTGGCGGCTCTTCGTCGCGCCGCCGCCACACCAGTTTGCCGGGAGGGAGGATGCGCCTGCCGTGTCGGTGCTGGTGCCAGCGCGCAACGAAGCGCGGCGAATTGTGCCATGCCTGCGGTCGCTGTTGGCGCAAGATTACCCGAATTACGAAATCATCGTCCTCGACGATCACTCGGAGGACGACACGGCGCGGGTGGTGACCGAGCATGGTTTCCAGCGCAGCGCGGGGTCGAGACTTCGCCTCATCGAAAGCCGCGTTTTGCCGGGAGGCTGGACCGGCAAGTCATGGGCGTGCCACCAACTCGCCGCCGAGGCAAACGGCGAATATTTGTTGTTCACGGACGCGGATACCGTTCATCAGCCGTCCGCAATGGGTGCTTTCATTCGCCATGCGATGCAGACGGACGCCGCGCTGTTGTCTGCCTGGCCGCGCCAACTGACGGATACCTGGAGCGAACGGACGGTCATCCCGCTCGTGTACGTGTTGCTGCTGGGGGCGTTGCCTCATTACCTTTTGCGGCGGCTCCAACGCCGCCCAGAATACGCGCGAACGGTGTCGCGCGCGTCGTTGGAAACGCTCGGCGCGGCGAATGGTCAATTCATGCTTTTTCGGCGCGATGCCTACCGGCAAATCGGCGGCCATGCGGCGGTGCGCGATCATCTGGTGGAAGATGTGGCGTTGGGCAGGCTGGTCGCCGCCAAGACCGCCGACGGCCTGCGCCTCATCAATTGCGACGGCTCACGGCTCGTCCACTGCCGCATGTACACTTCGCTGGTCGAAGTCTGGGAAGGTTTCACCAAGAACCTGCGGGCGGCGTTCGCGGACTCCGCGTTCTCGTTCTGGCTGTTTGGCCTGCTGCAACTTTGCGGGTTGCTGTTGCCTTTCGTGTTCGTCTGTTTCCCGCGCTTGAGCGGTGCATGGTGGTGGATACCGGCGATCCAAGTGGGTTGGATTTTCGCGTTGCGGCTGGCGTTGGCGTGGCGGTTTCGGACTTCGTGGCTGGGCGCGCTGCTGCATCCCATCGGGCAGGGTCTGTCGCTGCTCATCGGGTTGAACAGTTGGCGGCTCAGCACGCGTGGGGGCGTCACTTGGAAAGGGCGCGTTTACCGGATGAGCATCGGCGCGGACGAGGCGGCCGATGGCTCTGCAGCGGCGGCCGCCAGCAACGAAAACGGCCGGGTGACGTGACGCCCGGCTCAACGCGTGTCTGGTGCCGTCTGTCTCAACTCGAAGTCATCGAACGTTTTGATGACGGTTTCGATAGCCGCGTCCACAGCTTCCTTCAATTTTTCGTCTTTGGAGAGTGCCTGTGCACCGGCTAACAGTTCGAGTTTACGGCGGTGAAGTGCGCCGTTGGCCATCAATTGCTCGGTGGTGCCCGTTTCGCCGATCAAGGCCGGGTAGGTCGCTTCGCCGAGGCGCATGGCCCACGCGTCGCTTGCGGCAAAATAACACACCAACACATTGTCACCGGTGTCGGGCAAATTGATTGCTCGGGAAAGCTTTTTCACCGCGTTGCCGATGGTTTCGTCCGGTGGGTCCGGCTTGAACTCGGTCAACACTCGCACCACGATGCGATGGCCGGTCGTGCGTTCGTAGTTCGCCAGCTGATAATTGAAATTCTTCACCCGGAAATCGGGCAGTTTCTTAGTTTCGTCCAACAGGTAGTCCAAGCCTGCCAGATTGCTTGGCTGGCGTTGTTCGACCGGCCTTTTCTTCAGTTCTCCGAAGCGATCCGCGGTCTCGGTGAATTCACCCACCAGAGCGGGTTGCTCTT
>CAXTBX010000127.1:0-13203 GCA_964242205.1 uncultured Chthoniobacterales bacterium
ATGAAAACGTTTTCTTTGCCCGCTGACGTGCCGTTTCGGGAGCGGGTTCGGCCCGTGCCGTCCGTGGAGCAACATTTGTTGAAAGACAACGGCGCTATCCCCAACAACGCGCGGTTGCCGCTGTTGATTTATCGCGGCGCGCTGGACGTGTCGGGCGGAGATGACCCGGCGGCGGTGTGCGAGCAGGTCTTCGCGCGGTGGAATTGGCAGGGTAGCTGGCGCAACGGGATTTATCCGTTTCACCATTATCATTCCACGAGCCACGAGGTGCTGGGCGTGTACGCCGGGCACGCGAACGTGCGCCTGGGCGGCGAGGGCGAGGGCGGGATCGAGGCGGTGTTAAGCGCCGGAGACGTGGCGGTGATCCCCGCCGGGGTCGGGCATTGCAACCTGGGAGCGAGCGGGGATTTCGGCGTGGTCGGCGCGTACCCGGACGGGCATACCTGGGACCTGTTGCGCGGTCGGCCCGGCGAGCGTCCGCAGGCGGACCGCAACATCGCCGCGCTACCGCTGCCGACCAACGATCCAGTGTTCGGGCCAGAGGGGCCGCTGCGGGAGGTGTGGCGGGAACGGGAAGGGCAATAAAGCGCGGTTGCACGGGCCGAAGTTTTTTTGTACGCTGCCGCTCATGGGAACGGTGATGTCACTCAACGTGGTCAGGATGCGCGATGCGTTGGAGGCACTGGAAGCCACGGAGCCTGTGGTGCCCATGAGCGGTCCCGAACCCGAGGCGCGGGCAGTTTATTCCGACTTTACCTGGGAGCGTTACCTGGCCTTGGATAAAGCGCTCGGCGACGACCGGGCGGTGCCTCGCCTTTATTATCTCGACGGGGAACTGGAAATCATGAGCACGTCGGACGAACACGAGCGCATCAAGAAGTGGATCGCGGGATTTATGGATCTTTACTTCGACGGAGTGGACGTCGACATCATGCCCCGGGGACAGGCGACGATGATCCTGGCGCTCAAAGCGGCGGCGGCAGAGCCGGACGAATCCTGGTGCCTCGGCGGGGAGAAAGAATTTCCCGATCTGGTCCTGGAAATTGCGCTGAGCAGCGGCGGCGTGCGTAAGCTGGAACTTTATCGGCGGTTCGGCGTGCCGGAGGTCTGGATCTGGCGCAAAGGGAAACTGGAGGCCTACGCACTTCTCGCGGACGGCAGCGCCTACGAACGAGTAGAACGGGGGAGCCGGGTGCTGCCCGGGCTGGACCTCACGTTGTTGGAGCGTTGCGTGGCGATCCCCGACTGGCGTGAGGCACGCAAGGCGTTTCGCGCCGGACTTGCAGCGGGGCGGTAAATTTGTTTGGATGGAGCGCGTGATGTGGACGCGCACCGATCCCCGATTCACGGCCTACCTCGAAAACGCGCCGGTGTTCGCGCGGCCTATTTTGGAACATATTCGTGGGTTGGTACAAGACGTTTGCCCGACCGTGCAGGAAACGTTGAAGTGGAGCCAGCCCGCGTTCGTATACCGGGGAAAAATCTTGTGCATCGTGGGCGCGTTCAAGGCGCATTGCCGGTTGCACTTCTGGAGCGCGGAAATCGTGCTCAAGGCCGCGCAGGGGGTGGATAAGGATGGCGAACGGGTTCACCGGTTGACCAGCGTGGCCGACCTGCCGGATGACAAGTGGATGCACCGTTGTCTGGAAGCGGCGATGGAGTTCGCGGAATCCGGCGAACCGGCACCAACGCGGGAGCGAAAGCCGGGCAAACCCAAGGCGGAGTTGCCCGTGCCCGCCGACTTCGTTGCGCTGCTGAAAAAGGCACCGGCGGCGAAGAAATTTCTGGAGGGTTTGCCGCCCGGTCAGCGGAAGGAATATCTGGCTTGGATCGGCGACGCGAAACGGGAGGAAACGCGCGTTCGCCGCATGGCCACCGCCGTGGAGTGGCTGGGGGAGGGGAAGCGTTACGGTTGGAAGTACGAGAAGTGTTGAGCAGCGGTGGCGGGTTCCGAGGGGCCGGAATAGTTTGCACGGACACCAGCTATTCGGGCGACGGCGCAGGGTAACTTCGTACACAAGCGCGTTCCCAAGTGCAGCTTGGGAACGAGGGGAAAGTTAGGCAGCTCCGCTGCAACGGTTGACATGGCACCCGGAGGTTGCCATCTACCGCAGAGGACGGCTGCGGAGAGCCGTCCCTACCTGGTCAACTGCTGAAAACGTGCGTCATTGCGCAACGCGTCCCACTCCGGGCGCAGGCGTAAGTCCGCAGGTGTGACGAACTCCAGCGAGGGCGTTTTTAGCAAATGCTCGATCAACGGCAGTGCGCCGTCGGCGTCCCCGAGCAACGCGTAGATCTGCGTCCGCCGAGCCGTGACCGTGGCGCCGTCGGCGGCGTCCTTTTCCTCGGGGGTCAACGCCGCCGCCTGCCAGCCCTCGCCCAACGCCGCGTCGCGCCAGCCCAGCGCCGCGTACAGGAGCCCGAGCTGCGCGTGGCGGAACGCGTTGCCGGGCGTCTCGCGCACGGCGGCCTCGCAGACCGGGCGCGCCGTTTGCAGCCACGCGTCTGCCGCGGCGCGGTCGCCGCGCGCCAGCGCCGCCAACCCCAGCAAGTATTCCTTGGGACGCGGTGCGGCGTAGTCGAAGATCGTGAAGACCTTCGTCGGACTGCCGGCCAGGATGCGTTCGGCGGTGGCGAAGTCGCGGTCCACCATCGCCACCTGGTAGCGTAGCCAGTCCGTGACCTCGTCAGCCTCCGCGCCCGCCGGGATCTCGGCCAAGGCGGCCCGGAGCAGGGTCAGGTCACCCTTCCAGTGAAAAAGCAGGTCGCCGCGCCAGAGTTTGAGCGTGGGCACGTCGGGCGCGAGCGCCACCGCGCGGTCGGCCATCGCGGCGGCGTGCGGCCAGTCGCCGACGGCGGCGTAGTTGCTGGCCAGTTCGTAGGGCAGGTCGGGGTTGCGCGGGTTGAGCAGCATGGCGCGCCGGAAGTCGGCGGTCGATTCCTGCCACTCCCCCTGCCGCCGCCGGATGGCCGCGAGGTGACCGGCGATGTCGGGATCGTTGGGCAGCGTGCGCGAGGCTGTGGCGAACTCCGCCCGGGCCTTGGACAGGTTGCGGTCGATCCAATAAGCACAAAGCGCGAGAGCGAGGTGGGCCTCGCCCAAATTTGGGTCAATACTCAGGGCGGTGTCGGCGCTGGCGAGCGCGGCGGCCTGGAGCGCGGCGGTCGGCTCAAAGAGGTGGGCGATCTGGCTGTGCGTTTGAGAAAGCCGGGCATGCGCGAGGGCGAACCGGGGATCGAGCTTGATGGCCTGCTCGAAGAGACTGGCGGCGGCCTCGTAATCCTCGCGCTTGAACGCGGCGCGGGTGGCCAACTCGCGGGCGCGCAGGTAGAGCACGTAGGCGTCGGTGTTGACGGTGGGCGAGGCCACGACGCGGGCGCGCTCGGCGGGGCTGAGGTTGGTGCGCAGCTTGTCGGCGATCTCGGCGGCGACCTGACCCTGGAGGCTGAGCGCGTCGGCCAGCGGGCGGTCGTACTTCTCGGCCCAGAGCTGGCGACCGCTGGCGGCATCGATGAGCTGCACGCTGATGACGACGCGGTTGCCCGCGCGGCGCACCGAACCCTCGACGAGGTGGGCCACGCCGAGCGTCTGGCCGATGCGCGCCGGGTTGGCTTGCGCCGCCGGTTCCCGGTACGCGGAAACCGAAGCGCGACTGATGACCTGCAACTCGCCAATCTTGGACAGGCTGGTGAGCACGTCGTCCTGCACGCCGTCGGCGAAGAAGGCGTTTTCCGGGTCGGCGCTCAGGTTCTCGAAGGGCAGGACGGCGATGGACTTGGCCGGGGCGTGGACGAACCACGACCGCCAGTCCGCCTGGCTGGCGACGGTCAGCGCGGCTACCGCCAGGAGCAGCCCGGCGGCGGCGACCGTCAGCCACGGCGAGCGGGGCGTGGGCGGCGGGGGGACGGGGGCCGGGGTCCAGCCGACGCTGGCGGGCGCGGCCCCGGGCAGGGCGTCGCGGCAGACGCGCAGGGCTTCCAAAAGCGCTTGCGGGGTGGGCGGGCGGTGCGCGGGTTCGTGCGCGAGCATGGAGGCGAGCAACTCGCACACGGGTCGGGGCACGCGCGCGGTGGCGAGGGCCTCGACCGGCAGCGGACGGCTGGTCTGCGAGCGGTGGATCTCCTCCAACGAACGGCCCGTGAAAGGCACCTTGCCGGTCAGCGCGAACCAGAGCGTGACACCGAGCGAATAGATGTCCGAGCGACCGTCGAGCGGCGCGCCGGCGTCGCGCTCGCCGTCGAGTTGCTCGGGGCTGGCGAACTGCGGCGTGCCGACGAAGCCGCCGCTGACCGTCAGGCCGTCGCCGTCGGTGGCGGCTTTGACGAGGCCGAAATCGATGACCTTGACGAGCGGCGCGCCGTCGCCGCTGGCACCGCCCGGCTGCGTCCAGGCGGAGGCTGCCGCCGGGTCGCGGTGGGCAACGAGCATGAGGTTGGCGGGCTTGATGTCGCGGTGCAACAGGCCCTGCTGACCGGCGGCGGTGAGGGCGCGGGCTACCTGCGTGCAGACCTCCAGCGCGAGCGGCACCGGCAGCGGGCCGAGCCGCCCGACGCGCGCCAGGAGCGTTTCGCCGTCGATGAGTTCCATCGCGTAAAAGCACACGCCCCGGGCCGCGTTGTCGCCCAGGTGGAACACGTTGGCGACGTTGGGATGGCGCAGCCGGGCCGCGCCGCGCGCCTCGCGCAAGAAGCGCTCATGCAGGTGCGGGTTGAGCGCCAGCACGTCGCGTCGGATGACCTTCAGCGCCACGTCGCATTGCAGCCGCGTGTCGTGCGCCTTGTAGGTGACGCCCATCGCGCCGCGCCCCAGTTCCCAGGCGCTGCCGTCGGGGTGGCGCAGGACGGTGTAGTGCTCGAAATCCGTGGCGGCGGGGTCCCACGCCTCGGGGGAGGGCGGCGGAATTAGGGGTGAAGGGGTGCCAGAGGCCGGATTGCTGCCGGTTTCCGCGAGGGTTTCCGCGTCGTGGGAAGGATCGTCGGAAAGGCGCATGGGGGGAAGCCGTTTATGGCAGAGGCGGGGGAGGATCACAAGGCGGAACCGGAAATGGGAAGTCGGAACGCGGAACGAGGAAATCAGAAGTCAGCAGGCGGTCGGTTATCCCGGCCTGTGTTCCTGCCCAGCCAGACCCTTCGATGCTGCTGCCTCTTTTACTTCTGCATTCCGACCTCCGCGTTCTCACTTCCCGCCTTTACGGCGCCCGTGGCACGATCCCGACAAAATCCCGTACAATGCCGAGTTCCCGCAGGTAGACCGGCGATTGCCCCGGTTGTTGCGCCCACAAGCCCGTGGAACTGCCGCCGTCGAAGTTGAGCGCTTTGTCGATCCGCAACCCGGCGGGGAGCAACGCGGTGTCTGCCAAGACTTGCCCGAGTTCTTCCAAGGTCAACGTCGTGGACGACACGAGGCCCCACTCCCGCTGGCCATCGGTGAACACGGCAGTGCGGCGGGCGCTGCGCGTGGCGTTCAGCCCCGGCACCACCCGGCCAAACTCCACCAGGAACGGGCCCGCCTGCACGGCCTGACGCGCGTTTTTGCCTGGCAACGGCTCACCCGAGCGCCGCAGGGCGATGCGGTGACCGGTGACGACCAGCGCGCCGCTGAGCAGCCGGGCGCGTGAGGGTTTCTTGACGAGCTTTCCCCCGGCGAGCAGCAGGCCGACCGGGTCGAAATCCGGCTGGAAATAGCCGCCGTTGGTCCCGGCGAGACAGCGGTTTTTCGCCATCGTCTCGCCTAGGCTGGCGCGGCCCAGTTCGCCCTGATCGTACACCGCGAAGGTGTGTTCCCCGGCGTCGAAATCGACGAAGTGCAGCGTCGCCGTCGTGCCGGACGCGCCGACGCGCGTGACGGTCTGGACGCGGTGTTTGACGCCCGCGCCGGGCGCGGGCAGCGTTTCGCTGCCGGAGAGTTTCCACCCCGCCGTTTGCGCCTGGGCGGACGGGGGCGCGCCGAGCACCGAGGCGGCGAACAAGGACAGTGAAAAAAGGGCGATTTTCATCTTGGAAACGGCGCGGTCCGAGCGGCAGCCTACGTGATTTCCCACGCCGGGAAAGTGAGAAGTTCCGGGGTTTGCCCGGTGCGGCAAGTTCGGCAAAGGTCCGCAGATTACGCAGATGGAGAACAGGGCGGAGGGATTTCACCTCTTTTCCCGCCGCAATCCGCGAAAATCTGCGTAATCTGCGGACAAGTTTTCCGCCCCTCCGCGCCGCTATGTCACCACCGCTACCGTCTGCCGACGCCCTGCACTCCGCCGTGCGGTTCCTGCAGCGCGGCGTCCGCCCGGACGGCATCCCCGAAGACGGCAGTGATTGGGAGATCAGCAGTCATCAGTGGGGACTTTTCATTTCCTGGTCGTACCATCACGGGGTGTCGCTCCCTGCCACGGTCGCGCCCGACCGCGACGGCGGCCTTGAACACGATTTTCTCTGTGACTCCGCCCAGGGACGTTGGCTGAAGTTCACCAAACCTTTCGCCTCTGGTTTCACGCTGGAACCCACGCCCGAGGGCGGTTTCGTGCGCCGTCCAGCGACGCCGCTCCAATACCTGCACCGCTGGCGGCTGCTCAACCGGCTTTTCGACACCGACGTGCGTCTGGCCGGGTTGTCTTGCGTGGGACGCACCCAGCGCATCGTCCTCTCCCAACCCGCGCTCACCGGCGAGCCTCCTTCCTGGGCAGAAATCGACCGTGCCTTGCAACTCCGCCACGGTCTGCTGCCCGTCGCGTCGGACGACCCCGCGCGCCGCGCCTACCGGCATGGGCGGCTGCTGTTGTTTGACGTGTGCCGGACGGAATGTGCGCTGGCCTCTGACGGATGCCTATCGCCCTTCGGCGCGCACCCGCAAATTCTCCCCTGTGTTGCCGCTGACGGCAGGCACGCTGACTTGCCGGTGCGTTGAACGCGCCGAAAGGACGGCCCGGTGGATCGCGACCTCCGGGCGCGATGGGTTCCGTAGCGGCGCAGCCGCCTGCTCGATGGACGCGTTCAGCCAGACAGTCAGGCCGCTGCGCGGCAATGATTTGCCATCGCGCCCGGAGGTCGTGATCCACCTCCCAAACTCACGCGTACACCAACAGATCAATGTCCTCGGGCAGCAGCCCGCTGACCTCGCGCACGATGTTGCCGCGCAACAAGTTGAGCAGCGAATTGCGGTTGGGCGACCCCAGGATCAGCCGCGATGCCCCCACGGTCGCCGCCACGTCGACGATGGTGCCCGCCGCCGAGTCGCTCACCGCGTAACACGGCAAAATCGTCGCTTTGCCGTCCATCTGCTCTTTGGCATAGGTGAAGATGCTACCCGCGTCCTCGTCGCTGGCCCATTTGCGTTTGCGGTCCTCGCTGGTGATGACCGTCTGCTCGCGCACGAAAAGCAGGTAGAGTGGACGGCGCGTCTGCTGCGCCTCCTTGAGCGCAAAATCCAGCGTGCGGCCCTTGCCACGCACCGCCACGAGCATCGGCTCGCCATCGGTATCTGGCGAACTGGTGGCGAGAGATTTCGCCGTGGCCGCCGCCGGGGAAGCTGGTCCCGCCACCGTCGAGGCACCGAACGCGCTCGCCGTCTCGTCGGCCAACTTCTGTTTGCGGGCGGCGCGCTCCTGCGCCAGTTCGCGCATCACCAGCCCGACCGCCAGGATGCCCAGCGCGAACACCAGTGCCTTGGGCTTGTCCACGAGCAACGAAAGCTCGATGGCCAGCATCAGCAGGAAGGTAGCGAACATCATGCCGCGCTCGAAGCGCGTCAGCTTGACCTTTTTGTCCGTGGAGGTCGCCCCGAGGTTGGTCGCAATCGCGCCAACCACGCCCACGGCGTAGAGGTCGGCCAGGCCCGACATGTCGCTGACCAAGACGACCAGTAGCGCCGGGATGACCGTCGCCGCCATCGTGCCCAGCTTGGGCACGCCGTAGGAGTTGAGTTTCTTGAAAACCGGCGGCATCTCGCCGTCGCGCGCCATGAGGAACTGCACCGTGATCAGCCCGCCGATGGCCGTGTTGACCGCCGAGAGCAGCAGTAGACCGAACACGATGGCCACGGCCACGCCGAAGATCTGTCCGACGTGCGGCCCGAACAGGCCGGTGGCGAACGTCTGGCCCATGTACTTGAGCATGTAGTCGCGCACGCCGTGGGCGCCGGGCGCATCCACGTCCATGCCGCTGCTGTCGCCCGGGACGGCGTGCAGGCCGCCGAGCGCGTGCATCCCCAGACCGAGCAGGGCCGTGAAGAAACACACCTCCGCCGCGATCCAGAGCAGGGCAGGTCGAGCGGTCTTGATCACGCTCGGGTCCTCGTGGCTGCTGCCCTTGTCGAGCTTCATGACGCCCGTGGCGTTGGCGATGGCTTCCACGCCGGAAAGGGCCAGCACAATGGAGACGAAGCCGTTCCAGTTCTTGAGGAAGCCGCCGGTGAGCGGCTGGATGTGCTTGATCGCGTCGGGCAGGTGCGGCACCGTCAGCAGCCCGAGGGCGATGACGATAATGAACGTCGGCACGGACACCGCCACCGCCAGGCCGCCGGTGTGCTTGGGCCCGAGGAGGTTAAGCGCGCCGATGGCCACGATGGCGAGGGCCGCGAAGACCGCCGGGTAGGGAAATCCCAGGTAGTAAAAGGCGGACAGCGCAGAGATGGCCGCCGTGACGATGTAGTCGGCGATGAGCAGGAATGCGCCGACGATGGAGATGACCTCCGAGCGCTGCCGCACGCTGGCGTAGACACCGCCGCCGTGGGGATAATGCTTACAGATGATGACGTAGTTCAGCCCGACGAGGCCCGTCAGCAGGCACATCGCCACGATGAGCCAGAAACTGCTGTAACCCGCCACCGCGAAGGCCAGGCCGATGACGTAGGCCTTGCTCGTGCCCCAGTCGCCGTAAAGGATTGACGCGGCGCGCTTTGCATCAACGTCGCGGGGGCGACTGGTTTCGTTACCCAGGATCAGGGACATACTCTTTCCGACCGCGTCCGGCTGCCTGCGGGGCAGGCCGGACCCTTCACTGCAACGCTGACGAGGTTAGCTGTCGGGCTCGAGCCAGGAAGTGCTCTTGGCGCCGCTGCGCCGTTCGCCCCGACCCTGGCCACCGGGCGGCAGCAAGGGAGGTTGGGTCCCCCGTTGGCCCGGAAGACACCGGACCATTTAGCAGACAAAGAACTACCAAGAGAATACCGGATGCCGGGCGCGGCGCAAGAGAGGGTTCGGCCCGCGCGAAAAATGGTGTAAAATGAGCGAAAGATATCGCAGGCGTCGCAGGTAACGCAGACGACGCAATCGTTCGACGTTGAAGCATCTCCATGCCCCGGACCCCCACTTTGACCTTTGATCGCGGCACGCTTTTGCTGCATCCGCCGCCCAAGGGGAGGGCCTGGGTGGACCACGCCGAATGGGACGACCGCGTGGAGAAGTTCCGGTTGCCCGCCGACCGCTACCGACCCCTGCTCGAAGCCCTGACCGCCGAGGGAACGGACGTGGACGACCGGGCGCGCCTGTTCAGCGACCTGCCGCTGCGGCGGGCAGGGCACGCGCCGCACCCGCACCAGGCCGAGGCGCTGGCGGCGTGGAAGGCGGCGGGGCGGCGCGGCGTGGTGGTGCTGCCGACAGGCGCGGGCAAGACGCTGGTGGCGCAGTTGGCGCTGGAAGCGACGCCGAGGTCGGCGCTGGTCGTGGTGCCGACGCTGGACCTGCTGCACCAGTGGTACGCCGGGCTGAAGGAGGCGTTCCCGGGCGTGGAGGTGGGGCTGCTGGGCGGGGGGTCGCGCGACCTGGGGGCGTCGCTGCTGGTGTCCACCTACGTGTCAGCGGCAGCGGAGGCCGAGACGCTGGGCAACCGATTCGCGCTGCTCATCTTCGACGAGGTGCATCATCTGCCGTCCGGTTTTCACCGGGTGATCGCGGAGTATTCCATCGCGCCGTACCGGCTGGGGCTGACCGCCACGCCGGAGCGCGCCGACGGGCGGGACCGTGACCTGGAAGGGTTGGTCGGGCCGGTCGTCTACAGCCGGACGCCGGAAGAGTTGGCGGGCGGGGCGCTCGCGCCGTTCGAGCTGGTGAAGATGCGCGTGGCGCTGTCGGCGGGGGAACGCGGACGGTACGAAGCGGCGGTGGAGCGGCGGAACCGGTTCCTGAAGGAGCGGCAGATTTTCTTGGGGTCGCTGGAAGGCTGGCGGCGGTTCGTGCGGGCTAGCGCGGGGAGCGAGGCGGGCCGGGCGGCGATGCGGGCACACCTGGAGGCCAAGCGGCTGGCGTTCGGGACAGAGGAAAAGTTCCGGGTGTTGGAAGAGTTGTTGCAGCGGCACGCCGGGAGGCGGACGCTCATTTTTACCGACGACACGGCGACCGTTTACCGGGTGGCGGAGGAGTTTCTGGTGCCTGCGATCACGCACCAGACGCCAGTGAAAGAACGGCACGAAACGTTGGGCTGTTTCCGGGACGGCACGTACCCGGTGATCGTCAGTTCGCGGGTGCTAAACGAAGGCGTGGACGTGCCCGAGGCGAGCGTGGCCATCGTGTTGTCCGGGACCGGGGCGGTCCGGGAGCACGTGCAACGGCTCGGGCGGATCTTGCGGCCCGTGGAGGGGAAGCGGGCGGTGCTCTACGAAGTGATCGCCGAAGGGACGAGCGAGGAGGGGGTGTCGCGGCGGAGGGGAAGGTAGAAGAATACTGCCGTAAAGCCGCAGAGCCGCAAAGAGAAGAGGGTGACAAAACCTTTGACGTGCGGCGGGGTGGAATCATGATGGGGCACCGATGAAAACACCTCCCCCGCCCAAAGGCCCCTGGTTCAACCGTGTGCTCATCCGGGCGTTCACCGTGGTGCTCGGGGTTTTGATCTTTTGGCTGCTCGGGTTTTTCGTCGATGACATTGCGTCGATGGACGGGCCAAGTTACGAGGCCATCGAGGCGCGGCACCTCGACAAGGGGCTGGTCGAGAAAAAGACCGCGCAGGAGGCGCAGTTGGCCGACCTGGACCGGCAGATCGAGAATCAAAAGGAATCGCAGCGGCTGCTCGGCGCGGGTTCGCAGAATCTCCAGCAAACCCTCGGTCAGTTGCTGGACCTGCAAAAACAGGGGCTCGAAAAGAACGGTGCCATCTCCGGTGAGGAGCAGGCCAACGTCACCAGCAGCCTCAAGCTGTTCTTGGATAACCAGCAGAAGTACCAGAGCCTGAACCAGGGAATCTCGGAACTGATCCAAAAGAAACAGACGCTGGAGGCCGAGAAGCAGGCCACCGAGGCCCAGCTAGAAGAGGCGCGCAAACCGGCCCGGCAAGAGTTCGAGGACCTGAGCGCCGCCCACCGCCGGAAGGTAGCCCTGCTGCAACTGGCGGTGTTGCTGCCGCTGCTGGGCATCGGGGCGGTGCTGGCCGTCAAGAAACGCGGCAGCCTGTACTATCCGCTCTACCTCGCGTTCGGCGGGGCGGTGCTAGTCAAGGTCGGGTTGGTGATCCACGCCTATTTCCCCAGTCAGTATTTTCATTATATTCTGATCGGGGCGCTCATTTTCGTCGTGGCGCGGTTATTGATCCATTTCATCCGGGCCACGGCGTTCCCCAAGGCGCAGTCGCTGTTGAAACAGTACCGCGAGGCGTACGAGAGTTTCCTGTGTCCGGGGTGCGAGTATCCGATCCGCACCGGGCCGCGCCGGTTCTTGTTCTGGACGCGGCGCACCGTTAACAAGCTGGTGGTGCCCAACCCGGTGAAGGAGGAAGAGGTGGCGTACGTTTGTCCGGCGTGCGGCACGTCGATCTTCGAGGAGTGCCCGGCGTGCCACGGGGTACGTCATGCCCTGTTGCCGCATTGCGAGCATTGCGGCGAGGAAAAGAGCGTGGTGGGGACGGCAGAACCGGCGGGCGTCGGGCGATGACGAGGAGACGAAGAAACACTCTTCACGAGGCCAGCAAGCTGCGGACGGAAATATCCTCGTCTATTTCCTCCCAATGGATGCCCACGCCCTGGCCGATGAGACGCCAGTTTGCACGCTGGGCGAGACTCGCCTTCAGCAAGCGTGGAAACCAAACCAGGGGAGCGGAGATTTGCCGTCCGTCCGCGAGGGTGACAACCAACTCGTCTTCCGTGCAAATCACCCCGACAGCGTCTGCCGCCAAGACGGGGTTACTGGCCAAAGTGCTCATCCCAAGCGATGATAATCTCCTGCCGACGCTTTTCAATTAGAGAGTGGAGCATCCTCAATTCCGGACCACGGAAGCCGCGTGATTCCGCCAGCTTCATTGGCTTCCAGCCAGAACTTCGCATAGCGCTCGGCTTGTTCGACGTGAACGTGACGCGGCTCTAAACCTTCGCGGCTGAAAAAGAAGAAACGGTAGTTGCCGACCCGGAAAACTTCAGGCATCGCGTGATGCTAGAAAAAATTTGCCGTGTTGTCCCGTGTGAAGGCAGTTGATAAATAGAGGTCAGACCCAAGGTGGTTTTGCGGTTGGGCGAACCCTGCACGAAGGTGCGGGTCCCCGATGCTGACGACCGACCTGCTCATCTCCCGCCGCCGGAACGGCGGGATCGTGCCGCACCGGTTGGCGGTCGACACGGACACGCTGGAGTTGGCGGGGGAATTGATCGGGCTGTTCCGCGAGGCCGTGGGCAACCGGCGGGCGAAGTTGGACGAGGCGCTGAGCGCGTTCGAGGGCGAGGACACGGCGTTCAAGGTCAAGCGCGGGTTGGCGCACATTTTGGAGAACGATTTCTGCGAGTTCGAGACCGTGTCGCCCGTCGAACCGGCGGAACTGCGGCGGTGGGTGTTCGCGTTGGGCGCGGAGAGCGCGCCATCGCGCGGGCGGCGGCAGGAGTTGCTTGCCAAGGCGGCGGCGGGGCTGGCGCGGCAGGTGGACAAGCTGGTGACGGCGGAAGAGGTGGCGGGCGGGTTGTTCGCGGACCTGCCCGCCAGCCAGGTGCTGACCGCGTTCGACGCGCCCGAACCGACGGCGTTGGTCCACCGCTACAACCTCGCGCAGGCGCAAGGCGTGTTTTACCGCGCGCACGAGTTGACGATCACCGCGCACCGCAACACGCCCGCGCGGTACAAGGAGCTTTTCCGCTACGTAAAATTGTTCGGGCTGATGACGCTCATCGAAGGCGATGCGGAACACGGGTTTACGTTGCGCGTGGACGGACCGGCGAGCCTGTTCGCGCCGAGCACACGCTACGGGCTGGCGATGGCCAAGCTGCTGCCCGCGCTGCTGCACGTCACGAAGTGGAGCCTGCGCGCC
>CAXTBX010000128.1:0-13052 GCA_964242205.1 uncultured Chthoniobacterales bacterium
TCCCGGCGCGGGGCAGCCGGGATGCGGCACCGACTTTGCGCAACGAGGCTGCCGGGGTTTGATGATGGACCGGTTGTCATGCCCTCGCCGAAATTGTTTTCTGCCTCCGCGCGTGCTAACCTCGCGCTCAGCATGAACATCTTTTCGCGCCGCGCGCGCGCGACTCTCCTGATGACGGCGCTCGGGCTGCTTTTATCCCCTTGGACGGGCTACCCGCAGGACACCACCCCCCCCGCCGCCGTCGCCTCCCCGGCGGCAGCGGCCTCCGAACTCGCGCCGCCCGGAGGCCCTGGGGACGCCGCCAAGGACGACAGCGTTTATTCCTGCCTGACCATCTTTACCCGTGCCCTGCAACTCGTCCGGCAAGACTACGTCGATGCCGACAAGGTCGATTTCCGCGCGCTCACGTACAACGCCCTGCGCGGGATGCTCAGCGGACTGGACCCGCACAGCCAGTTCATGGAGCCGGACAACTTCAAGGACATGCAGGACGACACCCGCAGCCGCTACGACGGCCTGGGAATGGTCGTCTCGGCGAAGGACGGCGTCCTGATCGTCGTGTCTGCGATGGAGGACACCCCGGCGGCCAAGGCGGGCCTGTCCAGCGGCGACCAGATCCTCAAGATCAACGGCGCGACCACCGAGAAGATGCAACTCTCTGACGCGATCACCGCGCTCAAGGGGCATCCCGGCGACCAGGTGACGCTGCAAATCTTGCGCCCGTCGAGCAAGGAAGTGCGCGATTTCACGCTGACCCGCGTCGAGATCAAGGTGGACAGCGTCAAGGACGCCCACCTGATCGACCCCACACTGACCGGCGACTACAAGGTGGGCTACGTGCGCATCATCCAGTTCAACGAGCCGACGGCGGAGGAACTCGGGCGCAAAATGGACGAGTTGCAAAAGGAGGGAATGCAATCCCTGGTGCTCGACCTGCGCAACAACCCGGGCGGGTTGCTCAACAGCGCCGTGGATGTGTGCGGGCAATTTCTCCCGGCCAAGACGATGGTCGTTTACACCGAGGGACGTGCGGCATCCGCCCGACGGGAATACACCACGTCGTCGGTGGCCAAGCAGCGTGGGGATTTCCCGGTGGCGGTGCTCATCAACGGCGGCAGCGCGAGCGGAGCGGAGATCGTGGCCGGGGCGCTGAAGGATCTCAACCGGGCGATTTTAGTTGGCGAGACGACCTTCGGCAAAGGCAGCGTCCAAAGCGTCATTTCGCTGCCGGACGGCTCGGCAGTACGGCTGACGACGGCAAAGTATTTCACGCCGGGCAAGCAGGTGATCCATCAGCACGGCGTCGCGCCGACGATTCGCGTCACGCTCAGCGCCGAGCAGGAGCGCGCGCTCAACGCCCGGCGCAACAACGTGGACCAGCAGGGCGACGAGGGCAAGCGCGATTACGGCGACAACACCGACCCGCAGTTGGAGCGCGCCCTGGATGCGCTCAAGGGCATGATGATTTACAAGCAGCAGATGGCGTCGCGGAAATAGAGGTGGATCGCGACCTCCGGGCGCGATGGCAAACACTGCCGCGCAGCGGCCCGATTTCCGGCTGGGCAGGTTTATTAACCAAATCAGCGTTCCCAATTTGCCGACCCCACCGTCCCCATGATCCTCGCCATCGAAACCAGTTGCGACGAAACGGCGGTGGCCGTGCTGCGCGGGCGCGACGAACTGCTGGCCAGCGAGGTAGCCTCGCAGATCGACCTGCACAAGGTTTATGGCGGCGTCGTGCCGGAAGCGGCGTCGCGTCAGCACTTGCGCGAGTTGCCGCTGTTACTCGCACACACGCTGCAAACCGCCGGGGTCGGCCTCGGAGAAATCGCGGCGTTCGCGGCGACTTCCGGGCCGGGCCTGGCGAGTTCACTCATGATCGGCGCAGCGGTGGCAAAGGGGTTGGCATTGGGGCGGCGCAAACCGTACCTTGGCGTCAACCACCTCGAAGGACACCTGCTCTCGCCGTTCTTCGGGGACGGACGCGGCGTGCGCCCGGCGGTGGGGTTGATCGTCAGTGGCGGGCACACGCTGCTCGTAGATGTGGCCGGGTTCCGGCAATACCGACGGTTGGGCAGCACGCTCGACGATGCTGCCGGGGAGGCGTTCGACAAGGTGGGCAAGCTGCTGGGTCTGCCGTACCCCGGCGGACCGGAGATCGACCGTCTCGCGCGCGAGGGCGACCCGGCGCGTTTCGACCTGCCGCGCTCCATGCTGGGCAGCGGAGATTTCGCGTTCTCGTTCAGCGGGCTGAAAACCGCCGTCCGCTACCTGCTGCCTCGGATCAGTTTCGATCCCGCGCAACCGGACGGCCAGGAATCGCTGCTGCGTGACCTGTCCGCGTCATTTCAGGCGGCGGTCGTCGAGGTGCTCGTGCGAAAAACCATCGCTGCGGCGAAGGAGGTACGCCGTGACACGGTGGCGGTCAGCGGTGGGGTGAGTCTGAACTCCGGGCTGCGCGCGGCGTTTGTCGACGCCTGCGCAAAACACGGGTTGGAACTGCTGCTGTCCGCGCCGAAACTTTGCACGGACAACGCGGCGATGATCGCGGCGGTGGGCAGCTTGGCGTTAGAGTCGGGTATGCAAACGCCGTTGGACGAAGACATCAATCCGAATCTGGCTTTACCCTATCAAGGGGCCTGACGACGCCACGCGCCGTCTTTTCTGCTTTCATCCTGCATCCTGCATCCTGCATCCTTTCCTCCGTGAGCACCCAGACCTACACGTTTTACTTCGGCGGCGAACTATTCAGCGGCAAGCACTTACTCGGAAACGCCATGCTGGCGGAAACTATTTTCCAGCGCTCGCAGGGCAAATACCAGGCCGTGCTGCCGCAGAACCTCGAACAGCGAGACACAACGCCCCACGCCATCCGCGACCAGGACATCCGCGCGCTGCTGGCATGCGACCTCGGCCTGTTCCACTACGACGGTCCCGAACTGGACTCCGGCACCGTGGTCGAGTTCATGTTCGCCAAGTTCGCCGACATTCCCGCCGTGCTGGTGCGCAGCGACTTCCGCAACGGCGGTGACCAAGCCGGGGTCGGCGACCCGTGGAACCTGATGAGCAGTTATTTTCCGCGCACGGCCAATGTCGTGCTAGACGCCATGGCAATCTATCAACAGGGTTTGGCGGCGCGGTCACCAGCCGCCGTCAGTGTCCAAAACGCGCTGGAGGACAACCGCAGCGGGCGCGCGGGCCAGACCATGATCGACCGGACCGCCGACGCGATCATCGCCGCTTTCGACAAGGTGGCGGGTCAGTCTTCGGTGTTGCCCGCCGCGATGCGCGAGGCGGTGTACCATTGGCTGGCGCTTATGCCGGGGTTCAAGACCGGCGGCGAGCAGCAGGTGGCCGACCTGCTGGCGCATTGCGTGTCGAAACAGGCCAAGGGCTTGCTTTGAGCAGCCTGGGCTGGAAAAAACGTAAACAATCGCTTGTGCAACGCTGAAAGACGGCCATACTGAAAAAGTTAGCCTAGGCTAACTTTGTTTTTCGGATGAAAACCGCCTCCGGCACTGATTTCGAGCCGCCCATCACTGCGCGCGAGGTGACCACCGTCCCGTCGTTACCGGAGGTCTTTGCCAGCGTCCAAGTGCCCGGGGTGGGGGCGTCGCGCTGGCGGCGTTTGCTGGCCTTCGTCGGGCCGGGTCTGCTCGTGGCTGTCGGCTACATGGACCCCGGAAACTGGGCGACCGATCTGGCGGGTGGCTCGCAGTTCGGTTACCTGCTGCTCTCGGTTGTGCTGTTGTCCAACCTGATGGCCATGCTCTTGCAGCACCTCGCGCTGAAGCTCGGCATCGCCACCGGGCGCGACCTGGCGCAGGCGTGCCGGGCCAATTACTCGAAGCCGACCGGCATCGTCCTGTGGTTGATGTGCGAGGCGGCCATCGTGGCGTGCGACCTGGCGGAGGTCATCGGTTCGGCCATCGCGCTGAACCTCCTCTTCGGCTTACCGCTGGTCATCGGCGTCGTCCTGACCGCCGCCGACGTGCTGGTGATCCTGCTCTTGCAGCAGCGTGGCTTCCGTTACCTGGAGGCACTGGTCGGCGGCCTGATCCTGGTAGTCGGGGGGTGCTTTGCCTACGAGATGATCGTCTCGCGGCCCGACCTATTCGGGATGCTGGGCGGCCTGTTGCCAAAACCGGAGATCGTCGTCAACCGGCAGGCGCTCTACCTCGCGCTGGGTATCTTGGGCGCGACGGTCATGCCGCACAATTTGTACCTGCACTCGTCCATCGTGCAGACGCGCGCCTTCGAGCGCACGGAAGCCGGTCGCGCGCAGGCGATCCGTTACGCCACGGTGGATTCGACAGTGGCGCTCGGGTTCGCGTTCTTCATCAACGCTGCAATCCTGATCCTCAGCACGGCGACTTTCCACCGGCGCGGGATGCACGGGGTGGCGGAAATTCAGGATGCCTATCACCTGCTGACGCCCACGCTAGGCGCATCGCTGGCGAGCGGTCTGTTCGCAGTGGCGTTGCTGGCCAGCGGCCAGAACTCGACCCTCACCGGTACGCTGGCGGGGCAGATCGTAATGGAAGGTTTCGTGCAATGGCGGCTGCGCCCTTGGTTGCGGCGGTTGGTGACGCGCGGACTGGCGGTGGTTCCGGCGGCGGTCGCGGCGGCGGTCGGCGGCGAATCCGCCACCGGCAAGCTGCTGATTTTCAGCCAAGTGGTCCTGAGTTTGCAGCTTTCGTTCGCGGTGATCCCGCTGGTGGTGTTCACCAACGACCGGCGGCAGATGGGGCGGTTTGCGAATGGGTTGTTGGTCAAAGTAACCGCGTGGGCGGTGGCGCTAGTCATCGCTGGGCTGAACGCCTATTATCTCTGGCAGGTGACGCTGGGTGGTTGATAGCATCGACCGTTCATTGGACGGATGCCCCAGGGTTTTCGGAAAGATGCCACCCCTAGCGTTTTCCGTTGCCCCGGACCGCTAGAGGTGGTAGTTTTTTCGTCTCAGAAGCTTTTTGTTTCGCCCCTTTTTTTGACATGCCGAATCCCAACGAGAAAATCGAGCCAATCGACGTGGCCGAGGAGATGTCCAAATCCTTCCTCGACTATTCGATGTCCGTCATCATTTCGCGCGCCCTGCCCGATGCGCGCGACGGCCTCAAGCCCTCCCAGCGGCGCATCCTCTACGCGATGCACGATCTCTCGCTGTTTCCCGGGCGGCAGCATCGTAAATGCGCCAAAATCTGCGGCGACACGTCGGGCAATTACCATCCGCACGGTGAGGCCGTGATCTATCCGACGCTCGTCCACATGGCGCAGCCTTGGGCGATGCGTGAACGGCTCGTGGACGGCCAGGGCAATTTCGGCAGCGTCGAGGGCGACCCGCCCGCCGCCATGCGTTACACCGAGGCCCGCCTGACCCATCTCGGCGCGGCGCTGATGGACGACATGGAGAAGGACACCGTCAACTTCGTCACGAACTACGACGAAACCACAACGGAACCCACCGTATTCCCTGCCGCGTTCCCGAACTTGCTCGTCAACGGCGGCACGGGCATCGCCGTCGGCATGGCGACCAATATCCCGCCGCACAACTTGGGCGAGGTCATCGACGCTATCTGCGCGCAGGTGGATGACCCAGACATCAGTACTGAGGGCATCCTCCAGCACATCAAGGGGCCGGATTTTCCTACGGGTTGTAACATTCTTGGTTTGGCAGGCATCCGCTCCTACGCCGCGGGTGGGCGTGGGTCCATCAAGGTGCGCGGCAAGATCGCCGTCGAGGAGCACAAGGGCAACCGCGAGCAACTCGTCATCACGGAGATTCCCTATGCCGTCAACCGCGCCGTGCTCGTCGAACGCATCGCCGAACTCGTCAACACCAAGGTCATCACTGACATCGTGGCCGTGCGGGACGAGTCCGACGAAAACTCTCGCGTGGTCGTCGAACTCAAGCGCGAGGCCATCCCGCAAATCGTCATCAACAATTTGTATCAGCATACCGCGCTGGAAACGTCGTTCTCGGTCAACATGCTGGCCATTGACCACGGGCGGCCTAAGCTGTTGTCGATCAAGGACGCGCTGACCGCGTTCATCGAGCACCGGCGCGAGGTCGTTTTGCGGCGCACGAACTTCGAACTGCGCGCCGCCGAGGAGCGCGCCGAGGTATTGGACGGATTTTTGATCGCGCTGGCCAACATGGACGACTTTATCCGGATTATCCGGCAGTCGCTCAACCGAGACGAGGCGCGCATCAAATTGCTCGCGTTCCAATTCACGCAGCCGCAGATCAGCGGCTTCGGCATCGAGGTGCGTCACCCGGAGCGGTTCGTGGACGGCTTCTACGGCCTGAGCGAACGCCAGGCCAACGCGATCCTCGACCTGCGCCTCTATCAACTGACCGGTTTGGAACGAGACAAGATCACCGGCGAATACGCGGAGCTGATCGTCACCATCAAGGACCTGCTGGACATTCTGGCCAAAGAATCGCGCGTGTTGGCGATCATTAAAGAGGAACTCCAGACGATCAAAGGCAAATACGCCACGCCGCGCCTGACGCAGATCGTGCCCGACGAGGGCGAAATCAACATCTACGATCTCACCGCAAACGAGGGCGAGATCATCACGATCACCCATGGCGGCTTTATCAAGCGCACCCCGGTCAGTGAGTACCGCGCGCAAAAACGCGGCGGCAAAGGGGTCATCGGCATGGGTACGCGCGAGGGGGTTAGCGAGGAGGATAAAGGCGATTTCGTCGAGCACCTTTTTGCCGCCAGCACGCACGATTTCCTGATGTTTTTCACGAAGGACGGGCGCTGCTACGTCAAGAAGGTCCACGAGTTGCCCCAAGGGAGCCGGACCGGCAAAGGCCGCAGCATCGTCAACTTCCTGGAATTGCGGCCCGACGAGAAGATCGCCGCGACGATCCGCGTGGAGCGGCGCATCGTCGAGACGGACGACGGCCCGGTCGACATGACGTGGGCGGACCCGACTCTGCACGTCATGTTCGCCACGCGCGCGGGCATTATTAAGAAAACGGACCTCGGCGAGTTCGACAACGTGCGCCGGGGTGGCATCAATGCCATCACCATCGAAGAAGGCGACGAGCTGATCGAGGCCGAGCTGACCAACGGCGGCAACAGTCTGATCCTCGTCACCCACGACGGCATGAGTCTGCGCTTCCACGAGGAGGATGCCCGCCCGATGGGCCGCAACGCGGTGGGCAACTGGGGTATCCGGCCCGCCGAGGGCGATTACCTCGTGGCGATGGTGGTCGTGCAGCCAGAGGCAACCCTGCTTGTCGTGGGCGAGAACGGCGTCGGCAAGCGCACCCCGTTTGACGAGTACCGCGAGCAAACGCGCGGAGGCAAGGGCATCATCACCATGAAGACCGGCAAGAAGACGGGCGGCGTGGTGGGTGCGTTGACCGTGACGGACGCGGACGAGTTGATGCTGACCACCAACAAGGGCCAAACGGTGCGCACGCGTGTCAGCGAGATCCGCGAGGCGGGCCGCAACACGATGGGCGTCAAACTGATTGACCTGCCCAAGAACGCGAAACTGGCCGACATCGCCAAGGTCATCAGCCAGGAAGGGGACGAGGAAGAAACGCCCGTCACGCCACTGCCCGCCGAGAACGGCGAGGACGCGGCTTCCGACGGCGACAACGAGGAAGAAACGACCGAGGAGTGACGAATCTGGCAGGTGGATCACGATTTCCGGGCGCGGTGGTAAGCCACCGCAGCGAAGTTGCCAATTTGTCCGGCGTGGGGCGTCTATTGGCTAGGCGGCGCCACCATGGGAACCCACGGCATTCGGAGGTTTTCGTCCAGCTCGAAATCCATCGTACGACGTCGTGTCCTCCCGTGCTCCATCAAGCCGCTGCCGGAAGCATTTCCGCCGCCGTCTTCCGGCAATGATTTGTTTGTTGTCAAAGCACGAGCGGTTAGATATTTGTCGGTCCTTTCCATTCCCCAGCCCGTATGAGTAAAACGTCTCCCGCCTCCCCCGATCCGCGTCCGGCCAAGCCGCCCCGGTTCTCCACGGGCCGGGGTGTGGGGCGCGGCCTGGTGGCATGCCTGTGGCTTTGGACCTCCGCCGGCCCGCTGGCATTCGCCGCCACCAATAACCAGACGCCGGAGCCTGCTCCCTCGCCGTACGCGCAGGCGCTCGCCTCGTTCCAGCGCCGCAGTTATGACCGTGCGCTGGGCCAGCTCGAACGGCTGCCCGACAGCCTGTCCGCCGGGCAGCGCGCCGACGCGCTCAACCTGCGTGGGGCGATCTACCTGCGGCAGGGACGTTACGAGGAGGCGCGCCAGGCGTTCGCCGAGGCGGCACGCGTCGATCCCGGCCTGTGGGCGGCGAAATACAACGAAGCCGAGGTTTCGTTCCGCCAGAAACGCTATGCGGCGAGCCGCACGGAATTCGACGCCCTGCGCGACCGGACCAGCCGCGTGTTTCACCCTGAAGAACACCGTTTTGTCGATTACAAGGCGCGCTTGGCAGACCTCTGCGCGGGCCACGAGCAACCGGCGCTCGACTTCATCGCGGAACATCGCGCCGAGGCCGAGCCACCGGTCGCGTGGTATTACCTGAACGCCGCGCTCGAACAGCGTCGAAGTCGTCCGCAAAAGGCCGAACAGTGGCTTGCTCAGGCCGAGGCCAAGCGTCCCGGCGTTGGCGGCAACGCCTACGCAGAATCTTTCAAACGCCTCGGCTGGCCGGGAGAAGGGGAGGCGACACCCGGGCAGGCCGCCTTGGCTTCCAGCCACCGCGCGAACCGCCGGGCATCGGAAAATTTGGCCTTGGCGGCAGCGGGGGAGAGATCTTCGTCGAAACCTACCACCGAGCAGCAGGGAGCGGTTTCCCCGGAATCGTCGTCCGCGCAGACCACCGAACCGGCGACCGTGGCGGTCGTCCAGCTCATGCCGAACCGCGAGGCCGTGGCCATTCCGGGTGATCCACCGGCAGCGCCTCCGGTGGAATCGACGCCCGCCTTTCGCTACAACTCGCCTCCGGCCCCGACCGACCGGCTTTCGGTCACCGATCTGCCGCCCACCGTACCCGGCTGGCTGAACAGCACCGACGTGGCGGCAGGCGGCTCCGCCCACCGGGAGTTCGTGCCCGGTCTCTTGGCCAAACCCCGCCGGGGCCGTGGCACGCCCACGCCCGCGCCGACGCCCAGCCCCGCACCCAGCGCGGCCCCGGCCCCGAGCGCACCGCCCCCCAGCGGTGGTGGCGCGGCGGCTTCCCCGGCGGCCTCACCCGACGCTTCCCCGGCGGTGTCACCCGCCCCTGAGCCGACCGTCAGCCCCGCCGCGCCCGCCGGCGATGATTACCTCCAGAAGTACGAGGCGGCCTACGCTAAATTCCTCGAAAAAGATTATCCGGGCACGCTCTCCCTGCTCGACGAGGCCGAGGCGGTCCAGCCCAAGCAGCCTCAGACGGCGACTTTGCGCGGACTGGTCTTCAAGCAGGACTATGAGGCAGCTTATCTCGCGTACCGGAAGGCAGATTTTACCAGCGCGCTCGCTCTGCTCGACCAGGCCGACCAGGCCCAACCAAACTATCCCGACGCCCTGAACCTACGCGGCTTGGTGTACTCCAAGCAGCGGGTCTACGACCGCGCCGAGACGATGTTCAAGAAGGCGATGGCGGCCGATCCGACGCTCTGGGCCGCGAAGTTCAACTACGCCGAGTTGCCGTTCAACCGGGGTGATTACACGACCGCGCGCTCGCGGTTCGAGGATCTGCTCGCCGAGACGGACGCGGCCAAGCGTCCGCGCGAGGCGGAATTGACGCAGTACAAGGTATTTTTAACGCTGTTGCTCGAAGGTAAGACCGACCAGGCGCGGTCCTTCATGGAGCATTTCAACTTCAGCGGTGCGACCCCCGCTAAGTATTTCTGCAACGCGGCGATGAACTTCCGCGCGGGCACGGTGGACAAGGCGAACGGTTGGATCGACTCTGCCAGAAAAGAATATTCCCCGGCGTTGGTTTCCATCTTTCTGGAGCCGTTTTACCGATTGGGTTGGCTCGCTGATCCCACCGGGCCCGCTGGCACCGCGTTCGCCGCCGCCTCGCCCGGCGTGGAGACAGCCTCCACACCGGCAGCCGTGCCCGCCGTAACCGCGACGCCCAAGCCGCCGACCGTGGCCGCAGCCGCTACGCCGACGCCAGCGCCGGTCGCCAGCGCTACCCCGGCGGTGGCGATAACCGCCCCCGCCGCCAGCGCCAGCCCGAAGCCGCCGACCGTTGTGGCAGTCATGCCTGCCAACCCACCGATGGTGACCGCTTCCCCAGCGCTGCTTGCGCTGGCGTCGCCCACGCCCGCTTCGCCCGGGCCAGGGTTGTCGTTGCAAGCGGGTGTGTCGCCCGTCGCCACCCCGAACCTCGTCACTGCGGCGACACCGGTGCCCACGCTGAAGCCCACGCCAACGCTCGCCCCGGCCACGCCAACCCTCTCGGCAACCGCAAAGCCGACAGCCGCACCGACCGCCACCCCGGCATTGGTCGCCGCTGTTTCGGTGACCCCGGCCCCCACGCCACGCGTCACCCCGGCTCCGACCGCGCCCGTGGCTGCCACCGCGTCTGCGACCGCCGAGGCGGCGGAGACTCCGGGCGAACCGGCAGCGGCCAAGAACTTGACGAGCGACGATCTTTTGCGTTTGGGAATCGCCGCCGCCGTGCTCTTATATGGAGTATATACGGTTTACCGGTTGCTGACCGTCACCTCCCGGCGCAAGGCGCGCCGCCTGCGGACGGACAGCGCGGTGGCGAAATCCGAAGAAGTCGAAACCCCGCGTTAATCATCCCATGATGTCCGCCTTGAACCTGCTTGCCATTTTCAACCAGTTCCCCATCTGGCAACTCTTCGTCATGGGCGTGGCGGCGATTGTCATCATCACCCTGGTGCAAAAGCTGGTGCTGCGGATGCTCGACGACGGGGAGGAGCCGGATGCGGTGGCGGCGGCCGGGGCACGCTCGATTGTCGCCACCCCGCGCGCGAAACGCATCCAGCCCGTGGAAGGTGAGCTGGGTATGAATAGTCCTAGCCCGTTTTCGGAGACCGTAGCCGAGATTCCGGCGGATTCGCTGGCGGCGACCTTGGAAGCAACGCCCGCCACGAAGCGGACCGAGGAACTCGCCAAACCTGCCGCGCCGAAGCTGCCCGATCTCGTGCCCGCCATGTTGCTTGCGCCGGAACCGGCGGGCACTGCGGCAAATACGGATCTCGCCAAACTGGAAAAGCCCGTCGAACCAGCGAAGGTGCCGGTGCCCGCCCTGCCAGTCGATCTGCCGAAAGCGCCCGAACCTATGCTGGCAAAAGCGGCCGAACCGACGGCCGCCAAGCCCGCCGCCGATCTCATCATGGTGCCCCCCGTGGCGAAAGCTCCCAAAATGGTCCCTGTGCCGGAGCTGCCCAAAGCCGCCGAGCCGCCCAAGCCGCCCGTGGTGCCGCCGCCCGCAGACAAACCGATGGTCCTGCCGCCGTTGCCGGTGATCCCCGGTCCGACGCCGCAGCCGTTGGCTCCAGTGGGCGCACTCAAGCCCGAGGACAAGCCGGTAGCTCCGCCGATCCCTGCACTGGAAAAAGCGAGCGAAGGCCTGCTGGCCGCCGACGCGCTGACTGCCGCTCTCGCCCAAACGGCCCCGGCGAACGATTTGAAGGATGTGAAGACCCCGAAAACCCCCACCGCCGAGGAGAAGTCGAAGGAACCTACCGCTGGACTCATCCTCGGCAGCACTGCGCCCGAAGCGTCCAAGCTTGTCGAACCCAAGGTTGCGGTCCCGGCGACGCCGGCTGCTCCGGTGCCCGGCCCGAAGGACGAAACGCCCAAGGAAGCTGCTCGTCCGCGTATTTTCATGCCGTCCAACCTTCCGGCGGGCGCTGCCGCCAAGTCCGAACCGGCCCCCGCCGCTCCGGCCACGTCGGCGGTCCCGCCCGTGCTGCCCATCCCGACCCCGGCGGCTGCCCAAGTTGCCCCGGCCAAACCAGCGACCCCGGAGCCTGCCGCCGCCAAGCCGGTCGAAAAGACTCCCGAACCGGTGAAGCCCACCGACAAAACGCCGGAACCGGCGAAGCCTGCGGATCAGGTTCCCGACGTAGTCAAGCCGACCGAGAAGATCTCCGAACCGGCCAAGCCCGTCGAAAAAGCGCCCGAGCCTGCGAAGCCCGCTGCCGAGAAAGCGCCGGAGCCAGTCAAGCCAACTTTGGCGGTTGTGCCGATCCCCGAGATCAAGGTCCCGGCGATTACCGAGGCCAAATCGGTCGAAAACAAAGATGCCGGGGCGAAGCCTGCCGAAGCCAAGCCGGTGGAGAGCAAGCCGGTCGAGGTCAAGGCCGCCACACCGCCACCGCTGCCGCCTTTGCCCGCCGTCGCGCCAGTCGTCGCCATGCCCATTCCGCCCGAGGATGGCACTCCCGCCGCGCCGTTGGTCGAGCCTGTTGTCGCCACGTCGCAGCCTGCGCCGGTCACGCCTGCTCCTGCCGCCAAACCCGCCGAACCCACGCCCGCCGAACCGGTTCCTGCCCCTGTCACCATTAGTAAACCAGCACCCATCATGGCCACCACTGAAACTACCACCAACGTGTCCGGTAACGCCCGGGCAGCCGCGCAACTGACTCTCGGCTTCGAGATCACGTCCCTGCAACTGACGCCCTTCTTCAAACTGGGCGCGGTGCAACTACGTCCGCTGTCGAACATCGTTTCGCTGCACCTCATCGCCAGTCAGGCCACGGATAATCCGCTGGCGGCGGGCATCTCGTTCCAGATCGTTACGGTCGATCTTGACGGCGATTCCCACCTCAAGTCCATTTTGCTCAAGCCGCTGCCCAACGCGCAGCAAGCCGCCGTGCCGTCGCCCAAGCTCCAGGTCGACGCGGTGCAGATTAGCGGGGGCGGCGAGGGGTCGCCGATCACGATTAGTTCGTCCGACCAGACTTCGACGGCGGTGCAACTCCTGGCTAACTTCACCATCGCCGCGATGGATTTCACCCCGTCGTTCGAAATCGGCTCGCTGCGTTTGGAGCCGACCTCGAACTCGGTGCTCCTGCGCTTGGCTCCCTCGCAACGGCCCGCCGCGCTGGATCTGCC
>CAXTBX010000129.1:0-12941 GCA_964242205.1 uncultured Chthoniobacterales bacterium
GTGTCCGGTCCATCGAGTACGCCGCGCTGGCCGGATTTTTTAATCCCAAGGGCACGCTGGACCCGGAACTATGCGCGTATTTCGCTAGTTTCCAGCAAGTTGTAAGTTATCTGTACGATCCTGACGGCTTCTTTTCGGGCAACCTGCGGCGGTGTGGCGTGAAGAACCTGATCGAAGCCTCGCCCAAGATCGATGTGGAAGGCGACCACGCCGCCCGGCAATTGGCGCAGCCGCTGGAGCGGCTGGCGCTGTATCTGAACGACGACGACGAGAAACTGTCGTTGCAGCTCTCGATAAGGGATCAATCTGCGGCGGAACGATTTATGTCGAAAACCACGGGCGAGCGTTCGCTGGTGGCAATCCATCCCGGGAGCGGCAGCGAGCGCAAGAATTGGGTGCCGGAGGGCTGGGTGGAGATCGGGCGTTTTTTGCTCGGGAAGCCGGAAGGGAGCCGTCCGCGCCTGTTGTTGGTGGGCGGAGAGGCGGACGGTAGGGCGCTGGGGGGGCTGCGGACGGCGTGGGCGGCGGAGGCAAACGCGGGCGACGTGCTCGTGGCGGAGAATCTGCCGTTGCCGACGCTGGCCGCGCTGCTGGGTCGGTGCCGGTTGTTCCTGGGCCACGACAGCGGGATTTCGCACCTCGCCGCCGCGGCGGGCGCGCCGTGCGTGTTGCTCTTCGGGCCGACCGACCCCGACATTTGGGCTCCGTCGCAACCGGGCGTGCAGGTGATCCGCGCACCGGACGGAACTCTTTCGACGTTGGGCGTGGCGACGGTGCGCGAGGCGGTGGCGGCGGCGCTGGATTTATAAGGTTAGGGACGGCTGTCCCAGCCGTCCGTGATTCCCGGAGAAACCGATCATCTCCCGACCTTCCAGTCACCGCAGACGGACGGCTGGGAGCGGCGTCCTTACCTTGCTCCGGGCCAAAAGTTCCGCTAAACTGCCTGCTTCCCCTCGCTTCCCATGTCCACCCGCTCCCTCGCCGCGAAGTTCGCCAGCCCGCCGGTCCTGCCGGAACGTTACCAGACCCTCCTGTTGTTCGGCGCGCCGGGCAGCGGCAAGGGCACCCAGGGCAAGTCGCTCGGCAGCGTGCCGCGTTTTTTCCACTGCGCCTGCGGCGACGTGTTCCGCTCGCTCGACACGCGCACCCGGCTCGGGCAGGCGTTCCTGGAGTTTTCCAGCCGGGGTGAACTCGTCCCGGCAGAGATCACCGTCGAACTCTGGCAGGTGCAGATCCAGCAAGCCGTCGAGGCGCATCGGTTCAAGCCGGACCTGGATTTTCTCGTGCTCGACGGCATCCCCCGCAGCGTGGAGCAAGCGCGGGCGATGAAAAGCCACATCGAAGTAAAGAAAGTGTTCCACCTGACTTGCCCCGACCGCGTGGAACTCGTGATGCGCCTCAAGAAGCGCGCTCTCAAGGACAATCGGCTCGATGACGCGAACGAGGCCGTTATCCGGCACCGTTTAGAGACTTATGATGCCGAGAGCAAACCCGTGCTGGATTACTACGGCCCGGACCTCGTCCAGACCATCGACGCTACCCAATCCCCGGCCAAGGTGCTGCTGGAGATTTTGCAGACTGTGACGGGGTTTTGAAGGCAGAGGGCAGAGGGCAGAGGGCAGAGGGCAGAAGGCAGAAGGCAAAACCAAGCGTGATTGTCGGCCTGCGTTTGCTTTTTTCCCTCTACCTTCTACCTTTTGCCTTCCCTTATGTCCCACCGTCCGCCCGCCGCGCAGTCGCAATTCAAGAGCCTGCGTGCTTCGAGCCTCTACTGTCAGAAGTGCAAGAACGCCATGCCCGTGCGCGAGCGGTTGCTGCTCGTGTTGCCGGACAAGGAAATCTACGATTACCTGTGTACGGGATGCGCCAGTTCCGTCGGCCAGCGCGAGGTGACCAACGCAGAAAAGATCATGGCGGCGGTGCCGCCGACGCGGCAGGCGGGGCGGCGCGGGCCGTCGTCACTGCTGCTGCCGTGACGCGCGGGGAACCGGAACCGGAGGCTCGCAGGCTTTGAAAATCGCTTATCTCGGCAGCGGTGACATCGGATTGCCGACGTTGCGCACGTTGCTCGACGCCCGAGCGGGGGGGCGACACGAACTGACGGCGGTCGTTACCCAGCCGGACCGGCCCGTAGGGCGGCACCAGACGCTGACCGCCGGGCCGATCAAGGACCTAGCGTTGGCGGCGGGCGTGCCGGTGTTGCAGCCCGAGCGCGTCCGGCGGCCTGAAGCCGTCGAGGCCGTGCGGGCGTTCGGGGCGGACGTTTTCGTGGTGTTCGCGTATGGCCAGATTTTGCCGCCCGCCGTGTTGGCTGCGCCGCGCTTGGCGTGTTTGAACCTTCATGCGTCGCTGCTGCCAGAATACCGGGGGGCCGCGCCGATCCACGCCGCCGTGCTGGCCGGAGAGTGGGAGAGCGGGTTGACCGTGATGTACATGGACGCCGGGCTGGATACCGGAGACGTGTTACTGGAGCGCCGGGTGCGATTGGGTCGGCGCGAGACCGCTGGATCGCTGCACGACCGGTTGGCCGTGCTGGCTCCGGCGGCGTTGTTCGAGGCGCTGGATTTACTGGAGACCGGGCGCGCGCCGCGCCAGGCACAGGACGCGGCTCGCGCCACGTACGCGCCGAAGTTGGAACGGGCTAGCGGGCGGATCGACTGGACGCGGGACCACGTCGCACTGGATCGTTTCGTGCGCGGGATGAACCCGTGGCCGGGAGCGTTCACGACGCTGCCGGGCGAGCGGCCATTGACCTTGAAAGTGCATTCGGCGCTGCCGGTGCGGCGGTGCGCGGGGACCCCTGGCAACGTGGTGCGCGTGGGTGGTCGGGGCGTGCTGGTGGCGGCGGGCGGGGGTGGGGGACTGCTGTTGCGTGAGGTGCAGTTGGAAGGGAAGCGGCGGCTGTCGGCGGCGGAGTTCGTGCGGGGGTATGCACTGACGGCGGGGATGCGGTTGGGGGAGTAGGTGGATCACGACCTCCAGGCGCGATGGCAAAACACCGCAGCGAAGCTGCCGGACTGGTTGGATAAACATGTTCAATCAATCGGGCTGCCGCGCCGCAAAGCACGCCCATCGCGCCCGGAGGTCACGATTCACCTTCGCCGAACTTTTGCGTGACAACTCTGGTACGACCGTCTTTGTTGGCGTGCGCCGCGCGCAGAGCGGCCTTTTTCGCCGTCCGAAGCGGGCGGCAAACCCTTCTGTTACGCCATGACCTCTCCCGCTCCCAAGTACCGCCGCGTCGTCCTGAAAATTAGTGGCGAAGCGTTGCGCAAGCCCAACAGCCTAGACAACATCTCGCCCGAAATCGCGCGAAACGTAGCCCAGTCGATCAAAGAGGTCCACGCGCTTGGCGTGCAGATCGCCGTGGTCGTCGGCGGCGGCAACATCTGGCGCGGCGCGGCAGCCAGCAACCGCGGCATGGACCGCACGATGGCCGATTACATGGGGATGCTCGCCACCATCATGAACGGCATCGCCCTGCAAAACCAGTTGGAGCAAATCGGCGTCGAGACGCGCGTGCAGACGGCCATCGAGGTCAAGAACGTCGCCGAGCCGTACATCGTCCGGCAGGCCGTGGGCCACCTGGAAAAGGGGCGCGTGGTTATCTTCGTCGCAGGTACGGGCAACCCGTTTTTTACCACGGACACCACGGCGGCGTTGCGGGCGAGCGAGATCGGCGCGCAGGTCATCCTGAAGGCGACCAAGGTGGACGGCGTCTACACGTCGGACCCCATGAAGGACCCGACGGCAACTCGCTACGAGCGTCTTTCGTACACGGAGGCGCTGAGCAAACGCTTGCAGGTCATGGACGCGGCGGCGTTCAGCTTGTGCCAAGACAACCATGTGCCCATCATCGTGTTCGACATGAACCAGCCGGGCAACATCCTCAACGCCGTGCTGGGCGAGACGGTAGGCACGCTGGTCACGGACCAGGGATGAGGGATGAAGGCAGAAGGCAGAAGGCAGAAGGTAGAAACCGGAGGTCCATTCTGTCGATCATTTGCTGAAACGCAGACGGCGGGTTGATTTTTCATCTTTCATCCTTCATCTTTTACCCTTCATTCTTTCCCTCTTATGGATACCGACGACACCCTCCTCGAAACCGAAGAAGGCATGGAAAAAAGCGTCGGCTACATGACGCACGAGTTCAGCAGCGTGCGTACCGGCAAAGCGTCGCCCGCGCTCGTCGAGAACGTGGACGTAGTGGCCTACGGCGCGAGCATGAAGCTCAAGCAACTCGCGCTCATCACGACACCGGAGCCGCGCTTGCTGGTCATCCAGCCGTTCGACGCCGCGACGGTCAAAGACATCGAACGCGGGTTGAAGGAGTCGAAGGTCGGCATCAACCCGCTCGTGGATGGCAAGATCATCCGTTTGCCTATCCCCGAACTGAGCGAGGAGCGTCGCAAGGATCTTGTCAAATCCGTGCGCCAGATGGGTGAGGAAGCCAAGGTGCGCGTGCGCGGGCATCGCCGGGATGCCATCGACCTCGCGCGCAAGGGCAAGAAGGACGGCGACGTGACCGAAGATCAACTCAACGATTTCGAGGCGGGTATCCAGAAGCTGACCGACCAGTACATCAAAAGCATCGACGATCAACTCGTGACCAAAGAGGCCGAGATCATGAAGGTGTGAGTTGGCGCGGCGCGGGAACGGTGCTTGAATGCGGTATGCACGCTGAACACACACGCGGATTTTTTCGGTCTGGCCGGTCGGTTATTCTACTGGCGGGCATGGCCCTGCTGGCGATAACGGGTGCCGCCTGGGCGGCTCCGAGGAGCAAGACCGTGCCGCCACAGCCGGCCAACGTGGTGCATCCGGCGGCGGACGTGACCTGGATCGGCGCGGGCGGAAAGGCATTCCCGCTGAAGACGTTTCGCGGGCAGCCGGTGGTGATCCTAGTCGCGCCGTCGCCGGACGCGGGCGCGCTGCGCAAGGAGGCAGGGCGGATTGAGGAATTGTATTTGCAATTCGCGGCGAAGCGGACCGTGTTCGTGACGGCGTTCACGCAGGCCACGGGGCGGGTGCCGTCGAACGTACCGTTCGTGGTTGCGGCGAACGGCGCGGCGGTGGCGGCGGCCTACGGCGTGCCAGCGAACGAGCTTTCGGTGATCGTGATCAGCCCGGACGGCAACGTGGACTTGGTTTCGCGCAAGGTCGAGGGCGGCCAGCGCATCCTGGACGTGATCAACAACACGTTCCAGACCCAGGCTGCCGCGCGCACCGGGATCGGAAGCTGACCTCGAAGGCGGAAGTCGAAACGCGGAAGGCGGAAGTGGGGAGGCGTTTTTTCCATGCCGGATGCATCTGGTTCCGCGAAGATCGTCGTCCGCGATCTGGTGAAGCGGTACGGCACGGTTGAAGCGGTGCGTGGAGTGAGTTTTGAAGTGGCCGCAGGGACGGTGTGCGGGCTGCTGGGGCCGAACGGCGCAGGGAAAACGAGCGTGCTGGAATGTCTGCTCGGGTTGCGCGTGCCCGAGGGTGGGTCGATTTGGCTGAATGGAATCGACGCGCTTGCGCAACCGGAGCGCGCGAAAGCCCGCGTCGGCGCAACGCTGCAATCGACGGCGTTGCAGGATCGTCTCACGCCCCGGGAGACGCTGGAGCTTTTTGGCGCGTTTTATCCCGCGCCGGTGTCGGTTGGCGAACTGCTGGTCAGGTTCGGTTTGATCGAAAAAGCGGACGCGCCGTTTGAAACGCTTTCCGCCGGTCAGCGGCAGCGGTTGGCGCTCGCGCTGGCGTGCGTGCAGGGGCCGGACATCCTCTGTTTCGACGAGCCCACTGCCGGGCTGGACGCGCAATCTCGGCGAGATTTGCACGGGTTCATCCGTGACTTGCGCGCGGAGGGTCGCACGGTCTTGCTGACCACGCACGATCTCGTGGAGGCGCATGCGCTTTGCGATCAAATCGTGGTGTTGGACGCGGGACGCGTCGTCGCGTGCGGACCGCCTGCCAAGTTGGTGGCTCAGAGCCGGGTTCGGTCGCGCATCCTCCTGCGCGTCGCCGCGCCGTTGCCTGCCGGGGCATTGTGTGCATTGCCGGAGATTTCGTCCGTCGAAATCGACGGCACGCAGGTACGCCTCGACGTGGAGCATGTCGGCCCGGCCATCGTGGCCGTGGTGCGCTGGCTGGACACGCACGGCGGCAAGTTACTGGATCTGCGCGTGTTGCAACCGTCGTTGGAGGACGCCGTGCTCGAATTGACCAGCGGCCTGCCGATGTTTGCTGCCCGATGAATTGCGTTTCGCTCATCCCCTGGCGCGGGCTGGCGCGGCATTTATGGCTGACGCTGCGGCTCAATTTCCGCAGCCGTCAACCGTTGATCTACGGCTACCTGGTGCCGGTGTTTTTCCTGTTCGGGTTTGGCAGCGTGTTTCGCACCGGCCAGCCGCCGCTGCTGCGCGAGATGGGGCAATTGCTGACGATCACGATCCTCGGCGGGGCGTGTTTCGGGATGCCGACCGCCACCGTCGCGGAACGCGAGCGCGGGGTCTGGCAGCGTTACCGGTTGCTGCCCGCGTCCGCCGTCGGCATCGCACTGAGCACGGTGGTCGCACGGTTTGTGCTGATCCTGTCAGCGGTGGGTTTGCAGGTAATTCTCGCGCGGGTCATTTACGGGACGCCGTGGCCCGCGCAGCCCGCGCCGTTCCTCGCGACGCTGGCAGTGGCGGCGTTTGCGTTCCTGGGGATGGGTTGGGTGATCGCCATGCTCGCGGACAACGTCCCGGCGGTGCAGGCGCTTGGGCAGGCGGTGTTTCTGCCGATGATCATGATCGGCGGCATCGGCGTGCCGTTGCGGACGCTCCCGCCGTGGGCGCAGCAAATAGCTGGGTTCTTCCCGGGGCGCTACGCTGTGGAGGCGCTGGACGCCTGCATCCTGCCGCATGGAGCGGGGTCGGGCGGGACGAGGTTTGCGCTGAGTGCGCTAGGCATCGTGGGAGCATCGGCGTTCGTCGCGTCGGCGGGGTTGTTTCGCTGGCAAGCCGGGCCAAGACCGCTCGATTGGCGGGCGCGGGGCTGGATTGCGCTCGCGCTGGCGGCGTGGGTCGGCGTCGGGGTTGCGGCGGAAGTGCGCCGTCCTGACAAAACCGCCCCACACACCGCGAAGGCGACGCAGGCCGCCAGCGCGGCACAACCTTGGCGTGCGCTGACCGAGGCGCAACTGGCGGGTGTCCGTTTCGACGGCCTGACGTCCGACGACGGGTACGTCGTGCCGCTCGCGCCCGATTACGAAAACCTGAGTGCTGACGACACGAAGCGGCTCGACCAGATCCAGGAGCAGCTCGCCAACTGGCCGCCCGGCACCGTGGACGACGCCAGCCAGCGCGTGCGCAACCTCCTGTCGGTCTGCGCGGCGGCGGACCTCGTGATGGACCCTGCAGAAGGTGAAATCGCGCGAGCGGTGTTCGACCGGATTAAAGATGTCGTGCGCGACCCCGTCGAAAGGCAGCAGGTGCTCGTCTGGATCGTCCAGCACCCGGACGACGGCGACATGCTGGACGATTTTTCCGAGTTCGGCATCACCCAAGGTACGCAGGCGCAATTTGTCCGCGAGCGGGTCGCGGCTTACGCGCGGAAGCTCTTGCGCGAATTGCGCGCCGTGCCCGCGCGCTAGGCGGGGGTACCGCCGGGAAATGCGTAAATGCTCGTGGGCACATTCACCCGGTACATCTTTCCTATCATGCATCCTCAGCGTGACGTGGCCCGAAGCGAAACCGCGACGCCTGAGCTTTAACTCATGGAATGGGGGGCATCGGCAGTGCGGGTTGATAGCTTACTTCACCGTGATCTTGCCCCGCATCCCCGCCGCCGCGTGCGCCGGGAACGTGCAGACGTATTCATACACGCCTGCCGCCGTGGGCGTGAAGGAAATGGTGTCGTCCTCGCCCGGGCCGAGCAGCTTGGTATGGACGATCAAATTGGCCGCTTGTTCGTCGTTGGGGACATAGTCGTCCACCGCGCGCTTGCTGGCCGCGCCGACGAACGTCATCACGTCCGTTCCCGGCTTGAGGATACAGAGGTTGTGCGCCATCGCCGCCTTGGGCAGCGAGCCGTCATTGGTGAGCATGATCGTCAACTTCTGACCCACCTTGCCGCTGATGTCGGTCACGTCGAATTTCATCTGGTCAGTCGCCGAGATGTCGATGGGTTCATCACCGGCGGCGCGGGCTGGCGCGAGGAGGAAAGCAAGGCTGCTGGCAACGAGCAAAACCGTCAGGAGGCGTGGGAGCGAGAACATGTCAAAAAGGGGATTTGGCAGGCAACGTTTTCCCGTTAACCTTGGAGGTTTCCTATGACAAGTAAAACTACCCGGTTCACCAGGAGTTGCGCCGCTATTTTATCGTTGGTCGTTGTGGGCGGTCGGCTTCCGGCGCAGACCGCCGTGCCCGAGGGCACACCGGTCATCGGACGCAAGGACACCCCGCTAATTCCGGGTACGCAGTGGCACGTCCACGACCCGGAGCGTCCGCAACCCGCCGTGGTCACGCCAGGGACGTTTTCCACACCCGAAACTCCCGGCAAACCGCCGTCGGACGCTGTGATCCTCTTCGACGGGCATGGCCTCGCCGCGTGGTCGGACGACAACGGGCACCCGCCGACGTGGAAGGTGGCCGACGGGGTGATGACGCCTGCCGGCGGCGCGATCCATACGCTGCAGGAGTTTGGTGATGTACAGGTGCACGTCGAGTTTTCCACGCCGACGCCGGGTGTCGGCCACGGGCAGGAACGCGGTAACAGCGGCGTTTTCTTGCAGGGGCTGTACGAGGTCCAGGTACTCGACAGTTACGGCAATCGGACGTACCCCGACGGGCAGGTCGGTGCAATCTATGGCCAGACGCTGCCGCAAGTCAACGTGGCCCGTCCGCCTGGCGAGTGGCAGACGTACGACATCGTGTTCACGGCGGCACGGTTCGGACCGGACGAAAAATTGGTTATGCCCGCGTTTGTGACGATTTTTCAGAACGGCGTGCTGGTACAGAACCATGTCGCGGTGCTCGGGCCGACCGTGAACGGCGCGTTGGCGAAATACGAGTTCACGCCGCCGGTGGGTCCGCTCTCGCTGCAGGACCACGGGAGCGCGGTACGTTATCGCAACGTATGGGTGCGTCCGTTGGTGGCGGAGAAACCATAGTAGAAATGGTGGTTTCTCGCCGTCCCAGTGCGTACCATGCGAGTTGCGACCCCCGGGCGCGGAGCAAGACGCCGTAGCGCTGCTGCCTATCTGTCTGGACTGGACGGCAGCTACGAATCCGGCCATCAAGCCGTACAGCAACCCAGCGCGCCTGGAGGCTGCGATTTACCCCACTGACCTCATTCCTCTTCGCTGACCGTAAACGTCACGTTATCAATTTTCGCCGCCGCCAGCGCGTTGAGCACGTCAATCGCGCGCCCATACTTTGCCTGCGCCTCGCTCGCAATCGTCACTGCCAACAACGACTTCGAGGCCTCGCTCGCCTGCTTGAGCCGCATCAGCGTCCCGGTCAACTGCGGCATCGTCGTGCTCGTCGCCGAATCGAACGGTTCGTCGTTGAGCGACACCTCGCCGTTCTCCGCGATGGAGATGATCTGCTCATCCACAAAATCCGTGGAGTTGGAAGTTTCCGTCGAACCCGGCAGCGTCGTGTTCAACTCGTTCTCCACCTTCACCGCACCCGCCATCACCATGAAGAAGAGCATGATAACGAACACCACGTCGATCATCGGCGCGATCTGAAACCCGACGTTGCCGTCGCTCGAACTCGCTTGTTGCAAACGCATAACTCAACGAAAAATCAGTCGTGGTTGATCGTGGAAAACGAGATGTCCGAAATTCCCGAATTTCCGGCGGTATCCATCGCGCGCGACACCGCCTCCGCGGGCACCTCACGGTCGCCGCGGATCACGAGTCGGTACTTCGGGTCGGCGTCGTGCCGGGGCTTCAAAATAGGGACGAGATCTTCGATCTTGGGGTAAATCCGGTCGTCAAAAACATACTCTGCCTTCTTTTCACCCCCGTTCCAGCGCACGTTAACAATCGCCTCACTCCGGGTGTTGTCTTTCTTGGCCGCGTTCGACGCGGTTGGCAGTTTGATTGATTTATCCACGCGCGCCACCTGCGCGCTGGTGATCGTCATGAAAAAAATCAGGATCGTCAACAACACGTCGACCATCGGAGCCACCTGGAACTCCGGTTCGCCTTCGCCTCCACCACCTCCTCCGGCCATCGCTTAAGAGGTAAACCGGGTTGAGGTGGAACCGACCGGGGCCTGGGCGGTCACGGTCTGATCCTCGATGCCCGGGGCGTGTGCCCCGGTGGCGTGGTGCCCGTGATCTTCCAACAGCGGCGTCGCGTGCGTGTCACCGTTGACCCAGTTCGGTGCGGCGGCGAAGAGTTCCTCGTCACCAATGTGGACGTTGTGCAGCATGTGATAGGGCATTTTGCGGAACAGCGAATTGACCGTATCCTCGATGATATGCAGACCGGCCGCTGCCCGGTTGCGCAGGTAATAGAACGCGCCGAACGCCGGGATGGCGATGAACAGGCCGCTCGCCGTCGCCACGAGCACCTCGCCGATGCTTTTGGAAAGCGAACTCGGGTCGCCGATGCCCGCGCTGCCCAACGTCGAAAATGCACCCATCATGCCCGTGACCGTGCCGAGCAGACCGATCATGGGCGTACAAACGCCGATGACCGACAGATAGCTGAGCTTGGTCTGCATGTGAGAATTTTCCTTGGACAATTCCTCGCTCATCGCCGTTTCCGTCATGTTCTGACCGTCGCCCAAGTAAGAGACGCCCGCGCGCACGACGTTGGACATCGACGAGGGATTGCCCTTGCAGTAATTGTACGCGCCGACGTAGTCACCTTGGCGGAAAAAGTCCTGCACGGCCTTTTTCTGGTCGGGCGGGCAAAGCTTGTTCGGCGCGGTACGCGTCACGCCGTCGCCGATCAAATAGAGCGTGAACACCGAGCAAGCCGCGATGGGGAACATGACCCAGCCACCCTCCAGAATGGTGGTTAACAGGTTTTTCTTCTGCACCGTGGGCGCTACCGGGCTGGCGGCGGGCGCTTGGGCCATCACGGGCACGGCAGTGATCATCAACGCGGCGAACGCCACGGCGGCGAGGAGTACGATTTTCTGTTTCATGGGGACGAAGAAATTGAAAGATCTGGGGGCGGCGCAGAATATACAGAAAAAACGTCAGCCGTTGGAAGCCGTTTTATCGGCGTCCTGACCGGTCAGCTTCTTGAGACGGACTTTGGCATCCCCAGCTTCCGGCGAGTTAGGGAAGCGGGCAATCAAATCTTTGAAGGTGGTTTCGGCGCGCATTTTGTCGTCCAAGGCAACGTAGGCGATGCCGCTGCCGAGCAGAGCGTTGGGCATGAAATTGGTGCGCTCCGGCGTGTAAACCGGGATGTGCAACTAGGCGAGCAGGGCGTCGCGGTAATTGCGTTGGGCCAACCGCGCCGCGCCGACGTTGAGCCACGCTTCGGCGACCGAGAGCGGTGGCACGTCCTCGTCGTTGACGATGGGTTCGAGCAGGGCGAGCGCCTTGGCGTGCTCACCCTTGCGTTCGAGGGAGATGCCCTGGCGGATCTTCACGGCGCGCATGATCTCGGGGTTGGCCGCGCCGATACGGGCCAAGTCGGCGGCGAGCAGTTCGGCGTCGCGGTCGCGGTTGAGGCGGCCCAGGGCGTCGAGTTGCAGCATGGCCAGCGGCGTCCACCAACCGCCGGGCAGGTCGCGGAACGGCGCGTAATAGGCCAGCACGGGCGTCAGTTGCTTGAGTGCCTCCTCCGGCTTGTTCTGGGCAAGAAAGTCGGTGGCGAGCTTGCGCTGCGCGGGATCGGGAAACTCGATCCGCGCGATGTTGGCCACGGGGTAGCCGAGTTCGCCCTCGGCCCCGTTGGCGGTCTTGACCTTGGCGGCGACGGTCTCGCCGTCGCGCCGGATGCCGAGCGTCGGCACGGTCTGGCCGTCCTTCAGTTGGATGGTTTGTGCGCGACTCAAGTTGGCACACGCCAGGGTGATAACCACCACAAGTATCGAGGATAATAATCTCATGTTCGCGTAAATTTTCATCGTTCCGCGTTCGCCCTTCCTCAACTCACTCCCAGCGCGGCAAGCCGTTCCTTCGCCACCGACGCCTCGGGCATGTCGCTCAGTTTCGGATTGCGTAACATTTCCTGGTAAGTGCGGATGGCCTCAGGCTTCTTGTCGAGTTTTTCAAAGCACTCGCCGCTGCCGAGGTACGCCTTGGCCACCCACGGCAGGAATTTCTGGTAGGCCACGAACACCCGTTGGTAGTAGGCATTGGCTTCGGCCCATTTGCTTTGGCTGGCTTCGACCTCACCCAGCGAATACACGCTGAACGCGGTCGTCTCGCCGCGCCACTCGCGCACGGAGGCCGCCTGCTCGAAGAGTTTCTTCGATTCGTCGTACTTCTTGAGCGCCAACAACGTTTTGGCTTGCCCGACGGTCAGGTCTTTGAGTTTGAGGTTGGCCGCGACCTTGTTCACACCGTCATTGAAGTAGCCCAGAGCCTTGTCATACTGTTTTTTCTGGAACGCGATCTCGCCCAGCCCGGCGTAGGCGAAATCAACCACGTCGCTCTTGCCGTAGTAATCCATCAGATGCTGGTAAAACGGCACGGCGTCGTCCGCGCGTCCACGCGCCACCAGTACGTCGCCGATCTGGCCGAGGATGGGCGCGCTGAGAGCTTCCGGCTTAATCTCCTGGGCAATGGTGATCATGTTGCGGTCGAACTCGGCGGGCTGGCGGCGCATCGTCGCCAATTGCCCTTTGGCGTAGAGGATCCGCGCGCGGGCGGTGGGCGACCGGTCCTGTTCCGCCGCGCCAAGCAAGGCGTCCAATTCCGCGCCGGGGTCCGGGGCGGGCGTCGCGGCGGCCTCGGGCGTCGGCACGGGGGCCGCGGCGGCCAGGGCAGCCGCGTTC
>CAXTBX010000130.1:0-12604 GCA_964242205.1 uncultured Chthoniobacterales bacterium
GGCGCGGCGTGCCGATCTTTACCTTCATAGACCAGCACGACCGGCCCGCGCGCGAGCCGATTGATTTGCTTGACGAACTAGAAAGCGTGCTCGGCATGGCGACGTGCCCGATGAACTACCCGCTCGGGCTGGGGCCGGATTTCCGGGGCGTGTTCGACCGGTTCGACAAGCAGGTGCACCTGTTCGAGCGCACCGTCGGCGGGGCCTACCGCGCGCCGCTGGAGATCAGCGACCTGGATTCGCCCGTGGTGCGCGAGCGGCTGGACGACGCCACGTTCGCCAAGACGCGTGAGGAGATCGAGATGCTAGAAATGGCCGGGGCGGCGTTCGACCCGGCGGCGGTGCTGCGCGGGGAGCTTTCGCCGGTGTTCTTCGGCAGCGCGGCCAATAATTTCGGCGTGCAACTGCTGCTCGACGGGTTCCTGAAGTATTCCGCGCCGCCCGCCGGGCGCACCGTCCTGCACCGCCCCCTGCGCGAAGGTGAACGCGAGGAAAAACGACCTGCGCTCGTGCTGCCCGGCGGCGCGCCGCTTGACACGGACGGCGACGGCAAGGCCGCTTTCCTGCCGCCGGAGGCCGCGACGTTTTCGGGCTTCGTGTTCAAAATCCAGGCTAACATGGACCCGCGCCACCGCGACCGCATCGCGTTCTTGCGGGTATGCTCAGGGAGGTTCGAGCGCGACATGGTTGTCAACCACGTCCGCACCGGCAAGAAGGTGCGCTTGTCGTCGCCGCAGAAGTTGTTCGCCCAGGAACGCGAGATCGTGGACGAGGCGTTCGCGGGTGACATCGTCGGCCTCGTCGGCCACGACGCGTTCGGCATCGGCGATACGCTGAGCGACGAAGATTCGTTCGTTTACGACGAGATTCCTCGGTTCGCGCCGGAGTGTTTTGCCTACCTGCGCAACCCGCAGACCGCCAAGTACAAGCAGTTCCGGCAGGGACTGGACCAGCTTTTGCAGGAGGGCGTCATCCAAGTGTTCCACCCGCGCGGCTCGGTGTCGGCGGTGCCGCTGCTGGCGGCGGTGGGGCCGTTGCAGTTCGAGGTCGTGCAGTACCGTCTCCAGAGCGAGTACGGCGCGGAGTCGCGGCTGGAAACGGCGTCTTGGGACCGGGTGCGCTGGCTGCCGGGAGATTTCGACCGTGAACGGGTCAACGACCTCAAGCTGCCCACGGGCGCGGGGGTAGCCGACGACACGAGCGGCCAGCCCGTGCTGTTGTTCCCGAGCGAGTGGTCGCTGCGGTACTTTCACGAACGCAATGACGGGGTCGAGTTGCTGACCACCCCGGCCAAAAGGAGCGCGAATAGCGAAACCTAGCGAAAGATCGTGGGGTTGGACAGCTTGGCGGGGCAGGCCGCGCACCGGGCGCGGCGCTTGCTCGTAGAGGCTGACTCCACGTCGTTTTCTACTCTGTGAATTTCCTTGTCAACCAGCCAGACCGACCGCAGTCTTTTCGGATGGTGCCGCACCCGCGCTCCCCCCTAATTCGGACGGTCCTGCCGTGCCTGCTTGCGCTAGCGGTGGGCGGGTTTGGCGCGGTGTCGAACGCCCGCGCGCAGGCCGCTTGGAACGTCGTCAAATACGACAGCCGCGACTACCTGACGATGCACAACGTCGCGGATTTTTATAAGCTCAAGTACATTGAGGAAGGCAAGCGTTTGACGCTGCAATCGCCGGGCTGTGTCATCAAGGGCGAGGTCGGCTCGAAGGAACTGATCATCAACGGGGTCAAGTTCATCATGAGCAGCGACCTGGTCGACCACGGCGACGACGTGCTGCTCTCGCGCCTGGACCTGACAAAGCTGGTTGAACCGGTACTGCGGCCCAACCGCATCCGGGGCGTCAGCGCGATCCGCACCGTCATCATCGACCCCGGCCATGGCGGGCACGACCGCGGGGCGACCAGCGTGTACGGCGACGAGAAGAACTTCGCGCTCGACGTGGGGCTGCGGCTGCGGCAGCTCCTGCTGCGCAAGGGTTTGAAGGTACAGATGACGCGTTCGGACGACACGTTTGTGCCGCTGGAGGAGCGCGCGGCATTCGCCAACCAGTACCGCGACGGCATTTTCATCGCCATCCACTTCAACGCGGGCAGTGACTACGGCACCGGGGTCGAGACGTACACGCTCGCGCCGCGCTTCGTGCCCTCGACGGGCGACGACAGCCCGTCGGCGTCGTACCTGGTGCCCTGCGCGGGCAACACCATGGACCCCGAAAACATGGCGCTGGCCACGGCGACGCACGCCGCGCTTTTGAGCCGGTTGCCGATGGTGGACCGGGGCATCAAACGGGCGCGGTTTTGCGTCCTGCGGCTGTGCACGATCCCGGGCGTGCTGGTGGAAGGTGGTTTCGTGAGCAACGTGCAAGAAGCGGCGCGGATTGCCCAACCGGCCTATCGGCAGGCTGAGGCCGAAGCGATTGCGCTGGCCATCGGTAACTACATGGCGGCGACGAACGTCGGCAGCCGCCCGCCGATGTTGGCGAGTGCGGAGCCGCCCCCCAACCAGCGGCCTTCGCTGAGCATCACTCCGGGGATGATCGGGATGCAGAACGGCGTGTCGACGATTGGTCCCGCCCCGGTGGGCGGCGACAAGACCGCCAAGCAGGCGAGCAACGACGCGGGGCCGGTCGTGGAAGTGCCGAGGAGCAACTGAAGAAAAGGATGAAGGATGAAGGCGGAGCAGAAGATCGCAGTCGGCGGCAACGGCCCATCGGGGTGTTCGATTCGGGTGTAGGCGGGTTGACCGTAGTCCATGCCTTGCGGCGGCTGTTGCCGTCGGAGCACATCTTTTATCTCGGCGATAACGCCCGGATCCCGTACGGCAACAAGGGCGCGGCCACCGTCGAGCGGTACAGTTTTGAGTTGACCGGGCTGCTGCTCGCGGAAGGCGCAAAAAGCATCGTCGTCGCTTGTAACACCGCCACCGCGCTGGCGGTGCCGCGCTTGCAAGACGCCCTGCGCGTGCCGGTCCTCGGCGTGATCACGCCCGGGGCGGCGGCGGCGGTCGCGGCGACGCGGACAGGCCGGGTCGGCGTGATCGGCACGCACGCGACGATTGCCAGCGGCGCGTACGAGCGCGCGTTGCGCAAGCTGGAGCCGAAGCTGGCATTGATTCGCGCACTGGCGTGTCCGTTGCTCGTGCCGCTGATCGAAGAGGGCTTGCTAGATGATCCATTGACCGACCAGCACATCGCGCGATATCTACAGCCGCTGTTGGACGCGAAGATCGACACGCTGATCCTCGGTTGCACGCATTATCCGCTGTTGAAGGATGCTATCGCGCGGCTGGCCGGGCCGGACATTCAGTTGGTGGATTCCGCACAGAATTGCGCGCTGGCCGTGCGCGATTTGCTCGTGCGGGAGGATCTCTCCGCGCCGGACGACCAGAGCGGGACGTTGCAGGTCGCGCTGACGGATTCGAGCGACCGCTTTCTGCCGGTGGTTGAGCGGGCGCTGGGGTTGCAGGTGGGCGACGTGCAGTTGCGCCGCGTGCAGGGCGTGGCGCTTGCGTCTGCGGTTTAGCTTCTGCTAAGCTAGCCACATGGGCAAGATGTTCGCGGCTTTGGACGAACGGCTGACGGCATTCATCGCGGAGCAGAAGATTTACTTTACCGCCACCGCACCCGACGAAGGCCGGATCAACGTCTCGCCCAAAGGAATTGACACCTTCCGGTGTCTGGACCATCGGACGGTCGCTTATCTCGACCTGACCGGCAGCGGCAACGAGGCCTCCGCGCATTTGTTGGAAAACGGGCGGATGACGATCATGTTTTGCAGTTTCGCGGAGCAACCGATGATCCTGCGGTTATACGGCAACGGTCGTGTGGTGCGCCCGCGCGACGCGGAGTGGGCTGGGTTGCTGGCGCGTTTTGACGCGTTGCCCGGGCAGCGGCAGATTGTGGTGCTCGACATTGAGAGCGTGCAGACCTCGTGCGGGTTTGGTGTGCCGCAGTTCGGATTCGTCGAGGAACGGACGAGGTTGGTCGATTGGTGTGACAAGTTAGGACCGGAAAAGATCGAACAATACTGGCGCGATAAAAATCAGGTCAGCATCGACGGCTTGCCGACGCGATTGGTAGAGGAGTAGTCTGCTACAAATCAGCTGTAGCCACGGCGCTCCGTCGCCGTGTGGACGCCCCGGCACGGCGACGGAGCGCCGTGGCTACAGCGGCGAACGAGAGATCACAACCCCAACTGAAACAGGCGTTCCCGCAGTTGCTCAGCCCAACGCGAGAGGTACGCAAAACGTTGGTAGAAATCGTGCAACTGCCGGGCGGCGGTGGATTCCGAGGCGTGCCTGTTCCAACCCGCGTCGAAAGCCTGAAGCTCCTCCAACGCGGCGGCGTGCAAGGCGTCCAATTCGGCCAGGCGTTCCTCGGCGCGTTCGCGCAGGGTCCACTCCTGGCGCGCCAGCAGTGCCTTCACCAGGGCCGACGGCGCGGCGGCCTTTTTCGCCAGAAGATCGTCCGTCTCGCGCAACAGCCCGTGGATCGGCGCGAACAGGTCCGCCAGCGACATGGGCACGTTCGCCGGACCGGAGAGCCTGATCTCCGGGTGCGCCAGTTCCAGCAGGTGCCGCAGCCGTGCCCTGGGATCACGCAGGACAGCCTGCGCCTGATTCAGGCGCGCGAAGGTGTCGTCTGACTCCCCCGGTTGCTGTTGGTCGGGATGCTTCGTGCGGCTGATGCGGTGGAACGTTTCCTTGACGCGCTCGGGGTCAAGCCATGGGCGGCGTTCCTCGCCTAGCAACGCGAAATAGTCTTCCACCATCTCTCTGCGTGCGCCCGGTCAGGCCGAAAAACTCTCGCCGCAAGAACAGTGCGCGACGGCGTTCGGATTCGTCACCTTGAAGCCGCCTTTTTGCAAATCGTCGCTGTAGTCGAGCAGCGAGCCGCTGACGAAAAGCGCGCTTTTCGGATCGACCACCACGCGCACCTGCGCGCTCTCGACCATGATGTCGCGGTTGGCCGGGCCGTCCACGAGGTCCATCTTGTATTGCAGCCCCGAGCAACCGCCGCCGATCACCGCCACGCGCAGTGCGCCCTGCGGGCGGCCCTGGCGCTCCAGCAGCGAGCGTAACTTGGCGCTGGCCGGGTCCGTGACCTTGACCAAGCGTTCGTTGCCGAGCTTATACTTGATTTCGCCAGTCGGCGGCGCGGTCGGGGCAGTGGTCATCGGGGTCAGTGAGGGGAGACGCCGCTCACCCGAGCAAGCACCGCTCTAATCCAAGTCTACCACTACACGATAAAAACCTTGATTGGAAACGGAAATGTCGTCGGTAAAAGTCAAAGCAGCGCCGGTCGCGCCAGACTGCGGGGTGCCAAGGTTAGTGAACGTTCCCCCGGTCAGACTGTTGCTACGTTGCAGCCGGTAAGAGTGACCGGTGTAGCCGTCAACGACGATGGCCAAAGCGTTGCCGGTCAAGTTGACGCTTTTCGCCCGCACCGCGCTGGAATCGATCACCACTCCGTTGTTGGTAAAACCTGAAGGAGCGCTGAAGCTGCCGGTGATCACATCAAGAATCCCGTTGTTGACAAAGTTGACGCCATTGCCCACGACCAATGACGCGCCACGCGCCAGGCGGATCGTGCCATTATTGACCACGCCGCCGTTGGCGCTCAGCGTGCCGCTGGTGAGCGTCACCAGCCCGCCGCCACCGACGTTGAGCGCCCCGCCGATGGTGGCGGCTCCGCTGAGCACCCCGCCGTTGCTGATCGTCACCGCGCCACCGAACGCGCCGTTGCCGTTGGCCGTCCCACTGAGCCCCACATCGCCGCCGATGGCCCCGTTGTTGGAGAGCGTCGCCCCGCTGGCGACGTTCACGCTGCCGGTGCCGGTGCCGGAACCGCTGGCATTGTTGATCGCCAGCGTTCCGCTGCTGACCAGCGTGCCTCCGGTGTAGGTGTTCGCGCCGGAAAGCACGATAGAACCCGTCCCCGTATAGGTCTGGGGCGAGATCGCGTTGCTGGTGGCGGAAACCTGCGTCTGGATGGTGTAAGATCCGGTGGTCGTCAGCGCGCGCGCGCCACTGATGTTGCCACTGACGGTGAAAGGGTTCGCGGACACGTTGCCCCAGGTCTGGTCGGCGGCCAGCGCAACGTTCGCGGAGATCGTGTGCGCGCCGGTACCAGCCTGCACGGTGACACCGCCGGCGTTGAGCGTCAGCGTGTTGCCGCCCCCGACGGTGACCGGGCCCGTCGCCCCGGCGGCAAAGTTGACGCCGCGCACCGCCAGGTCCGCGCCGAGGACCGTGCCCAGCGCAGCGGAATTGTTGCTAAAGTAAACGTCCGTGGACGCGTCGAGCGAGGTTTGCCGCGGAATCGTCAACGGATGATTCAGGGCAAAATTCGTGGCGTTGCCCGCCGTGACCGTGCTCCATTGGTTGTCCTGACCGCCGATCCAGTATGCTGTCCCGAACGCCAGCGCGTTGTACCAGGCGTTGGCCATCATGGTATAACCGGGGGTAAGTGGATGAATGCCATCCGAACCGATGATGTTGGCGGTAACGTTGCCGGGCGTGACGGCGGTGTATTGATCGACGAAGGAAATGTGGTGTCCGGCCAGGACGTGATTGTAAACGACGCCGGGGATCGCCGGGTTGTAGTAGGTGTTTTGGAGGTCGCCGACGATGACGCTTGAATTGTTAGCCGGCGGAATGCGGTAGAGCAGAGTGGCGAGAACAACATGGGCGGCGGGCCGGAGGGTCTCGATGGTGGAGACGATGGCATCCGTGCGCAGGACCGGACCGGTGGTTTCCGAGGCGGAATTGGCGTAGTCGTTACCACCGATGCTCAGCGTCACGTAGTCGGGATTGACGCCGTTGCCGGGCGCGAGCCAGTTGCCCCCGGCGTTGAGATTGGTCAGAACGTTGGTCGTGGTGTAACCGCCGTGACCCTCGTGGCGGAGCTGGTTGGCACCGCTGAGCACGTTGTAACCGGCGGTGGCGGCGTTGTCCAAAACCGTGTTGCTGCCGACAAAATTGGGGATGAAACGACCGTCGTTGACGAGCGTCTGATACAACTGGCTGCGGTAGCCGCCGCCGGCATAGGTGGCCCCCTGCGGGGAGACGCCCTCGGTGATCGAGGAGCCGAGCGGCATCTCGTTGATGAGCACACCGGACGCGGGGGTGACCACCACCTGCTCGGCAGCGCTGGAGTTTTGCAGCGTCAGCCGGTAAAAGGTGCTGCCCACCTGCTTGACCATCGTGGTGGCGGGGACCGTGAGCGTGCTGGCACCGTCAAACTGGAAGCTTCCGGTCAAACTGCCCACGGTGCTCGTCAGCAACGAGTAAGTGCCAGGAACGAGGCTGCCGCCGCTCGTGGCGAGGCGGACGTTGTTTACCCCGCTCACGTTGACGCTGCCGGTCTGGAGCGTCAAACGGTCCGCGCCGTTGCCGAGGTCGAACCGGAGGACAGCGCCTTGCAGGCTCAGCGTGGCACCCGTAGCGAGCGTGAGGGAGTTGTTGCCCAGCGACCCCGAGGCGACGGTGGCCCCATTGTAGCCTGCCGCTGACGCCAGCCGCAGGGTCCCTTTGTTCACCACGGTGGGACCTGCATAGGTATTGGTGGCGCTCACCACCGCCGTGCCCAGGCCGTTCCAGGTGATGCCACCGGTCCCGGTGATGAGGCCGGTGAGGCCGGTAAACGCTCCGCTGCTGTTGGACAGGTAGAGAGACGAGGTTGCGCCAGCGTTGTCGATGATCGGCCCATTGATGGTGGCGCTGGTGCTGCTGCCGACAGTTCCGCTGTCGACGATGGCCCCGCCCGCCGCGTTGACCTGCACACCGCGGGTGTTGGCCAACAGATTGCCGCCGTTCTGGGTGAAACGAAGCGTGCCCGCGTCCAAGGTGATGACAGTCGCCGCGCTCGTGGGAGCAGCGCCGAAGAAGTTGGCCGCCGAAACCTGGAGCACGCTGTCGAAAATGCCGGTGGTCCCGTTGAAGATGCCGCCGGTGATCGTGCCGACGGTCGGGCTGGCCGCCGTGCCGCCGGTGATAGGGGTGCTGGCGCTCAGGGTGCCCGAACCCGTCTTAGTGATCCGGGAGCCGGTGGTTCCAGCCAGGGTGCTGCTGATGGTGCCCGTGGCGCCGTTGTTGGTGGTGACCACGAAGCCCGTGGTTGCGCTCACCGGTTTGAGCGTGATAGAACCACTGCTCAGGGTATAGCCGTTCTGGTTGAAGGTGATGCCTCCGGCGTTGACCGTGCCCACCGTGATGGCATAAGTGCCTGCCGTGCCCGCGCCGAAGAGGGCCGTCGAGGTGTCGTTGGGCCAGGTAACGTCCGCGCTGCCGTTGTACCAGTTTGCGCCGGTGGTGTTCCAGGTGCCCGCGCCGTCCTGGGCACCCGCCGTGGCGGTGTTGGCGTCCCAGGTCAAGGTCGTTTGCGCATGGAGCCCTACGGCACCGAACGCGCTCCACGCGGCAAAGGTAAGCACCAACGGCAGGGGACGGCGATGAAGCGTGAAATCAGCCTTGTTGCGAGCGCCCGCGCGTCGGGGAGGAAAGCCTGGGAATTGCATAGGGGGAGTGTGAAGTGGGCTATTATCGGATCAGGCAGCCAGATTTGCAACTAATCATGAACGCCGGGTTCCTGCCTCTCGGGTTTGGTTGAAACACGGCAATGGCCGGGATCGCCGTCCTGCGAGTCGACGCAAGGCAAGCCGGAAGAAGGCGACTGTCACGCAGAGCCTTACGGGAGAGAGGCACCATCCCAGGGCAATGGAACAAGGCGATCAAGGCTCCGCCCGCGCGGGCCAGCAAAAACCGAGCTTCATCCGCTCGGCGCACGACGTTTTCCGTTCCCTGATGCCGCCCCCCACTTGACAGGATGGGTAGAAACAGACGTTGTAGCGTTTGTGCCAGGCACTGTCGGCCGGTTTTACGGGATCGACCTGCTGTGCTGGGCTTCAGTACGATCACACCACAGAAATGGTCATGCATCATGTGCTCTCGCAGGATCGACCATGGTGAAAACGACCAGAATTTTTTCAAAATCGACATCGCTCCCCCATCCCATGAATCGAATCTCTACCGTCACGACGTTTGTTGCCGCATTTACCCTCGGTTGGAGTGGCATCCTCCATGCCGACGACCCGGTGCCGCAAACGCTCAAAGACGGCATTTCATTGCGCGTGGGGGACCTGCAGGTTGATGCGCGGGTGGCGTCCCTGCATTCTTTTCGCCTCGGCGTCCGCAGCGCCGCCACGACGGTAAAGCCGGTGCGCAGTGTCTACCTCGTCGAACAAGCCGGTGCCTACGCTCCTTTCCGGGTCTTGCGGGAGGGGGCGAGCATTGGCGTCGCCACCAACTTCGGGAAATTGCTGATCGACCCGGCGCGGCGGATGTGGTCGTTGCAGAACCCGGCAGGCGGCGTCCTGACCGACTGGTCTTCCCTGGGAGAGGTGAACACCAAACAGGAGGCCGCTTTCGAAATAACCGTCGGTGGCAATCCTACCGTGGCGAAGCCGCGCTACTACGGGTCCGGGACCGAGCCCGACCGCGGCGCGTTGACCCAGCGTGAAGGCCGGGGCAAAACCGACAACGGCACCGCCACGCTGCCGCAATATTGGAGCACGGCCGGCTACGGCCTGCTGGTGGTCGGGTCCGACGACGACAAGCCGGGAACGTGGAAGGCGGACGACCAAACCGGTGCCGTGCATTGGAGAGTTTCCGGCGACGGAGCGGACTTCTATCTGTGCCCCGCACCCGACCTCTACACCTGGCTGCGCGCGGACGCAGAATTGACCGGCTACACGCCCGTCCCCCCGCTGTGGGCCTTTGGCTACATGCAAAGCCGCTGGGGCTGGAAGGACCGGGCATACATCAGCGAGACCCTGGCCCGCTTCCGCAAGGACCAACTGCCGGTGGATGCCTTCATCATCGACTTCGAATGGTATACCGCCAAACCGGACTATACGGTGAAGTCCGAAGGCGAGCCGGACTTCGCGGACTTTGCCTGGAACCCACAACTCTTTCCGGACCCGCGCGCGCAGATTGCCGAACTCGCACGCGAGGGCGTGCACCTGATGGGTATCCGCAAGCCCCGTCTCGGCAACAGTGCGAACCTCAAGATGGCGCGCGCCAAGCAATGGATCGTTCCCTCGACCCACGTGGACAACGGTTCGACGCCCATGACGCGTGATCTCGACTACGCCAAGCCGGAGGTACGTACCTGGTGGGACAGCAACAACCGCCGCTTCCTCGAAGACGGCATGGCGGCCTTCTGGAACGACGAGGGGGAACTGAAGTTCACCGAATACTATTACTGGAACCTCGCGGAAGCCGCGTTGCAGCAGCAGGTCCATCCGGGCAAGCGGTTCTGGAGTTTGAACCGTTCGTACACCCCGGGGTTGCAGCGCCTGGGCGCGGCGGTGTGGACGGGCGACTACGACGGCACCTGGCAGATGCTCGCGCGCCAGCCGGGCGAAATCCTCGGCTACAGCCTGGCCGGAATGCCTTACACGGGCTGCGACAACGGCGGCATGTACAAGGAACTGTCGCCGGAATTGTTCACCCGCTGGATGCAGGCCTCGGTCTTCTTCCCCGTCATGCGGTCTCACTCCGGCAACTCGAACACGGCCCGTTTTCCCTGGCTCTACGGGCCGGAGGCCGAAGCGGCGATCCGGAAGGCGTTGAACCTGCGCTATCGGCTGATCCCTTACTATTATAGTTTGGCGTACGAGAATACCGCCACGGCCGCGCCGCTGACGCGTCCGCTGGCCATGGAATTTCCCGGCGACGAGAAGGCGGCCACGCTTACCGACGAATGGTTGATGGGCAAAGGAGTGTTGGCCGCACCGTTGTTGAACGAGGGCGGCAGCCGGGCGGTTTACCTGCCGGAGGGTCAGTGGTTCGAGTTCGATTCTTCCCGGGTCACGGAGGGTGCGAAAACCATCCAGGTCACGGCGAAGCTCGACGAGATACCCACTTACATCCGGGCGGGCACCCTGCTGCCCCTCGGGCCGGTCCGCCAGTTTACCAGCCAGCCTTCCGGGGAACCGCTCGAACTGCAAATCTACGGCGGCCGGGATGCCACGGGCAGGGTCGTGGAGGACGACGGCGAAAACATCGTCACCCCGTCCAGCCCGTGCCGCGTGACCAACTTTTCCTGGAACGAAAACGCCCGCACGCTGACCTGGAAAGCAACGGGGGATTCTCGGAGCAAACAAGCGTTCCGCAACGTGAAGGCAGTTCTCTACACGCCGCAAGGCCGCGTCGAGAAACAAAGCACGTTGGGCGATAGTGGTTCGCTGACCTTTGCCGCCCGACCCTGAAGGCGTGCCAAGCTCCCTGGTCCGCCCGGAGGGTTTCGGTATCGTGGAATACGCCACCGTCGGTTCCGGCGACATCGGGGCTGCCCTCGCCCGCGCCTCCTGATGGTTGAGCAGGCGGATGGCGCCCCCCGCGCCATGGGCTACCCTGCGGCGCAGCCGCCTGCTTTTCTGCGCCCAGCCATTTTATAAACGGCTGTAATCAGAGCGCCGCAGATGGCTTGCTGGCGGCGGGATGCGGGCTGGCGTGGTCCGAGTTGATCCTGTACGTTGGGGTGACTTTGGGGATACGCCCAAGGGCGTATTTCGCCCTTGGCAGGAGGATGTTATCAGATGAACGACGCTCTGCGGGAGTCTCCGACTGCTCCCTGACGCTTCATGGTCCCACCCTTGTTTCCCGGCGGTCAACCCGTCTCCCATCATGAGAAATCCATCCTCCGCCCAGCTGCGCCCGCCGTTTCTCAAGCTGCTCGTCAGCGGTGCTCTGGCCGGGCTGCTGGCGGGCCTGGTCATGCTGGCGTTCATGGCGTTTCTGCGGCTGTGCTTCCACGTGGCGACGCCGACGGAGATGATTTTCGACCGCGCTTTCCCGTTCGTGACGGTGAAGTTCTTCATCGACGCCTTGGTGCGCGCAGGTGGATACTCCCAACTCAAGCTCCAAGGCGTCTTCGGCGCGCTGGCCGGTCAACTGGCCGCCGCCAGCGCGGGAGGGATCGTTTATGCCTTGTTCGGCGGTTGGCTGGCCGAGCCGAAACCTCAGGAAAAGCGTCGTCTTCTAGATGTAGGCGGCTGGCGGTTGGTCGCACCGGGCGTGCTCGCGGTTTGGGCGCTTTTCGTCGCGCTGCTCTGGCCGCAACTGTTGACCAACTATCGTGGTCGTCCGCCTTTGGCGGCAACGGTCATCACCTCACTCGGCATGCTGGCCTCCTTTGCCGTCTGCGGCGTGGCCATCATGTTTTTTTACGGCCTGCTGACCGTCGCGCCGCCCCGCGCGCTGGCGGCAAGCGGGCTGTCCACCGCTGGCCTCACCCGGCGGCGCTTCCTGGCGGGCGGCCTGGGTGGGCTGGTCGCGGTCGTGCTCGGCGCGATGCTACGGCGACTCTACCAGCTCGGCTCCTTCGAGTACGACGGCACGCAGTACGGCGGCCCGCAGGTGCGGAAAATTACTCCCAACGACAAGTTTTATCAGGTCACCAAGAATCTGGTGGACCCCGACGTGGCGCGAGACATCTGGCGTTTCGACATCGTCGGCCATGTGGAGTCCCCGACCACCTGGACCTTTCACGAATTGGCCGCCCTGCCCGCCGTGGAGCAGGAAACGACCCTGCAATGC
>CAXTBX010000131.1:0-11937 GCA_964242205.1 uncultured Chthoniobacterales bacterium
ATCCGAGAACATCGCGCTGCTTTAGCCGTGGTTCAACATCGGGGTAAACACCACCCGCCGTCGTCTTGTCGGATAGCACGAGGGTCATTTTCGCGGTGTCCTCGCAGGACGCGAAAGCCTCCGGCTGGCGCTGGGTCGAATTCGTTCCCCTCAATCCGTCACGCACCGCGTCCACGGCGGGGAAGGTGACGGCGCAATCGCCGGTGCCGCCAGTTCCACCGAAATGTGGTTTCCGAATGCTTTCCGTGCGGCCGATCTTTGGGAGGAGGCTTACGCCCTCGGCAGCACGGGTCTCGTCCTGACGCTTCTGGCGGTTCCGGAATCAGAATAGCAGGGCAGAATTCGCCGCCCATCAAGACACTCCCCCAGGACGGTTTCTGCCCAAGTCCCCTCACACCATTTATGCCTGCGCCCAAGAAGAAGCCAGCGGACTCGGCGAAAGCCGCGTCGCCCGTTGAGGGGACGCGGTCCATCGAAGAGTTGATCAAGAACCGGCTCATCGCTTGCAGCGCCGGCCGATGTGAGTTTCGGGGCTGCAACAAGGATCTCTTCCAAAACCCGGTTACCGCGATGCCGGGGAACTATTCGCAAAAAGCTCACATCGTCGCTTTCAAGAAGGGCGGCGCGCGCGGCGAGGAAATCCGACCTGCCGAAATCAACAGTTTTGAGAACCTCATGCTTCTCTGCGGAGACTGCCACCACGAGATCGACGATGTGCGTCTCCAAGATTTCTCGGCCGAGTTGCTGCGCACTTACAAGCGGGAGCACGAGGAGCGCATTTTGAAGGTGACTGCTGCAGGCCCGGAACATCGAACGACCATCGTGCAACTGCGCGCCACCATCGGCGGCCAGCCGGTGGACATCCCGCCCACGGACATCCACGGTGCCCTTTATCCCCGCTACCCAGCCAGTCTCCCGGGCGCTTTGGTCGACTTGAGCGGAATCCAGAGGGAAAGCCCGACTTTCTTCGAACTCGCGCGCGAGCAAATCCGTCGCGAACTGCGGCCCACCATGCGCGCGGAGTTGGAAAGCAAGCGGGTGCAGCACTATTCGGTATTCGCCCTCGCGCCGATCCCAGTGCTGGTCGCTTTGGGACGCGAATTGGGCAACAAGGTGGCCACCGACGTGTTCCAGCGTCACCGCGACCACACGTGGCGATGGCGGGAAAAAGGACCGATTGTGGAATACAAGTTCCACCGGCTGCGCTTGGGAACCGACAACTCGAAGGTCGCGCTGCAATTCTCACTCAGCGGAAAAATCGCTCCCACCTCTATTCCACCCGAGATCGACGACCGTTTCTCCCTTTACGAAATCACCTTGGCTTCGGAGGAGCCGGGCGTGGAATTTTTGCGGCGGAGGGAGGATCTGGCTGGGTTCAGCAAGATTTACCGTGACAGCTTGGAGGCTCTTTGCGCAGAACACGGACACCTCCATGAACTGCACCTGTTCTTGGCGGCCCCTGCACCGGTAGCCATCGTCTGTGGAATGGAGGTCATGCCGAAGGCTCAACCAGCATTGGTTCTCTACGACAACGTCAAGGGTCTGTTTCGCCCTGCCATCACGGTCAACACGGAGAACGATCTTTGAGATGACCAACGACGACTACCTGCGCCAACTGCTCTGGCAACAGAACCTGACGGATCAGGAAATCAAAGGGTTGCGTGGCCTCCCGCTGATGTGCCGAGTAGGTGCGCTTCACCCCGCAGGAGTATTACTTCGAGCGTGGCGAGCCATCAACGTATCCGCAGCCAGCGATGACCGGAGACCTGTGGAATAGCAAGAAATGCCGTAGCCGGAGAGTCGACTTGTTCTCCGCGATGTCCCATCACCGACGCCAAATTATCCTCTGGACGCAAGGCGTACGAGCTTGCTAACCTCCTGAGCAGGATAGCGTTTTGTTGAAGGGAAGCCAATATGAGAGCGACAGGCGATGTTTTAGTTCGGATTGAGTCGAGCCAGGATTCTCCGCTGGCCGCTGCTCCGTTGGGATTGAAGGCGGCGGGCGCGAGCTTTACGCTGGAGCCGCTGTTTGAGGTGCCGGTTGTGAACGCAGCAGGCAAGACTGCTCTTGCCGCGCGGCCCCGGACGGCGGTCTGGCACCGCGCGCGGGCGAGCGGAATCACGATCGGTTCGGCGTGGGATGCCGCATACGAGGTGGCCGAACAAACCAGCGCCAGCCTCGGCGCGACCGGCGCGAGGGTGACACACACCGAACCCGACCTGATTCAGGAATGGCCAACGGACGCTCCCGCATCCGTCGGTCTCGGGGCCGCGGGCGACGGTTTCCGCGATGAGGACGAAAAGGGCCGGAAATACGCTTTTCCGACGCCGAGAAAATTCGCCTGGCACCTGGACGATGCGTTTAGCGGGCTGGCGTCGGCGCGTGCGAACGCGCACCAGCACAAGACACACGAAGTGCGCATCGCCCACCTCGATGTCGGTTACGGTTTGCACCACGTCATCTTCCCGGCGGGATTCGAGCCGATGCTCTCCAAGAACATGACCGGGGATGACCGTTCCGAGCGCGACGTGGAGGATTTGGTAAAGGGCGGTGTGATGACCAACCCGGGTCATGGCACCGGGACCATCGGGCTTCTGGCGGGCGGACAGGTTTCTTTCAAGCACGACGGGTACACCGCATTCGACGATCAGATCGGGGCCGCGCCGGAAGCGCGCATCGTGGGCGTGCGCGTCGCGGATTCGGTCGTGCAAATCCGCACCAGTTCCGTGGCGCGGGCGATCTCCTACATTGCCGATCTCTGCAAGAACGAGGCCACCCGGGTGCATGTGCTGTCGATGAGCATGGGCGGCGTCGCTTCCCAGGCCTGGGCGGACGCCGTGAACCTCGCCTACGAACGCGGCGTGATCCTCGTCACCGCCGCCGGCAATAATTATTCCACGGGTCTGGGCGGAGTGCCGACGACTTCCACCGTTTACCCGGCCCGCTTCGAACGCGTGCTGAGCGCCTGCGGCGTGATGGGAAACAACAAGCCCTACTACGGGCTGGGAGCCGGTACCATGCAGGGCAACTGGGGACCGCAGGAGAAGGGTGCGACCTCCTTGGCGGCCTTCACCCCGAATACCCCCTGGGCTCGGCGCTCCGACTCCAAGGTCGTCGATATGGACGGTGCCGGCACGTCCTCGGCCACGCCGCAGATCGCCGGTGCCGCCGCGCTTTATCTGCAAAGGCATGGGGCGACCCTGTTCGACGCCGCGAAGTACCCGCAACCCTGGATGCGGGTCGAGGCGGTTCGCGCGGCGCTCACCCGGTCCGCGAAGACGAGTTTCACGGGCGATGAGCTTGAAAAATTCGGCACCGGTGTGCTCCAGGCCAACGCGGCGTTGCAGGTCGCGCCCGTCGCCGCATCGCAGCTCAAACAGTCGCCGGTGGCCGACTGCTCGTTCGCATTTTTCCACGCGCTGTTCGGAATCGGCCTTAAAGCCGATGCCGCCGCGATCGATCCCAGGCTGCAACTGGAGATGGCGCAGCTCGTGCAGCAATGGGAGGCGGGCGATCCGGCCGATCCGGAATCCAAACGCGGCAACCCGTTCGACGCGATCCTCGCCGACGCGGGCAAACGCGTGGGCGGCCTGACGGTCGGCCAGCAGCGTGATCTGGCACTGAAACTCCGGCTGCATCCGCGCGCATCGACCTACCTGAAAAAAACGCTGAGCCGCCTGCTGGGCGAGCCGGGTCCGGGCGGGGACGACAAGCAAAGCGGTGAAGGTAAACCGCAGGCCCTGCCCGATGCGGAGCGCGCTCGGGCCATGCTGGCGAGGCAGCCGACGCGCTTCCAGCCGGAGACGCCCAAGCTCCGTGCGTTGCGCGGCTATGCGCTAGACCCGAGTTTCGCCGTGTCCCTGGTGACGCGCAACGTCAGCGAGACCGTTTATCAGGTCCCGTGGGACGAGATGCTGAGTCCCGGTCCGTGCGATGCGTACGTGCAGGTGATCGACGTTGATCCCGCGAGCCGCACGGTGTACGAGCCGGTCGATCTCAACCACACCCACCTGCTCGCCACGCAAGGGCTCGCGCCCAGCGAGGGAACCCCGCAATTTCATCAGCAGATGGTTTACGCAGTGGTGCGGACGACGATTGATCACTTCGAGTCCGCGCTGGGGCGCAAAATCCTCTGGCGGCCAGGACCGCCGCCGGCGGGAGAGAACGCCAAGGACGACTCCGTTTATGTCCCGCGCCTGCGCGTTTACCCGCACGCGTTCCGCGACGCCAACGCCTTTTATTCGCCCGACAAGATCGCGCTCCTGTTCGGCTACTTCAGTTCCCGTGGCGCGCCGGGCCGGGGCAACGGCGGCCGACCGCAACAGGTCTTCACCTGTCTCTCGCAAGACGTTGTCGCCCACGAAACCACCCACGCCTTGCTGGATGGTATGCACCGCAAGTACCTGAAGAACACGAACAAGGATGTGCTGGCGTTACACGAGGCGTTCGCGGACATCGTTGCCCTGCTTCAGCGCCTCGCGCTCCCGGAGTTGCTGCGGCACCAGATCGCGCTCACCCAGGGGCAGATCCGCGACCGCCGGTCGCTGCTCGGCGAACTGGCCACGCAATTCGGTCAGGCGACCGGCGAACGCGGCGGCCTGCGCGAGGCCATCGGCAAAGTGGAAGAGGACGGGAAATGGAAGCCCATCGAACCCACCGGAAACGAGTACGACGCCGACGACAACGACCCGCACACTCGCGGCAGCATCCTGGTGGCCGCCGTCTTCGATGCCTTCCTCTCGATTTATGAGCGTCGCACCGAGGACCTCATGAGGATCGCCAGCGACGGCACCGGCATCCTCAAGCTCGGCGCCATCCACCCCGATCTGGCCGCCCGACTGGCGAACGAGGCGACCAAAGCCGCCTCGCACGTACTGCAAATGTGCATCCGCGCCCTCGACTATTGTCCGCCGACCGACATCACCTTCGGTGAATATCTCCGCGCGGTCGTCACCGCCGACTTCGATCTGGTGCCCGACGATGACCTGGACTACCGCGTTGCCTTCATCGAGGCGTTTCGCAAGCGCGGCATCCCGGTCGATGAAGTGCGCACGGTCAGCGTCGAGAGCTTGCTCTGGCGACGCGAAAAGGATGAATCGCAACGGTTGTCATCGGAATTTTGCGACCGGTTGTTGGAATTCCGCGCGCAGGCCGACCTGTACGCGTTCACCACCGACCGCGAGATCATCTTTCACCGTCAGCGCGTCGTTCGAGGGAAGGTCCACGACTCGATCAAGAACCATTTCAAAAGCGCGAAGACCGGTCCGAACGACGCCTGCATCCTCGGGTTGGACCCCGGCAACGGGTTCGAGGTTCACACCGCCCGCTTCGCCACGCGCGTCGGCCCTGACGGGCAAGTGCTCACCCACATGATCATCGTGCTCTTGCAGGAGGATCGAAAGCGGCCGTTGGACGACGTCAGCAATTTCGAGGGAGGCTGCACCATCATCGCCGACCTGTCGTCGCAGACGATCCGCTACATCATCCGCAAGAGCATCGACAGCGACTCCCGCTTCGAACGGCAAAAGGACTTCTCCCTGGCTCTCACCCGCGAGGGCGACAGCCAGGCTTATTTCCGGGCGGACGGGAAGAAGGACGAACCATTCGCCGCTCTTCATGCCAAGGGAGGATTCTGATATGGCCAAGAAAAACACCGCTCCCCGCTCCCGCAGCAGCGCCAACGCCGCGAAAACGCCTGCCGCGAGCAAGCGCCCACGGGCTTCCGCCGCCAAGGCTACCGCCGCCAACGCGCCGGCCGTTCGCGTGCGCATGTATCGACAGGGGCTGGGCGACTGTTTTCTGATCACCTTCGACTGCGGCGGCAAGAACGAGCAGCACATGCTGATTGATTTCGGCACGCTCGGAACCATCGCCACGCAGGTCAAAATGTCCGACGTGATCGACAGCATCAAGAAGACGACCGGGGGACGGCTCGCCGTTCTCGCCGCCACGCACGCCCATCAGGATCACGTTAGCGGCTTTCTTTCCCAGCAAGCCGTTCTCCAGACTTTCACCATCGGGAACGTGTGGATGCCGTGGACCGAAAACCCGGGCGACAAGATGGCCATAGATCTCGGCAACAAGGCCGCCGCCATGCGCGCGACGGTTGCGAAAGCCCTCGCCATGCCGCAGGCGAAGCAAGCGGGCGTTGCGGAAAAGCTCACGGGGATGGCTGGCTTCGAGGGCCTGGAATTGGACGGCGACGCACTAGCCCAGTTCAGCGGCGGATTGGGCATGGGCGACACGATTGCCCGCGCGCTCGACATCGTGCGGAAATTCCCCAAGGCCACGTTGACGTACTACTCGCCCGGACCGCCCGCGGTTGAACTGCCCGAGATCGCCGGGTTCCGTTTCTACGTCCTGGGACCGCCCCGCGACCCCGCCAAGCTCCAGAACATGGAAAACAACGCTGCGGACGAGCTTTACGGGTTGGCCGCCGCCATCGACGCGCACGCCGCCGCCGGGTTCGACTGGGCCCTGGATGACGAGGCTCCGTTCGACCAGCGTTTCTGTTATCCTGCAGCGCAGGCCGACCAGTTTTACTCTGACTACGGTCTCTCGGATCAGGCGTACCGCCGCATCGACGACCAGTGGCTCCGCTCCGTGGCCGAACTGGCGGCCAAGCTCGACAACTTCCGCAACAACACCAGTCTGGCACTGGCCATCGAACGGATCGCCGACGGCAAGGTCCTGCTTTTCCCCGCCGACGCGCAGGAGGGGAACTGGCTCTCCTGGCACGACCCCGCGATGCAGTGGAAGACGGGAAGCGGCGGCGCAACCGTCACCGCCGACGACCTGCTTAAGCGCACCGTCTTTTACAAGGTCGGCCACCACTCCAGCCACAATGCCACGGCCAAGGGCAAGGGCCTGGAGATCATGCGCAAGAACAAGGATCTCACCGCGTTTATTCCGGTGGACCGGGCGATTGCGCTCAAGCGTTCGCCGCCGGGTTCGTGGCGGATGCCCGCCGTCGAGCTTTACCATGCCTTGCTGCAAGCGTGCGACGGACGGGTAGCCCGCTCCGACCGCGGCTGGGCCGCCGAAGCCAAAGACGTCAAGAAAACTGACGTTGAAGGTGTCTTCGTCGGTCTGGCGTCATCCGAGGATTGGGACCGATGGATCGCGTCGCAGAAGTCGGCGGAGAACGTCACGATCAAAGATCTGTTCATTGAGTATCTATTGCCGTAGCACGGTTCGGGTCTGCACAAGGATCGCTGCGGTCAGCAGATTCACTCGAGCGCTGCGGGTTGTGAGGCATCAGGACGCCGCCGATTTTTCCGTATGAAGAACATCGTGGTTTGCTGCGACGGCACCAACAACCAGTTGGAAGGCGACCTGACGAACGTCGTCCGGCTGTTCGAGATCACCGCCAAGAACGAACGACAGGCGGCGTTCTATGACCCCGGCGTCGGCACGATGGCGGACCCGCTCGCCCAAGGTTGGCTGGGCAGGCGTTGGTCCCTGGTGAAGGGGCTGGCGTTCGGAGCCGGGCTGGAGGACAACGTCTTCGAGGCTTACCGCTATCTCATGCGCGTCTATGAGCCTGGCGACCGGATTTTTCTTTTCGGTTTCAGCCGGGGCGCGTTCACCGTGCGGGTGCTGGCCGGCATGCTTTACGCCGTGGGTTTGCTCTACGACCGGACCGATAACTTGCTGCCCTATCTCTGGCGCACCTACCGCGGCATCCGTAAACCGCCGGAAGACGCCACATCCCAAGAAAAAGCCGCCGCCGCCCGCCACGACGAGGATGTGGCAGTACTGCGCCGCAGCTTCACGCGCGAGTGCCCGGTGCATTTTCTCGGCCTGTGGGACACGGTTGGCTCCGTGGGCCTGTACAACTGGAACCAATCTTTTCCGTATACATACGAAAACCCGGGGATCGCCATCGTGCGTCATGCGGTGTCACTGGACGAGCGTCGCGCTGCCTTTCGCTCCAACGTTCTCAAGGCCGACCCCACCCCGCTGCCCGCGCTCGGCAACCGGTCGCGCGTGATGAACGTCTGGTTTGCCGGCGTCCATAGCGACATCGGCGGCGGCTACGCGTGGCCCGCGGACAGCGGACTGGCGATGATTTCGTTCGAGTGGATGGTCCGCGAGGCCAGGGCAGCGGGGCTGGAGGTGGACGACGCCAAGCTCGGCGGGCTCTTGACGCGATGCCCCCCGAACCCCTTGGCGCAAACCCACGTCTCGCTCCGGCGCGGCTGGTGGGTCATCGAGTATCTGCCGGCACGTCGCAATGATTGGGGCCGGAAAAAGACCCGCTGGCGCTACGAACCGAACAAGCAGCGCATGATGCGCGAGGCTCCCTTTTTGCATCAGAGCGTGCTCACCAGAATGCAGGCCCTGCGGCACTACCGGCCCCCGAGCCTCCCGCCAGACCACGGATTCCCTACGGAGGTCTGAATCAAATGTGAGCACGTCATCTCCCACAGCGGCGTCGGTGACGGTCGGCGATGCTTTCAGATCGCCGTTCTTTCTGCCGCCGACCGCCCCTCGATTGGAACAACGCCATGATGGAGCTGCCACGATGTTGTGCGTTGAACTGCTTGACCGCATTCCATTGGTCCTGCCTGCGGGGCTCAGCGGCCTCGAAGCGGTGATCATCGACGAGCTCCATGCCTTCTTCGACAACGCACGGGGGCGGCACCTCCAGTCGTTGCTGCACCGGCTGGACCAGAGGCTCAAGCGCAAACATCCCATCGCACGCCTAGGTTTGTCGGCCACCTTGGGCACCGCGGCGGGCGCGGCGGGGGAGGTGCTCAGACCCAAGTCGAAGCGTTTGCCAGAGGTGATCGCCTCCGGTGAATCCAAGAGAAAAGTTTCGCTCGCCCTCAAAGTCTTTTTGGAGGATGCGCAGCCGGTCCGCGACCCGAACAATATTGCCGACCAAGGCACGGACCCGGCCTACGCGCGTGTCGCCCGAAGCGCCTTCATCGATTTCAAGGCGCTGCCGCGCGGTCTCCTCTTCTGTAATTCACGGGCGCGCGTCGAGACCCTCTACGAATCGCTGAGCGCCTTCGCTGCTCGCAAAGGGGGCGGAGAATTCCGGCGCCACCATAGCACGGTGAAGGGAGCCGAGCGGACTCAAGCGGAAAAAGCGATGCGCCAGACTGATCCTTCCGGCCCCGATCGGTTGACCATTGTCTGCACCAACTCTCTCGAACTGGGTATCGATATCGGGCGTGTCGAAAAGGTCGGGCAAGTTGATGCAACATACAGCGTGGCGGCACTCCGCCAGCGCATTGGGCGCTCCGGCCGCCTGGAAGGCGCGCCGATTAGCGGCATCATCTACAGCGTGGAAAAGATTTTGGAGAAAGAAGCGCACCCGCTGGACGCTCTGCGCCTGCGCACCTTTCAGGCGGCGGCAACCGTGAGCTTGGCGCTGGAGGGTGCGTTCGAATCGCCGACGCTCGCGGACCTGCATCTGTCCACTCTGGTGCATCAGGTACTTTCACTCCTGCGGCAAATGGGATCCGTCGAAACTGGAGCGGCTTACGATCTGCTCGTGAAAACCGGACCTTGGGACGAGCGGACGATCACACCGAAATTTTTCGAGCGATTTCTGCAATCGCTGGCCGAACGCCGGTACGCACGACTCACTTGGAACTCGGAGAATCAAAACTGGGTCTTATCGGAAGACGAGTCGAAAAAACAGCCGGTTTACGCGGTGTTCAGCACCCCGGCGGAATACGCGGTGATGTGTGGCGGCCAAGTGGTGGGCCAGCTACCGATGACAGTCACATACCATTACGGTGATACTTTCGTGCTCAACGGCTCGCGCTGGAGAGTCTTGAGCGTCAGCGCCGAAATGCGACGGCTGATCGTCACATCGGCACCCAGCGCTGGGGCACCGCGCTTCGGCGGTTCTGCCCAAGCCCCGAGCGGGCTTGTCGTGCAACGGATGCGTGCCCTTTACGATGGCACCGCTCCAGTGTCGGGACAATTGAACACCGACGCCCACCAGTGCATCCAGGAAGGACGCGCGGCGTTCGCGGGCTACCGCTTGGATCGGGCCAGCATGGTCAAGTTCGGGCACGACGTGATCGTGTTTCCCTGGCGCGGCGCACGACTCGTACAGACGCTGTTGCTGGCCATGCGTCGCGAGGGGCTGCGGGCGGCCACAAGCAGCTTTGCGGTGACGGTCGAGGACATTTCACCCGAGGAAATCCGGGAGTGTCTCGAAAAGGTGGCGCGGCGACCGATGCCCGATCTGGACGAGCTTGCCCGCGAGGCGCGCCAACTCGGCTCGGACCGCTACGACCGCGAACTAAGCCCGTACCATCAACGACTCGCCTTTGCGCACCGCTTTTTGGACGGCGAGGGCTTCCTGGATCTCGTCACCACGCTTTTAGCCGCCGACACCATGGACGGAGGGGCTTTTTCCATGCCGAAGACGGTGAAGGTCGCTCCCAGACGCCGCAATTCCTCCTCGGTGAGCGAGAGCGAGGTGCTCGCGTGACGCATGCGTCCCACGTTGGCATTGTACTGCGAATTGCGGTGCCCCGTGACGGCCGCGTCCCAGGTTGCGTGCAGGATTCGTGGCTGAAAGACGATCACGTGTCGCTGGGCGTGCGGGGCGAGCCTGCGCAGAGCCGCTACGAAATCGTTCCGATCCATGGGCTGAGTCCCGCGCCGCCAGACCAAGCGGCGATTGTTTGCATTAGTACGACGCGCCAAGTCTTCGGCCAAGTGATGCACGTCATAGTCGCGCAGATTTTTTTGAGTCTGGCGACGACGAGTGAAAACGGATCCCAGGCGATGTCCGCCGCGTTGCCTTTCGCCGCCTTCACATGCACGAACGTGACGAAAGGACTCGCGTGCCCGGGATCCAGGGCGACGAAGTCGGCGATCTCCCCCGCCCCATCGTCGCAGAGCAGCATCCAGTCGGCCGAGGGTTTCACCCCCACGTCGGGCACCACCAAGTCTTCGGCAAAATTCTTGAGGTAGCAAAACAGGGAATGGTCCTGCCCGATCCGGCTGGGATCGTAGGTGTGGGAGCCGTCGTTCTTTTCCGGCTTCTCCTGATTGAGCTTGTACCATTCGCCATCCTTCTCGAAGTCGAGCCACCTCCATTGCTTGAAGATCACGTCGCTGAATTTCAGTTCGTAGGCGGTCCCACTCTGCACGATGTGCCCGGAGCCGTAGCGCAACGTGAATCGCTTGTTGCGTCGGGCTAGGGAGCGGTCGAGATGCACGAGAAATGGATGGTCCTTCGCCACCCGGTATTGCACCACTTGATGCAGCAGGTCGATGTGCTGATTTCCTAACCACTGCGGATGCAGCGTAATTCGCGCGATGGGTGTCTCCTGGTACAGGGCATCGGCCACGATCTCGGCTGGGGAGGATCCTGCGTCCATCACGACGGCGAACCGGCCGTCTCTTTGCCAGGGATCCTCGTCTTCGGCCTCGCGTTCATCGCTGCCGCCACCAAGGATTAGTTCCTTCTCCGAGGTAGTGGGCACCTCGTAGCTCACGTCAAATCCGTCTGCTAGCATGGAGAGGGTGGCACCTTCCATCGCGCGCGCCAGCATCGGCAGTCCGGCGCGTTCGCGCTCGGGGAGCAGTCCGTCATCTGCAGGCCCCGCCTTGAGCAGCCGGACGAGCCGATTCATCTCTTCGACGAAGCCATCGAATGTTTTGGTGGCAGCGGTCCACAAAGTGTATTTACGGTGGGAAACACCGACACGGAACGCTGCTGACTTGCCAGTAGTGGCGGTATCCCGGTGTTCGCTCACGACCGCGGAGGGTAGGAACGTCTGATCTCCGTAGGCGTCGAAGGCATACCGCAAGTCAGGGCCCGACATAATCTTGCGGCTGGGCTTCATCTCGGTCGGAGCGTGCAAGCCTTCCAGCCACGCGTTGCGCGTCCGCCCGCGGACGACCACCCGTTCGAGTTCCGAACGCTCCAGCCGCGCCGCCGTCCGCGTGCTCCCGAC
>CAXTBX010000132.1:0-11885 GCA_964242205.1 uncultured Chthoniobacterales bacterium
CCAGACGTTCCGGGTCTGGTTCCATTGGCCGGTGGTCCACGGCGACCTGCCGCAGAAGCTGGACGACTACCACCGTCCCCAGCAAAGCTTGAGCGAAGCTTGATCCGATGGAGGGAGCGGTGATGCACCTTCCATCAAGCGCGGTCAGGATGGTCGGGAAAAATCATCCAAAGACCAATGGCTTCGCAGCCGAGCGAGCAATTCCTGTGGTCGGAAGGGTTTGAGGAGGAACTCGGTTGTACCGACTGCCAAACCGAGCGCAGGCAACTCGCCCGCTTTGCTGGCGGTCATGAGGATGATCGGCACACCGGCCGTGCGTGAATCTGCGCGTAGTCGCCGGGCAAGCCGATGCCATCGAGCAACGGCATGAGCACATCCGAAAGGATCAGGTCCAGCAAACGGCGCTGCACCGCCGCCAGGGCTTCCTCGCCGTTCATGGCAAATTTCACGTCGTATTCCGCCGCGAGTAAATCGCCATAAAAGAACCATTCAGCGGGCTGATCTTCCACCAGAAGCAGGCAGGGTTTTCCCTGTGAGGACGGGTCGCCCGACAAATGCGCGCCGATGTCAAACATGTGACGAAAATTACAGAACCGGGCAGAGGGCGATGACGGTAGTTGGACCGTTGGAACTCTCCCACGCTCCCCCCTGCTAGCGGAGCCCTGATCGCCCGTTACATAACGGTCAGACTGCAACCAATGGAAACAATTCTGTGGCTCCTGAGCAAAGCGGAGCTTGGAGTCTCAGCGAGGTATGGCGTCTTAAGCGCTGCTGACTTCTCATCCCTCGCGCCTCTGCTCTCTTTCTGAGGTGCCGGAGACGGCTACTTGGCCCGCGTGGATTCATCCCGCAGCTTCTTGATGTCGTTGTGCGCGGCCAGCACGGCGTCATGCTGCGTCTGCACCAGCGTCTTTGCCGTGGCGCCGAGGCTGTCATCCGCCAGAGCGAGCCGGTAGGATTTGACGGCGCTATCCTCGCCGCGCTCGCACTCGGCCAGGATGCCGTGGCGATCTTGGCTGGTCAGCACGTTCTTGAGGCCGATCCATCCGCGATGCACGGCACTGGTCACGCTGCCGGAGGTTTCCGGTTTGGCCTCGCCAAGCTCGAAGGCCGCTTTCTGGAGTTCCTTGGCAAACTCGTGCCGCTGCTCGGCGTAGCTGCCAAACAGCTTCTTGAGGTCCGCGTCGTGCGTCGCATCGGCCACTTGCTGGTAACCCTTCTCACCGTCTTTGAGAGCTTCGATGAGGGTGTTAAACGTAGAGATCGTTTTCTGCGGGTCAGGAGTTTCCATGATGGTCCCTGATTCGGCAATCGGAGGCGCTTTGATTTACAATTGTTTCAATCGGTATGTGTTTTGATGGTTTCTGAAGGTTTACCTGTGGACGCACTTAGGGGGCGAGGCCCTGATGGCTCATCCGCAAGAGCATTTGCGTGAGTACCTGTTGGCTGTGGCGAAAGATCAGCAACTTGGTAGGAAAGTTGAATCATCTCGTTAATGGGTGCTTTGAAAGGATGGACGGTGCACAAACGCTCCGTTGGTCTCCCTCGGCTTTCACAGCCTCATCTCGCAGCGAAGTCGGTCAAGTTGCCGAAAGATGAAAGCAGCAGCGCTGCTTCGAACGAACAAGGTGCGGTTTAGTCGTCCGGCCTGACAACAGCTCCGGTTCCTTCATTTTAGACGTTATGGAGCACCACGTTTCCCAGGTGTCTTTCCTTGCGGCACTGGCGGACTACGTCCACCAACGCCGCGATGCCATCGGCCGCGAGTGGATGCCGCTCGTGCGCCAGAGCCCCGACGTTCCGGATGCTTTGCACATTTCTCACAAGGCACTGGAGGACCACGTCCCTGCACTCATGGACGACCTGGTGGAACGCTTGCGCCTGGAAAAGGAGGGGCCCAAGCAGGTCGCGGCCGACCACTCGCGCATCCACGGCCATGAACAGTGGAAGGCCGGCTACAACATCTCGGAGTTGATCTGGGAAATCTACATCATCCGGCGCGTCGTAACGCAATCGGTCCTCGCCGCGTTTGCGAGGGAACACCCTCAGTACTCTGTCGAAGAGTGCGCCAACGCGGAAGCGCTCATTCACGACTTTTTTCACCGTCTGACCTGCGACTCCGTGGGACAGTTTGTCGAGGAACAGCAGAGGCTAATCCAAGAAAAGAACCGGGCACTCGAACACACCAACGAAGCGCGTGAGCGGCTGACCCGCACGGTCTCCCACGAACTGCGCAACGTGCTTAACGCGCTGACCCTCGCCACCACGCTCCTCGCAGAAGAGACGAATGAGCAAGAGCGACGCGAGATGGCAGTCGTCTGTTCTCGCTCGCTCGCCGACATGAGCCAGATCCTCAACGAACTGCTCGATTTTTCCGCCTTGGTCGCTGGTCGTGCAAAGTTGACGGCAGCTCGTTTTTCTTTACCAACGCTATTCGAGGAAATCGTCTCCCAGTGGCAGTCCGTGGCCGAAGAAGGCGGGATGACCTTTACGAGCCAGTGCGACTCTGCCCTCGGCGAGATTGTCAGCGATCAGCTCAAGCTCCGGCAAATTGCAGGGAACCTGCTTTCCAACGCCATCAAGTACCGCAAGCCTGCGCAGGGCGGCGACGTGGGGATTATCTTCGCGGTCGACGGAGCAACGGGCTGGAAACTGGTGGTCGAAGACACGGGCATCGGGATCGCGCCTGAAGACATGCAAGCGCTTTTCGGTGAGTTCAACCGCATCCGCCCGAACAGTGCAGTGCCGGGCACCGGCCTTGGACTGGCGATCTGCAAGGAGTTCGCCGAATTGCTTGGCGGGCAGATCGAGGTGCATTCCGAGGCGCGGCAAGGCACTCGCTTCGAAGTCAGGTTGCCGTTGCATTTGGAAGTCGCGACTGCGGCTTGATTCTTTAGACGAGCGAACGACGCTGGTGGACAAACGCTTGCTTGCACGCGAACACGGCGGCGCAGAGCGGCAGGATGAGCGCGATGTCCAACCCGAGGCGCCAGACCGCGTCCCCCACCAAATCGAATCTCCCCACGACCAGAGCCACCCCCGCCGCCGCTGCCGCGTGGATGATGACCATGGCGATCAGGGGCCCCGCGATCACGCTGCGCCGGAAGGCGGATACCATGACCGCGCCCGCGAAGGCTGCCGCGCCTGAAACCAGCAGATCCTTCGCCGTCGGGTGCCCCAGGCGGTGGACTTCCGGGTTGTCCACAAACTCCTTTAGCTCCACTCCACCCGCCGCCCGCAGGCAGACGAAGGTCAAGGCGGCAGCCAGGATGAGGGTCGCATAGCCGGCGGACGCGGACACCAGGCCCAGCCGTACCACCGCCCAGCGGCGCAGCACGAGCCCGAGCGGAATCTTGACCAGGGGCTCGAAGCCCGGGGCGATCACACTCGCTGCCACGAACGCGATGGCCTGCGGGGTGTCTTCGGACACCAGACCCACGGTCGCCACGACGCCGCCCGCGGCCATCAGGGCGAGGTAGTTGGCTGTGACGCGCCCCTGGTGGCGCAGTCCTGCTTCCATCTCCTCCCAGATGGCTTCGTCCACGTCATCGTCAACCGCTTCAGAGTGCTGCGAGTCGATGATGCTGGCCAGTTCAGCGGTGGTCGCTGAGATCGTGCCGTCCTGTTGGTTGGCGGCTACGCACTTGAGAACCTTGTCCATCCCGCGGTTGAGCACGTTGACGGTCAGCACGTCCCCGGGTGGCTTGAGCGATGCTCCCGCTGCGACGCTAAGGCCGACGACCTCGTCGAGGGCAGCGAGTTCACGGGCGAGGTTGGCCGTCGCCGCAGGGGGCACGGTCAAAGAGAGGGTGCGATGCATGACCCGCTCCCGCTACCGCACGCCACGCCGTGGCACAAGACCTTGGGCTGCAGTAAATGGCAAGTGAGTGCAGCCATCATATCCCACGAGGAATATTGGTGCTGTGTGGGGCTTGAGAACGAAATGTACAAGAAATTACAATAATCACGCTTATCCTAGTGGTACTGCCTAATATATTTACAATAAGGATTATTGCTCAAATCATTGAGGTCTAACGCATTGCGCAAGCGATAGAACCAGCTATTACTTACAAAGAGATGATGGGCCAAGACACGGAATGGCACCCACGATTTAGCATAGGTATGCAAGTTGAACCACGAGCAGAGACAAGATGGAAGTTTTGTCTGTTCGAACCGAGGGGATGAAACCATGGACTCTTGCCCAACGGGTCTCCTCGTTTTTCAAACGAGGTTTGCGGTCATGCCGCTGCTCCTGCTTTCGTGCTTGACAAAGAGATTCTCGCCAACGAATCCTTTCACACCAATGCTCGCCGTTCTGTTCAACCTGCCGAAATGGCTCCTGGTGGTAATTGCCATCGGGGTCTTCTGCGGGCAGTGCGAGCAATTCAAATGCAGGCTGCTGGGTTGTGATTCCAGCTCGGTAGTTCAGTCCGCGTCAGGCGATCATCATACCGGCGGCGATCCTTCTTCCCAGACGGATCACCATTGCACCTGCCAGTGCCATTTCGGCACGATGGCTCCTTGCGAATCGGTACCTCTCTGCGCCACCCCGCAACTCGCGCAGGAGGCTGAAATGGTCGAGTACTCCGACCACGTGCCGGATTCTCCGTACGCGGACATCGAGCACCCGCCTCAGCTCGCCTAAAAGAGGGCTGGATTGCGCCGTCTTGCCGTGCCCAGCGGGCACGAGATAGAGCGCCATCTTTTTCCGGCCCTCCCCTGAAGCCAACGGAAACGTCTTTTCCGTCGTCGGCTTCTTTTCGTTGTTTTCCCGCGTGGATTCCCACGGGCGGGAAGCGCCCCGCTCCACCTTGGTCCATCCACTTTTCCATTCCCTGTTTTGAAGCAAAGAATCTGCTCTCTTTTCACGCTGTTAGCGTTGCTGGTGACCACGCTGCCGCTCCAGGCGGGTGAAGACCGCTCCGAGGTCAACCCTGCCGGAACCCTGACCCTGCGCGAAGCGTTGCGGCTGACGCTCCTGCAAAACCCGGCACTGGCCGCGTCCGACACCGCCATCCGCGCCGCCGAAGGCAGGCTTTTGCAAGCGGGTCTGCGCCCCAACCCGGTGGTTTTCACCGAGAACGAAAACCTGATCGGTAGCGGACCCTACCGGGGAGCGCAGTCGTCGGAAAACACGGTGCAGCTCAGCCAGTTGATCGAACTGGGCGGCAAGCGGGCGGCGCGCGTGCGTGTGGCGCAAACCGGCAAAACTCTGGCCGGTTTCGACTATGAGAGCAAGCGGCTCGAAGTGCTCGTGGAAACCACGCGCGCGTTCCTGCAAACCCTCGCCGCGCAACGCCGCCTCGCCCTGGCCGAGGAAACCGCCCGGCTCGCCGATGACCTCGTGCCCGCCATCCAGCGACGCGTGGACGCCGGAGCCGCCAACGCCGTGGAGGTCACCCGGGCGCAGAACGCGACGGCCACGGCACGGATTGAAACCCAGCAGGCCACGCGCGATCTGGCCACCGCCCGGCAGCGGCTGGCGGCGAGCTGGGGAGCCAGGACGCCGCGCTTCAGTGTCGCCTCCGGTAATCTGGAAACCCTGCCGACTGTTCCTTCCTTCGAGACGCTGGCAAGCCGCCTTTCGCTCAATCCCTCTCTCGCCCGCTACTCCGCCGAAACCGCCCAACGGCAAGCGGAAATCGCCCGCGAGAAAGCGCGGGCGGTGCCCGACGTGACGGCGGCCGTCGGTCCGCGCTACCTCGTGGAACCCAACGATGTCACCGTGCGGCTCAACCTTTCGGTCCCGCTGCCGGTCTTCGACCGCAACCAGGGAGCGATCAAGGAAGCGCGGGCCGAACTGGTCCGCACGGGGCAGCTCCAGCAGGCCGCCGCCACGCAGTTGACCGTGTCGCTCAACGACGCTTACCGCAACCTGCTCGCCGCGCGGCAGGAGATCGATACCCTGCGAGGCACGCTCCTGCCCGGCGCAGAAAACGCCTATCGCCAGATCGATGAGGGTTACGGCGCGGGCCGCTACAGCCTGCTCGACCTGCTCGACACCCGCCGCACGCTCGTCGGTGCGCGCACCCAACTCCTCAACGCGCAGGCCGCCTACCATCAGGCCCTCGCCGACATCGAAGGACTGACCGGGCAGGTCCGCCAGGCTCCCCGCACCGTCAATCCTTCCAGCCGCTCCACGCCATCCACACGTAAATGAAGCCATCAGATCCTCATTCCCACTCCGTCGCCTCCGAGGAACACCCGCCTCGCACCGTGCCCACGGATCGTTCCGCGCCGTCCGCTCCCAGAAGCAGCCTTTCGCCCGTCTGGCAGACGCTGTTCATCGTCGTCATCCTCCTCGTGGGACTTGCCGCTGGAGCCGCCATCCTGCGCACTAAACCCGCCGCGCCTCTCTCCGAGGAAGAGCACGGAGGACATGGCGGCGAGGAGAAAAAAGACGAGCACGGCCACGGCCACGCCGACAAGGACGAGCACGGGGCGGAAGGGCGCGTGGAAATGAACTCGGCCAAGCTCAAGAACGCGAACCTCGGGATAGAGGAAGCTGGCGCGCACACCATCCGCACGACGCTTCCGCTCTACGGCAAGGTGGCAGCCAACGAGGAAACGACGGCCCATGTCTCCCCACGGTTCGCGGGCATCGTCAAAGCTGTGCGCAAGCGCCTCGGCGATCCCGTCGCCAAAGGCGAGGTGCTGGCGGTCGTGGAGAGCAACGACAGCCTGCGCTCCTACGACGTGAAAAGCGAGATAGCGGGCACCGTCACCGCCAAGGAGGTAACGCTCGGAGAGTTGGTCAACGACCAGAAGGTGATGTTCACCGTCACGGATCTTTCCAGCGTTTACGTGGACCTGAACGTGTACCGGGAGGACTTCGGCCAACTCAAGGTCGGTCAAGCGGTGCTGCTTGGCGCTGCGCAGCGCGGCTCCGGCGGCAACGCCGACGAGCCGCTGCGCATCGAAAGCACGATCAGCTACCTCTCGCCCTTCGGCGCGGAGAATACCCAATCCATGCTGGCCCGCGCCGTCGTGGCGAACCCGGGCGGTGAACTGCGGCCGGGTTTGTTCGTCAACGCTTTGGTGGTGACCGGCGAGGTCGAAGCGCCCATCGCCATCCGGGCCGAGGCGATCCAGATCATGGACCAGAAGCCCGTCGTCTTCGTCCAGGAGGGTGATAGCTTCGAGGCGCGTCCGGTGGAAACCGGCCAGCGTGACCCGGCGTGGGTGGAAATCGTTTCCGGCGTGCTTCCCGGCGACAAGTACGTGGCTGGCAACTCGTTCATCCTCAAGGCCGAAATCGGCAAGGAAGGTGCCGCGCACGAGCACTGACAGAACGGACTTAGGAACCCTTTCCCCGCTTTTTCTCAAACATGATCGCAAGCATCATCCAATTCTCCATCCGCCAGCGGTGGTTCATCCTGCTGGCCGTCCTCGCGCTCGCGGGCCTGGGAGCCTACAACTACAAGCGCCTGCCCATCGACGCGGTGCCCGACATCACCAACGTCCAGGTGCAGATCAACACGGAGGCTCCCGGTTACTCTCCGCTGGAAGCCGAGCAGCGCATCACCTTCCCCGTCGAGATTGCGATGGCCGGGCTGCCGGGTCTGGAGAACACCCGCTCCCTTTCCAAATACGGGTTGAGCCAGGTGACGGTCGTTTTCAAGGATGGCACGGACATCTACTTTGCCCGCCAGCTCATCAACGAACGGCTGGGACAGATGAAGAGCCAACTCCCGCCCGGCGTTGAGCCGACGATGGGGCCGATTGCCACGGGCCTTGGCGAAATCTTCTTCTACCTCGTCGAAGCGGACAAGGGGGCCAAGACCCCCGAGGGCAAACCCTACACGCCGACCGATCTGCGCACCATTCAGGATTGGGTCATCAAGCCGCAGCTCCGCAACGTGCCCGGCGTCATCGAGGTCAACACCAGCGGCGGCTTCGAGAAACAGTTTCACGTCACCCCCGATCCACAGCGGCTGATTGCCTACGGCCTGGGCCTGCCGGACATCGTCAACGCGCTGGAGAAAAACAACACCAACGTGGGTGCCGGCTACATCGAGCGCAACGGCGAGCAATCCCTCATCCGCGTGCCCGGCCAGGTGGCGAACATCGCCGACATCAAAGGCATCATTCTCGGCAGCCACGGCGGGGTGCCGGTCCGCATCCGCGACGTGGCGCAGGTCGGGTTGGGCGAGGAACTGCGCACGGGTGCCGCCACCCACAACGGCCGGGAGGTGGTGCTGGCGACCGCCGTCATGCTGTTAGGGGAAAATTCGCGCGTGGTCAGCGTGCGCGTGGCCGATCGGCTGGCGCAGATCAACAAGACGCTGCCCCCGGGGGTCAAAGCCGTCACGGTCTACAACCGCACGATCCTCGTGGACTCCACCATCGAAACGGTCAAAAAGAACCTCATGGAAGGGGCCATCTTCGTGGTCGTCATCCTGTTTCTGTTGTTGGGCAACATCCGCGCCGCGCTGCTGACGGCGCTGGTCATTCCGCTCTCCATGCTCTTTACCATCACGGGAATGGTGACGAACAAGGTCAGCGGCAACCTCATGAGTCTGGGCGCGCTCGACTTCGGCATCATCGTGGACGGCGCGGTCATCATCGTGGAAAACTGTTTGCGGCACCTCGCCGAAGAACAGCATCGCCGGGGCCGCCTGCTCTCGGCCGCCGAACGCTTCGAGGCCGTGTTCATCTCCACCAAGGAAGTGGTCCGCCCGAGCATCTTCGGCTCGATCATCATCATGGTCGTTTACCTGCCGATCCTCACGCTCACCGGCGTGGAAGGAAAACTGTTCGTGCCGATGGCCTTCACGGTGCTGGCCGCCCTGCTGGGCGCGATGATCTTCTCCGTCACGTTCGTGCCCGCGGCCATCGCCATCCTCATCCGGGGCAAGGTGTCGGAAAAGGAGAACATCCTGATGCGCGCCGCCAGCGCGGTTTACCGGCCCTTGCTGCGCGCGAGCCTGGCGGCGCGTCCCGCCGTGGTCGCCGCCTCGGTGGTTCTGGTTGCCTTAAGCTTCCTGCTCGCTTCCCGCATGGGCACCGAGTTCATCCCGAGCCTGGACGAGGGCGATGCCGCCGTGCAGGCGCTGCGGATGCCCGGCACCGGGTTGGCGCAGTCCGTGGCGATGCAGGGCACGCTGGAGCGCAAGCTACTGGAGTTCCCCGAGGTGAAGGAAGCCTTCGCGCGCATCGGCACCGCCGAGGTGGCCACCGACCCCATGCCGCCTTCCATCGCGGACGGCTACGTTATGCTCAAGCCGCAAAAGGAATGGCCGAACCCCAACCGCACCAAGGCCGACCTGCTGGAAGACATGCAGAAAGCCTTGGAAGACGTGCCGGGCAACAACTACGAAATCAGCCAGCCGATCCAACTCCGCTTCAATGAATTGATCAGCGGCATCCGCAGCGACCTGGGGGTCAAAATCTTCGGTGACGACATGGACACCCTCCTGAAAGCGGGCACGGAAATCGGGGAGGTTTTAGAGAAGATTCCCGGTGCGGCGGACGTGAAGGTCGAGCAGGTCACTGGCTTGCCCTTCCTGACGGTCCAACTCGACCGCGAGGCGCTCAGCCGCTACGGGCTGAACGTCTCCGACGTGCAGGAAACCATCCAGATCGCGCTCGGTGGCAAGGAAGCGGGCCAACTCTTCGAGGGCGACCGGCGTTTCAACATCGTCGTGCGCCTGCCCGAGGACCTGCGCACCGACCTGGCCGCCCTGCGGCGGTTGCCGATTCCCTTGCCCTCAGCCGACAAGGACGAGGACGGCAAAAAGGGGATGCGGCAGGTGACCAACACGGGAGACGCCCCCGCCTTCATTCCACTCGGGGCGGTCGCCCGCTTCGATGAGACGCCCGGCCCCAACCAGGTGAGCCGCGAGAACGGCAAGCGGCGCATCGTGGTTTCGGCCAACGTGCGCGGGCGCGACCTGGGCGGCTTCGTGGCGGAGGCCCAAGCCAAGATCGGTGCGAACATCAAGCTCTCGCCGGGCTACTTCATCGAGTACGGCGGGCAATTCGAGAACCTGGTCTCGGCGAGCAACCGCTTGAAGGTCGTCGTGCCCGTGGCGCTGGCGATGATCTTCGTGCTGCTCTACGTCACCTTCGGCAACCTGAAGGACAGCCTTTTGGTGTTCACCGGCGTGCCGATGGCGCTGACGGGCGGCATTCTCTTCCTGTGGCTGCGGGACATCTCGCTGTCCATCTCGGCGGGGGTGGGTTTCATCGCTCTCTCCGGCGTGGCCGTGCTCAACGGGCTGGTGATGATCTCTTTCATCAACCGCCTGCGTGCCGAGGGCAAAAGCATCGACGAGGCCGTCTTCCAGGGTGCCCTGACCCGTCTGCGCCCCGTGCTGATGACCGCTCTCGTGGCCGCGCTCGGCTTCGTGCCGATGGCGCTGGCCCACGGCCGGGGCGCGGAGGTGCAGAAGCCCCTTGCCACGGTCGTCATCGGCGGCATCCTGAGTTCCACGGCGTTGACGCTCCTGGTTCTACCCGCACTCTACCGCCTCTTCCATCGCAAGGACGAACCCTTGCCGGAAGGCACCGCGCACGCCGCCGAAGCTGCCGCTCCCGCCGCCTGATTTAACCCGCACCAATCCACCCGCCCACCCCACCAACCCAAACCTGACTAGCTCCCTTGAAAACACGTACCCTGCTTGCTTTACTTCTCGTCCCCGGCCTCTCTCTGACGACCTCGCTCCCCGCACGCGCGGCAGAAGAAAAGGCCCACGACCATGCCCAGCACGGACATACCGCCACGGCGGACGTGCCGATCCCCGCCACGCTGCCCGCGCTCTGGACGGCCATCAATGACCACCACCGCAAGCTCTCCGACACCGTCGCGGCCAAAAAATTGGCTGAGGCCGACCCCCACATCGACGCGCTCGACGCGCTCCTCAAGGCCCTGCCCGCCAAGTCCTCCGAATTGCCCGAGGCCAAACAGAAAACGGTCGCTGGCATGGTCAAGAACGCCGACACCGCCCTGGATGCATTGCACGAGGCCGCCGAGGCCAACAAGCAGGACGTGGCCGCCGCGAAGCTCAAACAATTCGACGCGGTCTTGAAAATCCTGAAGGGCCAGTACCCGGCCGAGGTCACCGGACAGAGTTAACCGGCGTCACCCGGTCGGAGCGTTTCGTCACTCGACTCACTTCGGGAGGGGGGAGCTTTCGCTACAGAGGCTTCCTCCAGCTTTGTGTAGTTCCATCCCCAAGGTTTCACACGCACTTTCGCCAATGTCCGCCTCGATTCTTCAAGTGTTGGCCGCTTCCCTCCTCCCGACAGCCGCGATGGCTGGAGCGGGGGCCATCGCCGCGTGGCGCGCGCCGGGAGCCAGATTGCGCAGCGCCATTTTGCACTTCGCCGCCGGGGTGGTGTTTTCTGTCGTGGCCGTCGAGTTGTTGCCCGACGTGGTCAAGGGCCACGCGCCGGTTCAAGTGATCGTCGGATTTGCCATCGGGGTGGCGGCGATGCTCGGGATTCGCAGCTTTGCGCACAAGTCCGAGGGCGCAGGAAAAGACACAAAAGCCCAAGGAGCGTCCGCGTTGCCGTGGGGCTTGCTGACCGCCGTGGGGGTGGACATCGCCATCGACGGCTTGCTCCTGGGCATCGCCTTCGCCGCCGGAGCCAGGGAAGGCTTTTTGCTCACACTGGCACTGACCGTCGAAGTCTTTTCTCTCGGTCTGGCCACCGCGGCCTCGCTTCGCCAGGGAGGCTTGCCGGTCGGTCGCACGATCTCCGTGGTGGGCTTGCTGGCCCTGCTCTTTCTGGTCGGCGGCACGGCAGGCGCGACATTGCTGCACGGGCTGTCTGGCCACGCGCTCGAAATTGTCCTGTCTTTCGGGCTGGCGGCGTTGCTTTTTCTCGTCACCGAAGAACTGCTGGTCGAGGCCCACGAAGAGGAGGAAACCCCCTGGCTC
>CAXTBX010000133.1:0-11712 GCA_964242205.1 uncultured Chthoniobacterales bacterium
CCTACAGCGTCCACATGGGCCACACGGTCAGCGAGATCGTCACGGGCAAGCCGGTTTATCTGGGTGGCTCGGCGGGCCGCCGCGAGTCCACGGGCCGCGGCGTCGCGTTCCTCGTGGAACGCGCGTTGGACTTTCTCAAGATCGAACCGGCGGGATGTACCGCCATCGTCCAGGGTTACGGCAACGTGGGTTCCGTGGCAGCGGAAGCGCTCTATTACAAATCGGGCGTGAAGATCGTCGGCTTGTCCGACGCTTACGCCGCGTTTTACGATCCGAAGGGCATCAATCTCGATGCTATCGCGGCGCATTTGAAGAGCAACCCGGATCTCGGCAACTTCACCGGCGCGGAGCGGATCGACCCCGAGGAGATGCTGATCCAGCCCTGCGACATTCTCATCCCGGCGGCTGTGGACCGGGTCATCAACGGCTCGAACGCCGCGAAATTGAAATGCCGCATCCTGGCGGAAGGTGCCAACGGTCCGACCACGCCGGAAGCCGACGTGATCCTCGATCAGCGGTACAACGAGATTCTCTTGATCCCCGACATTCTGTGCAACGCGGGCGGCGTGATCGTGAGCTACTTCGAGTGGGTCCAGGATTTGCAGAATTTCTTCTGGAATGAGACGGAAATCGCCGACCGGTTGTTCCGCATCATGGACGGGGCGTTCACGGCGGTGGTCAAACGCGCGAAGTTGGAGGGGATCCCGTATCGCCGTGCGGCGCTGGCAATTGCGGTGGAGCGGGTGCTCAAGGCGAAACAGACGCGTGGGTTGTTCCCTTGAGCGTAGGGTAGAGAGATATCTCCGAAACCCTCCCTGACTCGCGCCGCCGGGGTAAGCCGGTCACCGGCTTACCCTCCTTAATAGATGCTCTTTTCCTTCTCCCGGCGGCGTGGGTTGTCGGGCGAAAGAAAGTCGGGGTTGTCGGATAGGCGGTAAAGCGTTCTCCGGCACACGCCGACCGCCCAGGGTGCCATCTTGTCGAACCAGCGCGCCGCCCGGACGTACACGGCGCAACGCGAGCAAAACCGGGCGGTACTTAAAACGGCGACTGCTCCCGACAGCCAGCCCAACAACGAAACGCCGTCAAGCGTCATGTCAGCGGGCCACCGGATCGCGGCGGTCCACGCGACTACGGCCACCGGTACGGTCCAGAGGGCGGTCCGCAGCAGCCGGCCCCGGTACAGGGTCCAGTAAAAACGTTCCGGTGGCACCGGGTCGCGCCGCTGATGCATCCCACCGAGTTCGAGGCGATGAATGGTGTCCAGATAATCCGCGCAAGCGACGAGCGGCACGAGGATCAGCGCGGTCAGGATCGTCGGGAAAGCGGCGAGGGAACTGAGAAACTCGCAGGCCGCGCCGAGTAGCCATCCAAAAAGACCGAAGATGAACAGAATTTCAAACATTTGCGGGCTGAAGCGAAAGATGCCCCGGATTCCCTTCATTGGCAACGCGCGGGCCGCAGCGTAGGATGCATTCCCAAGTCAATGAGCGACCACGTTTATTACCAGTGTCAACGCTGCACGAACTGCTGCCGCTGGCCGGGATTCGTAAAGGTGGACGACGCGGACATCGCGGCCATCGCCGCGCACCTGGGCATGGCGGAGCACGACTTCATCCAGCAATACACCCGCCTGCGTCCCCGGCGCGACGGTCTGGCGCTAATCGACAAGGGCAATGGCGAGTGCATCCTTCTCGAAGGCCGGGACTGTGCGGTACAACCAGTTAAGCCCGTGCAGTGTAGCGGTTTTCCGAACACCTGGAATTTTCCGGGTTGGCGTGAGGTATGCGAGGCTGTGCCGGTAGTGCAAAAGGCAAACGGACGGTAGGGCATTGGGCGAAGCCAGTCATGGATGGTTGCGGTGCCAGGGAGCAAGTTAGACGGGTGCCGCTCAACCATCCGCCAGCAATTTCTTGCGCGTGTGCAGTACCCTGCGATAGGCTGCCGTCCAATCTTTGCCAAAGACGCTCCTCAACTGCCATTTTCTGCTTGGACACTGACGCCATGATTGGTCCCAATTTGCTCACGGAAAAGCAGCGCAGGTTTACCGGGGTTGATGCTTTGCGTGGCGTCGCAGCACTCTTGGTGTGTCTGGATCATTTTGCATCCGGTAACACCAATTTTCTACCGTCTACCTCTTTAATCAACACCTACTGCGGCTGGGTTGGATACCACGGGATTTACGTCTTCTTCGTGATCTCCGGTTTTATCATCCCTTTGAGTCTTGTCCGCGCGAACTACCAAATCCAGTCTGCACCACGCTACTTGCTGCGCAGGATCGTCCGCATCGATCCGCCCTATTTGGCAAGCATGTTGATCGAAGTTACTCTGAACTTAATTTTGAGCAGGCTCCCTCACTACCGCGGAGAAACCCTGCGTTGGTATGAAGTCCTAGGGCATTTCGGTTATTTGAATGGGTTGCTGGGATGGCATTGGGCAAACATCGTCTACTGGACGCTCGCCATCGAGTTTCAATACTACATACTAATATCTGTGACGTTCCCTTTGATCTTCTCTTCATCAAGGTTCACCTCCACCGTCGCAATCTTGGCTTGGAGCGTGGTTGGTTTAATGGTGCCATCCTATGTCTTGGTGTTCAAATACGGCCCTCTCTTTGCTCTTGGCTTCATCCTTTGCCGACATTTGGAGCGGCGGAGCGTTTGGCTGGAATCAATTCTCTTGTCGACCGTAGCTCTGGGCACCGCTTATCACTTCTTTGGTTGGTTATGCGTCACGGTTGCTCTTATGACAATGCTCGGCATCGCTCAATGGAAAGCTCCTTCAAACCTTTGGTTGTTCTTTGGTACGATTAGTTATTCACTTTATCTGATCCATGGAACCGTAGGGGGGCATTTCATCAATGGCCTAGTGAAGTTCGCGTCTATAACCAATCCTACGCCGTTAGTCGCTTGGCTCGTGATCATCAGTGCCTTCGGCGTTACCTTGCCCTTGGTTTGGTTGTTTTGGAGGTGGGTTGAGCGTCCCTCTCATCTGCTTGCCCAAAGGATTTCTGTTGGCGTGGGCGGGTCATCCCAACCTGTGCTCGCCACTAACGCATAGATGGAGCCCGCGGTAGAGCATTCCTGGTGCTCGCCAAGATCGGTTCTTCTGCCTTTTTCCCCCGCGCCTGATCCATCATTGGATAAGCTTCTGATCAGCTTGATTTATTGTACATGTAGGCAACGTTAATTTTCTGAGATTGTCAGCACGATCTTGCCGAACTGCTCGGCCCGGTCCATCGCCCGTAGCGCCGCCTCGCCCTCGGCGAGCGGAAAAACCGATTCCGCCACCGGGAGGACTTTGTGTTCGTCCACCAAGCGGATCATTGCCTCGAAATCTTCCGGGCTACCCATCGTCGAGCCGAGGATGCTGAGCTGATTCCAGAACACTTTGCGCATGTCCAGTCCCGGCGGATTGCCGCGCGTCGCGCCGAAGAACACGATCCGCCCGCCCGGCGCGGCCAGGTCGATCAGCTTCCCGAAACCCTCGCCGCCCGCGCTGTCCACGATCACGTCGAACGCGCCGCCCGCCTGTTCTTTAAGCCGGGCCGGGAAATCGTCCGTCCGGTAATCCGCCCCGCCCGCCGCTCCGTACTTTTCGACCGCCCGCCGCAGCTTGTCGTCCGAGCCGCTGGTGACGAAGACCTTGGCACCGGCGGCCACCGCGAATTGCAGCGCGAACAGCGCGACCCCGCCGCCAACGCCGCTGATCAGCACCCGCTCGCCTGCCTGGAGCCTCGCCCGCGAGAAAAGTGCACGGTAGGCCGTCAGCCCCGCGAGCGGCAGGGCGGCGGCGTGTTGGGCGTCGAGGTGGCCGGGCTTTTCGACCAGCGCGCTCGCCGGGACGCGCACGAGTTCCGCGAAGGTGCCGTCGTCGGGCAGGCCGAGGATACGGAATTGCGACCCTTGCGTTGCTGGTTTGTCACCCCAATCGAGGCCCGGGTTGACGATGACCTGCCGCCCGGCCCAGGCTCCGTCCACGCCTTCGCCAACGGCTGCCACGGTCCCGCAGCCGTCCGAGCCGAGGATGATGGGAAACTTCAGCCCGGCGTATTGGCCCTTCTGAATCCAGTTGTCGCGGTGATTTAGCGCGGCGGCCTGGACCCGGACCACGGCCTCGCCAGGGCCGGGGATCGGATCGGGCGCGTCGCGGAGTTGGAGTGGTTGGTCAATGCCATCGAGGACGAGCGCTTTCATAGAACACTGTAGGGCAATGCTCCCCGTCACCGCAACCGGGGTTACGCGCCTTCCCCCTTTGGAACCCGGTCTTTCGCCGAGCATCAGCCGTCCCGCCATCGGGAACGGGGGCCGTCGCCTTACAATTCCTTGAACGCGCCACGAATCTGCGGAAGCTTACCGGGGAAATGAAGATCGTGAGAACGCCGTCGGCCATGCAACGGCTGTCGGCTGCCTGGAAGTCGCGCACGGTGTTGGTGCCGACCATGGGCGCGCTGCACGCGGGCCACGTGAGCCTCATCGACCGCGCCCGGGCCGCCGCCGGTCCCGGGGGGATGGTTGTGGTGAGCATCTTCGTGAATCCGATCCAGTTCGGCCCGAAGGAGGATCTGGCGAAATACCCGCGTCCGTTACGGCGCGACCTGGCGCTCTGCCGGGAACGCGGGGTGGACTTGGTTTTTCATCCGGGGGCAGCGGAGATGTACCTGCCGGGCCAGTCGGTCGGCGTGGACGAAGGGCTGTTATCCGTTGGGCTGTGTGGGCAGGCACGCCCCGGACATTTTCGGGGGGTCAGCACGGTGGTGGCGAAATTGTTCAACCTCGTGCGTCCGCACGCGGCGGTGTTCGGGATGAAGGATTACCAGCAACTTGCCGTCATCCGGCGTATGGTGCGTGACCTGAATTTTCCGCTGCAAATCATCGCCGGGGAAACCGTCCGCGAACCCGACGGCCTCGCGCTGAGCAGCCGCAACGTCTATCTCTCCTCCGAAGAGCGCGCGCAGGCACCCGTTTTGCGCCGGGCGCTGCTGCTGGCGGCAGAGAGCTTTCGCACCGGCGAGCGCGACGGCACCGTCCTGCGCTTCCTGCTGGAAAACGAACTCTCCGGCGCGCCGCTGGCCCGCGTGGACTACGCGGAGATCGTAGATGCCGAGGATCTGCAGCCGATCACCGGCCCGCTGGAACGCCCGGCGGTCATGGCACTGGCGGTGTTTTTCGGCAAGACCCGCCTGATCGACAACCTCGTCGTGCCCACGGCCAAACCTGTTCAAAAAAAGCCGTTCCGCCGGCAGTCCAAGCGACCGGTTCTCACATGAAGCATTTCGATTTCATCGTCATCGGCAGCGGCGTTGCCGGGCTGACTTTCGCGCTCAAGGCCGCCGAGCACGGCAGCGTCGCCATCGTTACCAAACGCGCCTCCGCCGATTCCAACACTGCCTGGGCACAGGGGGGTGTCGCCTGCGTCTGGGGCGCGGAAGACACTTTTGAACTGCACGTCCAGGATACACTGGAAGCCGGCGCGGGCCTGTGCGACGAGGCGGCGGTGCGCGCCATCGTGGCCGATGGCCCGGCGCGCATCCGCGAACTGATCGAACTCGGCGTCCATTTCGACGAGCGCGAAACCGTGGACGCGACCGGGGCGCACGAGTTGGATCTCGGCAAGGAAGGCGGCCACTCCCGGCGGCGGGTGCTCCATTCGCAGGACACCACGGGCCGGGAAATCGAGCGCACCCTGCTCGCGGCGGTCGCCGGGCACGCGCGCATCACCGTCCTCGAACGCCACATGGCGGTGGACCTCATCACGAGCGCCAAGCTCGGTTTCGCCGCCGAAAACCGCTGTCTGGGCGTGTACGTGCTCAACGAGGATACCGGCCAGGTGGAAACCTTTCGCAGCATGCGGATGGTCTTGGCGACTGGCGGCTGTGGCAAGGTCTACCTCTACACGACGAATCCCAACATCGCCACGGGCGACGGCGTGGCGATGGCGTGGCGGGTGGGGGCGGCGGTGGCGAACATGGAGTTCATCCAGTTCCATCCGACCTGCCTGTTCCACCCGGACGCGCGCTCGTTTCTGGTCACGGAGGCCGTGCGCGGGGAGGGGGGCATCCTCAAGGACGCCAAGGGCGAGGCGTTCATGGACAAATATCATCCGCTAGCCTCGCTGGCCCCGCGCGACATCGTCGCCCGCGCCATCGACGCCGAGATGAAGCGCACCGGCGAAAAGTGCGTTTACCTGGACATCACGCACCAGCCGCCGGAGTTCGTCCGGGAGCGGTTCCCGCACATCTACGAAACGTGCCTGAAGTACGGCATCGACATCACCCGACAGCCGATCCCGGTTGTCCCGGCGGCCCACTACCAGTGCGGCGGGGTGCGCACAGACTTGGACGGAGCCACGAACATCGCCGGGCTGTACGCCATCGGCGAGGTGGCCTGCACCGGCCTGCACGGCGCAAACCGGCTAGCGAGCAATTCACTGCTGGAAGGGCTGGTACTCGCGCACCGCGCCTGCGAGCGGTCGTTGCGGACCGATCCTTTTTCCGGCAAGACTTTCGACGGCTACGAGCTACCCGGCTGGAAATCCGGCAACGTGCAGGACATCGACGAATTAGTCGTAATTTATCACAACTGGGACGAAATTCGGCGCTTGATGTGGGATTACGTCGGCATCGTCCGTACTGATAAGCGGCTCCAACGGGCGGCGGCGCGGCTGCGCAATCTCCAGGCGGAAATTCAGGAATTTTACTGGAATTTCAAGATCACGACCGACCTGCTAGAATTGCGCAACCTGGCGACCACCGCCGCGCTGATCGTGGACAGCGCCCTGACCCGCAAGGAGAGCCGCGGGTTGCATTACACGCTGGACCACCCCGGCACGGACGAATCGCACGCACCGCGCGATACTGTTCTACGCCGGTACTGACCGTGGTCAGCCCCCGATGCGTGGCAGCTAATCTGCTTTGTTTGAACGGAAAAAAGCTATCCTTGTCCTAAAATGCCTCCACTATCGAATAGCCAACCGCGCGGACTCTCCTACGCGCTCATATCCCGAGAACGATGATGACCCTTCCGCTGACATCCCGCCGCCCCGCCCAGCTCTACACTTCTATTTGGAAGGCAACAGGAGCGGCCATGGCCCTTTGTTCGGTCTGGATGTCCGCCGGAATCAGTCGTGCGCAGTCGCCTTACGCCAGCAGTTCGGATTTTGAGCAGCATGCGCGCATGTTGCGCGAAAACGCCCTCCTCAAGGTCGAGCCGCAGGTGTTCGTGCCCAGCACGGCGGCACCCATCGCGTCGCTCACACCCGCCCGGGGCATTTTCGCGTCCCGCTACTCGTGGAAGGAGAACATCGTCACGACCGTGTTCTGGATCGGGGAACTACCGACCAAGAACAATCCCACGCCCAACCATGCGAGCAGTTGGGACCCGAACTGGGCCACGAACTACGGTGGGTACGACGACCCGGACACCACGCACCGGCGCGGTTTCATCCCCGCCACCTTTATCCCCCGGCAGAACCCCTTCTATTGCGCGCTGCCCTACAACGACGTGACGCGCGGCACCAGCAAGCCGGAGGCGCGCGTCGTCATTCCCTGGTTCCGGCAGGCTTTTGAGCAAGAAGGACACACCGTTTGCAAGGGGCGCTGGCTGGCGATCCGCCACGGCAACCGCGTCGCCTACGCCCAGTGGGAGGACTGCGGTCCGTTCCGGACGGACCATTACCAGTATGTGTTTGGCAACGCCGTGCCGCTGCCGAACCTCAACGGTGGCGCGGGCCTGGACGTATCGCCCGCCGTGCGCGATGCTTTGGGGATGAACGCCACGCGTGACGTGTGCTCGTGGAAGTTCGTTGAGGTCAACGAAGTCCCGCCCGGCCCTTGGCGGCAATACGGCGACAACAACATTTTCGCCAACCGTTCGTTAGGCAACCCCGGCGCGGCCCGTGTGCAGGGCAGTGCGCCGGTCAATTCGCTCTTTGGCCGCTAAGGCCGAGGCAGCAAAACGGTGGACGCACCGCCGAAGCGACGCGCCCACCGTAGACCAACGGTAAGCCGAGTTCTGTCCGGCAGGCTCATCCTCGCAGATGAGCCAGCCGTGACGGTCATTTATCTGACGGCGCGCCGTGAAGCGACGCTGTCTCCCGCGTTGGACACGGGATGCGACGATAACCCGGAGTTGGCCCGTTCCCTCGCGGGACCGGACCGGGCAGGCAACCCACCTCCTGTTTTGTCTTGCACCTCACGGGGTTTTTCGTGCCCCGGCGTTTGCACGCCGGGCGGTGAGCTTTTACCTCGCCTTTTCACCCTTACCCCGGTCTCCGTACGGGCGGACCAGGGCGGTTTGTTTTCTGTGACACTGTCCGTCGCCGCCGGCTTGCGCCGTCGGCTCCCGCGTGTTCTACGCGGCGTGATGCCTTGTGGTGTTCGGACTTTCCTCCGGCGGGCCACGGGCCGGTGAGGGCACCGCGTCCGCCGACGACCGTCTGTCGATCCGCTGCGACCGTAGCCTACAACTGCAACGCACTCCAGAGGAATATCGCCACCATCGCCAGATCGATCACCACCTTGCCGATCATCCCGGCGGTCGTACCAAGCAGGGTGCCCCAGCCGGAGCGCACCGCCGGACCCACCGAACGGCCCGCGAAAACGATTTCCGCGCAGAGCGCACCGAGCACTGGGCCTAGAAACAAGCCGACCGGAAAGAAAAACAGACCGACGATGGCCCCGACGAACCCGCCGAACGCCCCCCATTTGCTCGCTCCGAAGCGCCGCGCGCCGACAGCACCCGCCACGAAATCTACGATGTGCGCCGCGATGCAGAGCGCCATCAGGATGCCCAGGGTCCACCAACCGACAGTGTGGTCGGGACGGATCGTGAAATGATGCAGAAACGCACCCGCGAGGATGAGCAGGCTATCCGGCAGCACGGGAAACACCGCGCCGAGCAAGCCGAGCGCGATCAGGACCAGCGATACGGTCCACCAGAGAGTCTCCATCCGGGAAGATAGCATTCCGCGGGTGATGGCGCTTCCCTATCGCGCCAAAGATTTTCGTTTGGTTACACCCGTAGCGGCTGCGCTCCTCTTGAGGTAAAGCGTGGAGCCCGCGATGTCGATGATGGCATTGTTCCGCGCTAAAATCTCTGGCCCGAGCAGGCCGAGCATGGGACCAGCACCCGGCGATTCGTCATCCATGGAATGGGGCGGAAAGCGGTGCACCGCCACCGTCGAGTGGTCAATTTCATAAGCGCCAATTTTCCAGTGCTCCAAGTCGGCGGGATAGCTGGTGGAGTCTCCCCCGATCATCGAGCTGGTGGCCTCAAGTGAAGCCAGCCTCGCCATGGACGGACCGGTGTCCCGATTGTAGAGCATCTTCAAAGGCACGATCCCGGGTGAAAAAGCCGTGAATCCGGCACCGGTATCAACGAGCAGCTTGGCAGGTTGACTGCCCACGGTACAAGGCACCGTGAAACGTCTTCCAGAGGTCGATGACATGGGCACTGCCGTCCAACCACCGGCGGTCAATTCTTTGCCCAAATTTTTCATCCGTTTGGAGGAATCCAGATTGAAGTAAACTCCCCGGCGCCGCCAATCAATGATTGCGGCGTACCGGCGTAGCACGTCCTCGCCGAGCAGCCCGCCAATCGCGCCAGCCCCGTGCCTGCTATTGTAAGCTCCGAACATCGACGAAAGATCCATGACGCTTACCGGCCCTTTGCCGAAATCAGCGTTGCCAGCTTTCAAGCTGACATACCCCACTTCAGCCTTGAGGCCGTTGCCTTTCGTCTGGCTGGGGATACCGGCTGGCAGATCGCTCTCTGCGACGCTGCTCGCTTTGGATTGCGCGCCCTTGTAAAAATTACGGTCAAGTAGCGAAGTGCTCGCTCCGGTATCCAGAATCAGCATGGTTGACTGGCCATTGACAGCAACTCGAACCGTCGTCTGGTTGGTGCGGGGGAGGATGGTGAGAGGGACGATGGCGTAGCCTGGGATGCTGCTGGCGGCTGCGGCCAGCGAAGCCGGGGTCACGCCGACGATGCAGGAGAGGAGGACAATCACTAAGCAACGAACGAAGACAAAGACCGGGAAACGGCGGAGGTACATGAGAGCTAGGAAGCGAGGATGATCAAGACTGTGGTTGCGCATGGTAAGCTTGGTGTTTTTCGAAAAGTCGAACCCGGTCAGAGGCATCGTTTTGAAATTTCGCCAGCTTGGTGGCGTCTTTGATCTGCGCGCGGGCTTTCTCCAACGCCAAGTTGCCGGTTTCGACGGCACGAGGGAATTCATTCAATTCCGCGTAAGCAGCCGCCAAAGTGTCCATGACGGCATAGGACTGAGAGCTCGGCGCAACTGCCAGGGCTTTTTTTGCCAAGCCGACGGCTTCGCGCCCGTTGCGGAAGGCTGGGTTCGGCGCGGTAGCCAGCAGCCAAGCCAAATCGTTCAGAGCGCCCGGCTTGGTGCGATCGATCTTCACAGCTGCACGGAGATCCTCCGTGGCATCGCGGTAGTCGTTTCGTTGTGCATTTACGCCGGCCCGGAAGGTCAGTACAGAATAAGCGGCGTCCAGACGATCTTTGCGCATCGCGAGGTCCTTCGCGTGATCTAGGTCAGCCACGGCGCGGTCGTAGCTTTTCATGTCTGTGTAGGCTGTAGCGCGGATGACGTAAGCAGCGAAAAAGTCCGGATGCGCCCGCAGTTCGCCATCACATACGCCAATGATTCCCTGTAGATTCTTGGCTTTTGCGAGGGTTTTACATCGACTGACAAGCTCTTGATCTTTGCGTTGCTGGTCGGTGGCCGGGGCGGTCCAGGAAGAGCCCCAGCCGCGTTCTTCCGGCTGACTGGTCCCACGTTGAGCCAATCCAGCTTGGGCTGACAGAAAAAAGGCGACCGCTAACCATAACAGCAGGAGAAAGATTCGTCTCATATCAGGGCAAAGAAAGCGGCGGACACGTTACAAGAGTGGACTGCAAACTGGGAAGAAAAAACGTCCGTTCCGCGCTCAGCGTAGCGGTTGCAACCGCCGCTGGATGTCGATAGTTTAGCAGTCCGCTATGTTCAACACATTCCAGACCCTCCAAAACTTCGATCCCGGCCACGGGCGCACCGGCCGGTTGCACAGCCTGCCCGCGCTGGAGGCCGCCGGGGTGGGGCCGATTTCCCGGCTGCCGCACAGCATCCGCATCGTGCTGGAATCCGTGCTGCGTAATTGTGACGGCAAAAAGGTGTCCGAGCAAGACGTGCGCAATTTGGCCAACTGGAACGCGCAGCAGCCCATCAATGAGGAAATCCCGTTCGTGGTCGCGCGGATCGTGCTTCAGGATTTCACCGGCGTACCTCTTCTGGTCGATCTGGCAGCGATGCGCGCGGCGGTGGCCCGGCTGGGCAAAAATCCCGGCATCATCGAGCCGCTCGTGCCGGTCGATCTCGTCGTGGACCATTCCGTCCAGGTCGATTTCGCGGGCAGCGCGCTGGCGCTCAAGCTGAACATGGACATGGAGTTCACGCGCAACCGCGAGCGCTACCAGTTCCTCAAATGGGGGCAGCAGGCGTTCCAGACGTTCGGCGTGGTGCCGCCTGGTATCGGCATTGTGCACCAAGTGAACCTGGAATATCTGGCCAAGGGCGTGTTGTCCTCGGAAGGGACGGACGGTGGGGTGGCCATCTATTACCCCGACAGCCTGGTGGGCACCGATTCGCACACCACGATGATCAACGGCCTGGGCATCGTCGGCTGGGGCGTCGGCGGCATCGAGGCGG
>CAXTBX010000134.1:0-11321 GCA_964242205.1 uncultured Chthoniobacterales bacterium
GACGCCATGAACCACACGACAACGACCTTCGTCAAGAACTAACGGAGTAGTACTACGAGGTCATCAAGGCCAGCGTGGAACGCGGCTCCACCCTCCACACCGACGCTTGGATCGCCTACCAGAACCTCGGGCCGGATTACGAACACAGATTCGTGGACCACGCCATCGAGTACGTCAAGAACGGCGTCCACACCAACGGGCTGGAAAACTTCTGGTGCCTGCTCAAGCGCACGCTCAAGGGCACCTACGTCCACGTCAACGCCGAGCAACTGCAAGCCTACCTGGACGAACAGGGCTGGCGGTACAACGAGCGCAAAAAGACGGACGGCGAGCGGTTTGCCCTCGTGGCCCGCGAGGTACGGGGCCGCAGGCTCACCTACAAGCGGCTCATTAGCCGCCGTCTAAGCGCGACGCCGTGAGCGTGGCTTGGCTTGCTTCTTGGCAGGTGGTGGTGTCGTGCTAGCACGCTTAGCATCTTGGCCGCCTTGGCGCAGGATCGCATCCATCGCCCGGTCAAAACGCTCGTGCGGCGTCTCGTCGGTATTGGGCTTCTTGCTCATGGCCTGGCGTCGGCGGGAAGCTGGATAGGTTTGGCTGGATGATTCCTGAGTTCGCGCCGCTGGTCTTCATCAGCCCGTCGGCTTTTTTCCACGACTCGCACGTCAAAAAGTTTGATCGCGTTGGTGAGTGCGACCTTGGGCGATTCACTGATTTGCGTCCAAGTGTCGCCCCAGTAGTACATGGGTTTGAGGCTGCGAATGTTTGTCTCTAACCCGCTGATCATCATGGAGTCGAAGGGCGTTGTGTCCGGCGTTGATAATCCCGAGGTGGCCGCGTTGACGTAGAATTCCACATCATCGTTGGCGGGTTTGACGATAGTGAAGGTGCAGGCGTATTGCTTGCCGTTGCCAGTCTCGGTGATGATGAGGGTAGTGTCAGGCTTTTCGTCAGCCAAAGCCACGTTGGGAATTTGCCGCAACGCCTTGTAGATGAATGCCGCGTACCCAGGGCGCACTTTCTCGCCGGGATAAACCACGCGCACATTGAGTTGGAATGGAGGGGGCGGCGTAGGTTGTGGCGACTGGCCATAGCCAGTGGGGACAAGAAGCAGGAGCAGCCAGAGGATTTTCATGGGAGTGGTACGCCCTGCCAACAGAGAGGCGCGGCCACCCGCGCTTCACCCCGGAGGCACCTGAGAGAGCCCATGAAGAGACGCAACAAAGCAGCCGCGCCCGGTCGGGACGCGTGCCTCTGTGTGCGGCCTCTCCACTGGTCAATTCTCAGGTTTTCCGGGGAGCCGTTCGCAGAACGCGAAATTAGAATGTGGTTAAAAGGTGCCCGACTTTGCCAGCAGCAAGCGTGGAGAGCAATCCAAAAGCGAAACCCGGCAAGCCACATTGGGCTTGCCGGGTGAGCGATTAAGGATTATCCCTGAGAGGACTTGAACCTCTATTTCCTCCGTCTGCCGGGCCTTTGAAACTTAGCGACGTGTTAGCGGCGTGCTATCCATTCTACTACAGGGAAATTGGTTTGAGGGAGCCGGGTGGAAGCACCCGGCTCTTTTCATTTGAGCCGGTAAGCTTTTTTGCTCTCCACTCTGCCCTCTTCGAGGTCGCCACGGACGACCATGCGGTCTAATTCGTTGTAAACCACATTGGCAAAACGACGCGCTTTTGATGGCAATCCGCCAGCCACTAAGGCTCGGTAAACTTCGCGGGCTGTCATGAACTCGTAGCGATGCCCATTCAGAAAATGCATGATAGCCTCAGACGCGGTCATCTTTGCATACACTTCGACATCGTCGGGTATTACATCGTTTGGCAGGGGTTTGGGTTGGCCCTCCGGATTGAGTTCTAGCATCCGTGCAATCAGGGCCAACTCCTCTTGCGTCGCCGCCAATTGGCGTTCGAGCACGAGACGTTTTTTGAGGAGTTCTTCCCTTAGCACAGCACCATACTCTCATGATGCCCGCACTCGCTCAAGTCAAAAATGCTCGCACCTGCGAGTTTTGCTGTTGCAGCCAAGTATATAATTACCGAAGGACCTTCCGCCGCCGGAGGCAAACGTGGCATGGTCAGACAGCATTGAATCTGCCAGGGATGCCTCGCTGCCGCGGGCCGGAAAGTCCCTCGACTGCGCGCGTCGCTCCGCTCAGGATGACAGAACTTATAAAGCAGGCACTATCCCACAACCCACAACCCGCACGTCAAGACCCCACTCAACGCCAAAACTTCTTGCTCCCCACCCACGTAGAGCGCAAATCTTGCTTTAGGAGTTTCCCATGCCCATGAGAACCGTTCGCCGCCGCCGGGTGGTGGCCTCCCAGCCGCCTCCCTCCCGGCCCCGGACCGTCTGGCCTCGCCTGCCCGGCCCGTCGCGCGCCTACCTGGCGCTCTTGCCGCTGGGCTGCGTTGCGCTGGGCGGCGCGACGGAACGCTGGAGCCAGGGGTTGGCTCTCCTCGCGCTGGGCGGTTTGTTGGCGGCCCTGCCGCCGCGCGGCAGTCTCGGTCGGTGGGTCAACGTCGCTTTGGGCGCGCTGCTGCTGCTCTCGCTGGCAGCCTTCCTGCCCGCAGACTGGTTCGCCGTGCCCCGGTGGCGCGCGGCGCTGGTCGGCGACCTCGGGACTGTTCTGCCCGCCACCCTCAGCCCCCAGCCCTGCCTCACGGCGGAATCGCTGGCCGTCTTCGCGGCGGGCCTGGGCTGGCTCTATTGGCTGGGCACCGTGCGCTGGACCGACGACGAGCGCCGCCGGGCGGGGAGCATCTTCGCGGGCGGCGTGGTCGCGCTGGCGGTCCTCGCCGTGGCCACTTACCGGGCGGGGATCATCGTGCCGGGCTGGCTGAACGAGCGGCATTTTGGCCCCTTTCCCAACCGCAACCAGACGGCGGATTTCTTCGCCCTGGGCGCGCTGCCCGTGCTGGCCTGCGGACGCGCGGCCTGGCGGGCCGGGCGCAAACCGGCGGCGCTGGCGTGGCTGGTGGGCTGGCTGGCGGTCGCGCTGGCGGTATTTCACAGTTTTTCGCGCGCGGGCGCGGTCCTGCTGGTGGTGACGACGGCGGTCTACCTCGGCGTGGAAACCATGCACCGCACGCGCCACCAGGCGGCGGGTGGACTGGCGCGCTGGCGGCGGCTGGCGATGGTCGTCTCCCTGGCGCTGGTGGTGGGCAGCGGTGCGCTGCTGTTCGGCGGCAACACCCTGGCGCGTTTTCGGTCGGACGACCCAACCGTCGGCGGGAACACGGTGTCCAACGCCCTGCGCCGGTCGCTCTACGCCGACACGCTGGACATGGTCGCCAACGGCCCTTGGTGCGGCCAGGGGCTGAACACGTTCAACGAAATATTTCCGGCCTACCGGCGACAGGCGGTCCAGAACACCTTGCGCGTGCGCCACCCGGAGAGCGACTGGCTGTGGCTCGGCGCGGAACTCGGCTGGCCGGGCGTGGTGGCCGCCGGGGCGGCGTTGGCGTTGCTCGCGTGCCGGTTGCGTCCGCCCCGGCACGGTGAAGATCGCCCGTTGCGGCTCGCGGCAGCGTTGGGCGTCGCGGGATTTCTGGCGCACAGTTTTGTGGACGTTTCCGCGCACCGAATTGGCAGCGCCTTCGCCGCGCTGTTCCTGTTCGGGCTGGCGCTGCCGGGAAACTCACCCGCCAAACTGCCCGGCGACACCGCCGCCCGCCCCGCGCCCGCCAGGACGGGTTGGGCGTGGCGCGGGGCGGGGATCGTTTTCATGCTGGTCGGCGCGCTCTGGACCTGGAATGCGCGGGGCACCCTGAACCTGCCCGGCGAGCAGGGCGTGGCTCGTTGGACCCAAGAAGCTGAAGCCCGCGCCCGCCGGGGCGATTACCCCGGGGCTTACCACGCGGTTTCGCAGGCGCTGGCGTGGTCGCCGCTGGACTGGCGCGCCGTCTACATCCGCGGAGCGGTCGCTGTCGGGGCACACCGCGACGCCGACGAGGCGGCGGCGGACTTCCGCCGCGCGCGCTTCCTCGAAAACATCGACCCCGCCCCGGCGCGCAACGAGGCACTGGTCTGGGCTGCCACCGGCCAAACCGGACGGGCGATCAGCGCGCTGCTGGAAGCCTACCGCCGCGATCCGGCCCAGGCCGTCGGCGCCCTCGGACCCGTCTACGCACTGGCCGGACGCGACCCCACTTTCCTGGACCGGCTGAGTCCCCCGGCGCGGCGCGATCCTTCTTTGGCCCTGGCGCTGTTGCAGGTGCTGGAGCCGCCGGACAGCGGCGACTTCATCGACGACACCCTGCGCGCCGATCCCGACTTGCGACGGTTCACCGACCCGCAAAAAACGGCGTTTTTTCGGTGGTGGCTGCTGCGGGCGTCGGGCGACGGCCTCGCGGCGGCGATGGATGGTCATCCGGCCTGGCAGGCGCTGGGTTGGCGCTGGTGGGCGGATGCGGCGGCGCGCTCCGGCACGCCCGAGGCAGCGCGGGCCGCCTGCGAGATCGTGGCCCGCTACGCGACAAAGCCGGAAGTTCCACCGGCGGGCAACGCGGCGCGCCCCTTGATGGAACTACAGCGCGAGCTACGCGCCGATGCCCCCGAACCGGCGGCGGTCCTGGCGCTTTACCGCGCGCAAGTGGCCGCCAATGATCCGGCAGGCGCGCTGGACACGCTCGGCAAGATTACGCCGTGCGCGGATTGCCCGGCTTATTTTCACTATCTGGAAGCACAAACCGCCGCCGGGCTGGCACGCTGGCCGGAAAGCTGGCGGGCGTGGCAGCAGTACTTGCGGTAGGCCGGTATGGAGAAGGCCTCGGCTGATTTTGCCAAGGTCACTCCACCAGATAATTCCCTCGCGGGTCGACGCGGACGACCAGCGGTTGCCGGGTGCGCTCAAAATGATCGAAACCTTGCTGGAGCGTGCGCCACAGCGCGCGCAACTCCGGGCGGCCCGCGCTGCATGGAGCCAGGATAGCTTGCCAATTCTCCCGGTTCATCCGGCAGGGAAAAAGGTGGACGGCAGGACCCTGTGACTCGCTCGCCCCGGCGTCCCGGGCCGTCAGATAGATTTCCTCCGCCGCCGCATCGCCCATTGCCAGACAGCCGACCGACACCGCCGCTCCATGGATGAACACGCCGGAGCCGGGGTGCGCGGGATCGGTCGTGAGCCGTTGGTCGGCGGCGTTGGGATAATCAAGTCCGAGCGACAGATGAAACAGGCTGCGCGGGTTGAACCGGTCCACGGTGTAAAATCCCTCCGGCACCTGCCCGTCGCCCTCGCGCCGCTTGGGACCGAGGCGGCCAGACGCGCACCGGATGGGGTACGTGAAGATCAGCCGGAAGCCAGCGTCCGCAGCGGAGCGCGCCCAGAGTTCCAGCAGCCCTTCGTGCTTGAATCCGCGCAGATATACCTCGTGCGCCGGGTAACGCATCCCCGCTGCCGCCAAGATCTCGGTCAGGTGCGCTTGGCGGCGGCTCCGCGCGTCTGCCATGCGGTCGGGCGCGTCCGGCATCGCTTCGGGCAGAGGAAGCGACGGCTCGTTGGTGGCCAACAAGGGAAGCTTGCTCGCGCCGTTGGGTCGGGGACGCTGAACCACGGCACGGGGACGCCACGCCGAGGAATCCTGACGGCGAACGAAGCGGCCCACCAGAAACCAAAAGGCTCCCAGTACCACCGCCGCTGCCACGGCCCAGCGCACCATCCGGACCGCCGCCCGACCGGAAGTGCCGTCCGCAAACATGGGCTGAACCTTCCGGCGGCTAATCCGCGAATTCCTTGGCGACCAGCGTGGCGTTGTGCCCGCCGAAACCGAACGAATTGTTCACCGCCACGCGTACCTTCTTCTCGCGCGCCTTGTGCGGCACGTAATCCAGGTCGCAGCCCTCGCCAGGGCAATCGAGGTTGATCGTAGGCGGCACCAAGCCATCGCGGATTGCCAGCGCGCACGCCGCCATCTCCAGAGCCCCCGCCGCGCCGAGCGTGTGGCCGGTCATGGACTTGGTGGAACTGACCAGCACCCCGCCGGGCAGCGCGTGTTGCCCGAAAACCTTCTTGATCGCCTTGGTTTCGCACACGTCGCCCAGGCCCGTGCTGGTGCCGTGCGCGTTGATGTATTCTACCTCTTCTGGACGGACCTTGGCGTGCCGGAGCGCCATCTCCATGCAGCGCGCTGCGCCGAGGCCTTCCGGCTGCGGCGAGGTCATGTGGTAGGCATCAGCGCTGGTGCCATACCCGGCTAACTCGCAATAGATCCGTGCGCCACGCTTCCTGGCGTGCTCCAGTTCCTCGACGACCAGCACCCCCGCACCCTCGCTGGGCACGAAGCCGTCGCGGTCCTTATCCCATGGACGGCTGGCTTTCTCCGGCTCGTCGTTGCGGGTGCTGAGCGCCTTCATCGCGCCGAAACCCGAGATGCAAAGCGTGTTGACAGACGCCTCGCTGCCCCCGGCCAGGAACACGTCAGCATCACCAAATTTGATGGTCCGCCACGCTTCGCCGATGGCGTTGTTTGCCGTCGCACAGGCCGTGACGTGGCACATGTTCGGCCCGCCTAGGCCGAATTCCATGCTCACCAATCCGCTGGCCATGTTGGAGATCATCATGGGGATCATGAACGGCGACACGCGGTCCGGTCCCTTGTTTTCGAGGATGCTGTGTTGGATTTCGAGCGTCCGCAGGCCGCCGACGCCGCTGCCCAGCATGCAGCCGAAAAGCCCGAGGTCTTCCTTTTCCAAGTCAATCCCACTGTCGGCCATGGCCATCTTGGCCGCGCCCATCGTCAATTGCGTGTAACGGTCAGCTCGGCGCACGTCCTTGGGCGTGTTGAAATATTTGGCGGGATCGTAGTCGCGCACTTCCCCGGCGATCTTGCACTCGTAGTTGCTGACGTCGAACATCGAGATCGGTTTGATGCCGCTGACACCGCTGGTCAGATTGCTCCAAAAGGTCGGCAAATCGTTGCCAACGGGCGACAGCACGCCCATGCCGGTGATGACGACTCTGCGCTCAAACATAAGAAAAGTGGGAAGTGGGAAGTCGGAACGCGGAAGTAAAAGTGCGGAATGGTGCGCGGCGGGGGAGGTTTACTTAGCAGAGGAACGGAAAGGCCCGCAACCGGTTTTCTGCTTCCGTGTTCCGCGTTCCCACTTCCGCGTTTCCACTTTTAACGGGTTCCCATCCCGACGCTCTGCACGGTCTGGAACAGCTTGCCTTCGGTCTTGATCGACGGGGCGATGATGATTTCCGTCTCCTGGAACTCGCGGATGCTGGCCGCGCCGACGTTGCCCATGCAGGTCGTGATCGCGCCGACGAGGTTTTCGCTGCCGTCGTCCACGCTGGCCGGGCCGAAAAGGATCTGCTTGAGCGGCCCCGTCGTGCCGACCTTGATGCGCGTGCCGCGCGGCAAATTCGCGTGCGGGGTGGCCATGCCCCAGTGGTGCCCCTGGCCGGGTGCCTCCTGCGCCTTGGCGAAGGGGCTGCCGATCATGACGGCGTCCGACCCGCAGGCCAGCGCCTTGCACACGTCGCCGCCGGTGCGCATCCCGCCGTCGGTGATGATCGGGACATAACGTCCCGTTTTCTTGTGGTACGCATCCCGGGCGGCGGCGCAATCGACGGTCGCCGTCACTTGCGGCACTCCCAGGCCCAGCACGCCGCGCGAGGTACAGGCCGCGCCGGGTCCGACGCCGATCAGCACGCCCGCCACGCCGCACTCCATGAGCTCCAGCGTCACGTCGTAGCTGACCGCGTTGCCGATGATGACCGGAATCGGCATGTCCTGGCAAAATTTCGCCAGGTCCAGCGATTCGTACTCGGTCGAGATGTGCCGCACGGTTGAAACCGTGCTCTGGACGACGAACACGTCCGCGCCCGCCTCGGCGGCGATTTTGCCGTAGAGCGCGGCCTTTTGCGGGATCGACGACACGGCGGCGAGCACTCCCGCGCCCTTCATCTGGCGAACGCGCGCTGCGATGAGCGTCTCTTGCACCGGTTCGACGTAAATCTTTTGCAGCAGAGCCGTGACCTCGTTCTTGTCGGCTTCCAAGACCTTGTGCAGCACCTCCTGCGGGTTCTTGTAACGGGTCTGGACGCCTTCGAGGTTGAGCACGGCCAGGCCGCCAAGCTTGCCCATCTCAATGGCGAAGGGCACATCCACCACGCCGTCCATCGCGCTGGCGAGGATGGGGATGCGCAGTTCCAGCGCGCTGCCGTCCTTGCGCGGGATGGCGAAGCGGGTATCCACCTCGTTGGGGTTAATGGTCACCTGCCCGGGAACCAGGGCAATTTCGTCGAAGCCATACGTGACTCTGGCTTTCCGGTTACGGCCAATCCACATGCCCATAGGTCAAGAAAAAAGAAGGGGTAGGTTGCTTGCTGTGCTGGTGTTAAAGAGGGTCGAACGGCAGGCGTTCGTTGAGTCGTCCGCAACGCGGACAACCTGGCAGCGGGGAAGCGCTGCGGTCCTCGAATTCAAATCCACATATCGCGCAACGTAACCGAAATTGCAAAGTCCGGCGGGCGCGGCGGGCGCGGCGGTATTCGTCCACCAGCCACCCGGCGGCGATCACCGCCAGGAAGGTGAAGAGGTAGAGGAAGACGATGACCGTCAGGGGAACGCGGATCATGGGGGAGAAGCTTCAAGCTTTAAGCTCCAAGCTTCAAGGAAGGCGGCCAGAAGATTCAAGGCTCAAGATGCTGAGAGCGCCTGAAGCTGACACTCTTGAGCCTTGAAGTTTAAACCTTCCTTGAAGCCTGGAGCTTCTTGCCGCCAGCGGGCTTTATTGGTAAATATCGTTGTCCCAGGCAAACTCCGCCCGGCCCCAGGTTACCCCCTCCGCCGCACCTTCCGCTGGCCGAAAATTCAATCTGGCGAGGTAAACCCGCGCGAATTCGTCCGCTGCCGCGCTGCCGGGATAAACTCGTGCCAACTCTCCCGCCGCCGCACTGCCGCCCGGCCGGGCCTTGCCGCCGCTCGGAGTAGTCACGCTGTCGCGGAAGAGAAACGGCGCGCCACCCTCCGGGCGCACGCCAACCAGGAACACCGTCGGCTCCAGCGGCTCGCTGCCCTTGGCGGTTTTGAAGTCGATGGGCGGCAGCGGACCGTCCAGCAACGACTCGATGCCGCCCGTAAGCAAGACGCGGGTCCGCTGCGCCGCCGGTGGCTCGGGCGGACGCTGATTGCCCTCCAGCCGCGCGCTGTTGACCGGCACCGGGCCGGGCATCCGGGGCCGGGGCGGCGTGGTGACGACCGCCGCGCCCGGCAGCGCGTCGAGCGACTTGAAGCCGGGCCGCGCCGCCTCGTAGGATGGCACGTAACGGAAACCCAGCGTCGCGAGTGTTTCCGCGTTGGACGGGGCGGTGGGCTGGACGATCAGCGACGGGTCGGCCATGCTCAGCCACCGTGCGAAGGCGGCGTTGCCGGGGTCGTCGGACGGGATCATCTCCACCTGGGCGGGCGGCGGAAGCTGCGAACCGGTCGGCGTGTAGGCGACCTGCAACACGTAAAAGCTGATCGCGTGGGCCAGGAGTGAAAGCGCGATGATGCCCCCCAGCCGCCAGTGTGCGCGCGAACGCCGTTCCCACTGGAAGATCAGTTCCGGCGGGTTGTCGGGCGGACCGTGGGCGGCAGGGACGAGCTTCACGGCTGGCCGGGGCCGGGGACCGTCGCCAAGCGAACAGCGTATTCCTGTTGGAGCGCCTGGTTCATCACGGCGACGATTGATTCGTAGGGCGTGCCGCTGTCGGCGCGCAGGGTAACGGTGCGTGGGCTGCCCCGGTAGGCGGCCAGTTGCTTGCCGAGCTGTTCCAAGGTCACGCGCTGGTCCTGATAAAAAATGCGCAGGGGCGGCCCGGGTTGCAGGGTGACGAGCCGGGCGTTGGTTTCCGGCGGCAGGTTAAAGGGCGAATACGGCAGCCGCGACACCATGATGCCCGGTTGCAGCACGAACGACGAGCCGAGCAGGAAGAACAGCAAGAGCAGCAGTACCACGTTGAGCAGCGACACCAGTCCCAACGGGCCGACCGCGAGCGAGGCGGAGCGGGTGAGCTTCATCGGGGAAAAGCATTAAGCTTTAAGCCTCAAGCTTCAAGCTTCAAGCTTCAAGGAAGGATCAAGAGAAAAGTGCCAAGGAAAACGTTCGTGCCTCGAACCCTGACTTTTATTCCCTCTTTGAAGCTTGAGGCTTGAAGCTTGAGGCTTCTCGCCTTAGTCAGGCCTACTTCCTCTCCTGCCGATAATTCACCACCTGCCCGGGGCCATTCACGGCGCTGCCGAAATGGATGATGTCCGCCTCGGGCCGGTGATCGACCAGCAAGTTGACGATTTCGATCCCGGCCCGCTCCATGTCGTGCAGCAAGGCATTGACGCGGGTGGAAAGATACGCATGCGCCACAAACGCCGGAATCCCCACCACCAAGCCGCCCGCCGTCGTCAGCAGGCTCTGGTAAATGCCGTTGGAAAGCGTGTTCGCCGTGACGTAGCCACCCTGCGAGGAAACCGTGACAAACGCGTGGATCATCCCGGTCACGGTGCCGAGCAAGCCGATCAGGGGGCAAACCTGGGCGATGATGGCGAGCACCGGCAGGTGGTTCTCCAGAGTAGGAACCTCCAACTGCCCGGCCTCTTGGACAATTTCTTTGAGGTTGGAGCGCGGCAAATCATGGCGGAGAATCGCGGCGTACACGACGCGCGGCACCGGCCCAGGCGTGGATTTGCATTCGATTTGCGCCTCGGTGTAACTGCCTCGGCGGATCAGGTTGGCCAGGCCGCGCAGGAAGTCGCCCACCGGGATGGACACCCGCCGCAGATACGTCAACCGCTCGAAGAAAACCCCGACCGCCACGATGCTGGCCAACAACAGCAGCCACATCAACGGTCCCCCCTTGCCGATAAAGTCATTCATGCCTTGGAAGAACTTGCTACCACCGGCTGTGTCCCGGTCCGCACGGAATCATCCGGTAGCGGGGGGAGGGTGTCCAGAAAAAGTTTATCCGCCTAGTCTGCCCTGCAATCAGAGGAGTCCCTGCGGGTGCGCTTTGCACGGTCATAAAATACAAAACGCGGTGGCGGGTCCGACCCCACCGCCGCGTTCGCGGAGCTTGCAAAACCGGGAAAGTTACCTCTTTGGGGCCGCCGTGGCTGCGGGTTTGGGTGTGGCGGAGAGCTTGGCCGAAGCGGGGGTGGTACCACTCTCGGTCGCTGCCGGGCGGTTCTTGTTGAGCGCGGTGATCACGTCGTCGCTGAACTCGAACTTGTCGTTGGCGTGGATGACCACCGGCACGCCTCCCGTGCTCAGGCCTGTTTTGTCAAAGACCAGGTCATAGTTGTCCGTCTTGACCCGGGCGTTGATGATCGTCATGATCT